>JALXBH010000032.1:0-4789 GCA_026991535.1 Calditrichia bacterium | reverse complement strand
CCGCAAAATATCTTGATTATGAGATGATCCCTATCGAGACGCTGATCGGAAAGGGGAAAAAGCAACTGTCGATGACCGAACTGGCCGCCACCGAGGTGTTGCCTTATGCCGCCGAGGATGCCGATATTACGCTGCGGGTGTGCCGCATTCTGGAGGAAAAAGTACATGACAGTGGTCTGGATGATCTGATGTACAAGCTGGAGATGCCGCTGATGCACGTGTTGCGCACGGCCGAACTCAACGGTATAAAAATAGATTTACCCGTGCTGCGGGAGTTATCCGAACGGCTGGCCGCCCAATTGGAGCACCTGGTACAGGAGATTTATGAGCAGGCCGGACGCGAGTTCAATATCAGTTCACCGCAGCAGCTGGGGGTGATTCTGTTTGATGAACTGCATATCCACGAAGAACTGGGCATGCGCCGGCCCAAAAAGACCAAGACAGGGCAATACTCCACCTCGGAACAGACCCTGGAGCGCTATGCCGGTCATCCGGTGATTGCCAAAATCCTCTCCTATCGTAAGCTGACAAAACTTAAGAATACCTATATTGATTCCCTGCCCGCGCTGGTCAATCCCGTAACCGGCAAAATACACACCTCCTTTAACCAGACGGTGGCCGCCACCGGCCGGCTTTCGTCCACCAATCCCAATTTGCAAAACATCCCCATCCGCACGGATCTGGGACGCGAAATCCGCAGCGCTTTCATTCCCGGCCGCGAGGACTATTTGCTGCTCAGCTGTGACTATTCCCAGGTGGAACTGCGCATCATGGCCCATTTAAGCGATGATCCCACCTTGATTGAAGGCTTTATGCAGGATGATGACATCCATGCCATCACCGCCGCGCAAATTTTTGATATCGACCGCGCCGAGGTAACCCCCGATCACCGGCGCAAGGCCAAGGAGATCAATTTCGGCATCATGTACGGCATGAATAAATGGGGACTGGCCAATCGCCTGCATATCCCGGCGGACGAGGCGGAAAGCTTTATCGCCCACTATTTTGCCCGCTATCCCAATATCCAGCTTTATATGCGCCGCACCATCGAACAGGCCAAACGGGACGGCTATGTGGAAACCATGCTTAAACGGCGCCGTTACCTGCCGGAGATCAACAGCAGCAATCGGAATATCCGCGAATTTGCCGAACGTATGGCCATCAATACACCCATTCAGGGATCGGCGGCCGATCTGATCAAAAAGGCCATGATTGATGTGCAGGCTTTTATTGAAAAGGAGGAGTGGCCCGCCGCCATGCTGTTGCAGGTACATGATGAATTGGTATTCGAGGTGGAAGCTTCACAAGTGGAGCCCTTTGCCGAAAAGGTTAAACAGATTATGTGCGCGGCCATTCCCCTTAAGGTGCCGCTAAAGGTGGATAGCGGCGCCGGTAAAAACTGGCTGGAAGCGCACGAGTAAATCCGGCCTGCCCGGGGCGGGATGATAGCTTTAATAGAGAGATGTCGTAACCGGATGTATTACCGGGGTATATCCCCTGAAAAGAGGAATATTATATGGATGGACCAAAAACATTTTTACGGAGCCCTTTTCTGTTTTTGCTTACGGCCATGGCCTTTATGCTGCCCGGCGCTCCCGGCCTGGCCCAGCAAAGCCCTTCTCTGGAGGAGCTGCTTCATCTGCCCTATGCGGACTGTGAAACCATCGCCGGTAATGCCCACCGGTTGATATCCGATTTTTATTTTGACGATATCGACAGCATGGATATCATTCTCAACCTGTGGGAAGAGGAGTGCGGCGCGGTGGAACCGGTGCTGCGTCTGCGCATCCTGCTGGACATTCTGGAGAACAGCTATGCCGACTCCAATTATATGTTCTACATGGAAAACTATATAAACAAATATGAAAACCGCATCGAAGCTGCTTCCGGCGAGCTCTATTTTGATGATTATGAGCGTTACAAGGTATACTTCAACTATGTGCCCCTGCGCAGCCGTTTTGACCAACTGACCCGCCGGTTAGCACTCGATTTGCTGCCCGAACAGAAACAGGGCAGCAGCGCCTATCTGTTTGCGCTCCTTTTTAGTGACAATGCCGAGGGGTTTGAACGGGAACTGGAATTGCCTTTGTACGACGGCAACCCCATCAAAAAGATACGGGAGAAAAAAAGGCTTAAGCGTTATCCCTGGGAGATTGACCTGACCTTTTATGCCGGCATGTGGTCGCCCGTGGGCGCTATGCAGCAAAACTTTAACCGGAATTGGAATCTGGGACTGTTGCTGGGTTCCTATATGAATGACCGTACCCGGCTGGATTACGGTGTGATGCTCCATTATGCCGGAGACGGCAAGTCCTTTGAGATGTTTGTTGACGGCGCAACCAAAGAGGCCAATCCCACCGTGGGGCTGACCATCGGCCTGTGGCTCACACGGGAATTCCAATACACTAAAGACCTGGCCGTGGACGCCGTGGCCGGTGTCGGTTTCGGCGTGTTGGAGACCAATCTGGAAAGGGCCAATCCGGGCCCAGAAGAAGGCAAAACCTATTCGGTGAATACCGCCGATTTCTCCCTGGGGGTCAACATTCGTAAAAGGGTCGCCAAAAACGGCAGTCTCGGTCTTAACCTGAGCTGGCACCTGACGCCCTATAAATGGGACGACACGCTGGTAACGGATATTGGGAATAATTTTGTACGATTGAATGTTTTCTATCGTTTTGACAGGGTTTGGTAAGATGAAGACATCCGCGATGGAAAATCTGAAGTATCCCATAGGGGATTTTGTAAAGCCCCGGGAAACGGGCATGAAACAAATAGAAGGCTGGATAGGGGAGATAGAAGCCTTTCCGGCTGATCTTTCCGCCGTAACAGGGGAGTTGGACCGCGAACGTCTGAACTGGATTTACCGCCCCGGGGGATGGACGGTAAAACAGGTGGTGCATCATTGCGCCGACAGCCATATGAACAGCTATATCCGTTTTAAGCTGGCCCTAACCGAGGAGAGCCCGCAAATCCGTCCCTATTTTGAAGATCGCTGGGCTCTTTTGCCGGATAGCCTTGATGACGATATCGGTGATACATTGCGTCTGTTGGAAAGCCTTCACCGTAAATGGGCGGCTCTGCTGCGCTCGCTGCGGGAGGATGATTTTAAACGGGTTTTTGTTCATCCCGAACACGGACAGGTCGTGAGTCTGGCCGAAAACACGGCCATCTACGCCTGGCACGGAAAACACCATCTGGCCCATATCCGTCAGGCACTGCGCTACAAGGGGCGCTTTTAAGGTGTGCTGAAAGGGAAGTTATGAAATCCATGGAAAACCATTGGAATGCTATTTTCAGTAAAACGGATGATGAGAAACTGGGTTGGTATGAAAAAGACTTCTCCGCAACCCTCGCCCTGCTGCGTCTGATCCCGGAAGATGAACTGAAACATGTTTTTATTCCCGGTGTGGGCACATCCTCACTGGTGGAAATGCTGCTTAACCGTGGCCTGCGGCTGACTTTAAATGACATAAGCACGCAGGCACTGGAGAAGATCAAGGAACGCACCGTCGCGCAACGGCAGCGTATCCGCTATCTTTGTCACGATATTGCCCGTCCCCTTCCCGCGGAAACCGGCTCGGCAGACTTATGGCTGGACAGGGCGGTACTGCATTTTTTACCCGCCGGGGAAATGGTTGAAGGTTATTTTGCAAACGTGGATCGGATTGTACGTCCCGGAGGCTATGTGCTTTTGGCCCAGTTTTCCAAAAAAGGGGCGGCCCGTTGTGCCGGGCTGGATGTACGTCGTTACGCGCTCGGCGATTTTGAAAAATATTTGCCGGCTTATAAAGTGCTCGCCAGCCGGGAGCATACCTATTACAATCCGTCCGGGGAAGCGCGTCCTTATATTTATGCCCTGTTCCGGAAAGGCCGTTTGCTATAGGGAACGGGCGGTTGTTGTCTCCCGGGCGGAACGGCGCCTGATCATCAGATAGAGCATAAGGGGCGCCAGAGAGGCCAGCAGATGTTTTAAAGTATGTCCGCTTAGAAAACCGCCGGTAAAGTCATACAGGGCGCGATCCTGGCTTTCGCTGATCTTGGCCAGCAGATAAAATCCCAAAGCATAAAGCAAAAAGCGCTGATGAGTGTAAGCGCTTTTAAAGAGAAGCAGCACAAAGGGAATGATAAGCAGCGGGATGAGCTGTATCCAGTAGTAAAAACGCAGATCATTGCTGTAATGCCAGTAAATGACGCTGCCAAATCCGGCCAGTAATAAAGGGATCAATATATATTTTTCCAGCCGGGAATCCACATATTCACTGAGTATGGCGCTAAACAACCCCATAAAACCGATGGTCATGGGCAGGCGGTCCCATACCAGGGTCGCGTTGGCGGGCCAAAGGTGGTACCAGGCGGAACCCAGGCTGACCAGAGCCACACCCAAAAAGAATATCCGCCAGGAAAGCGCGCCCACCGCGGGACGATGTTTCAGACAATGGCGCAGCCCCAGCAGGCCAAACAGGGCAAAAAATATATTGCTGATGACATCGGCGAAATTGGGAATGCCCCAAATAAGTTTGTTGGCGGCAAAGGCATGGTAGGCCGGATTCTGCCGGATAAGCGGCAGGGTCATCATATATATAAAGGAAACCACAATGATGATCAGCAATGTGGTTTTGGCCAGACGGTCTTTCATTTTAGCCTCCGGGTTCACTCTTCAAAAAACTTTTTGTGTAACAGCCGGTCCAGCATGCGATCCGACAGGAGGTAGCGGGGGATAATCCAGCTCTTTAAGCGGCGTTTAACAAAAGTGTAGCGGGTTTTGGGTTTATTTTTATCGGCTATGCGT
>JALXBH010000031.1 GCA_026991535.1 Calditrichia bacterium | reverse complement strand
GGATGCTCCCGGGCCACCAGAGTGGGGTGCACCCGTATTTCAAAGCCGTGCTCATGATCGCGAAGGATAGCTACCAGTTTTATTTCGTAACCGAACCTTTTGGCCCAGCGGATATCGGAACGGGTCACCTTGGCGATACCTTCCGAGTGGATATCCAGATAGTTGATATCGATGCCAAAGGCGGTGGCCGCCAGGATGGATACCTTCATGGCCGAGTCTGCACCTTCATAATCGATAACGGCCAGGGATTCGCCCATTTTCTGAATATCGGGGGACTTCAACACCTCTTTCATGCCAATGTCATTGGCGCTCATTTTATCGAGGATATAGTTGGAAACGCCGCTGACCACGCCAAACAGCTCGCGGATATTGTTGGCTACCAGGTCCCGCTGCACGATGGCAGCCACGGGCAGTCCGCCGCCAAAGGAGGGTTCGGTTAAAAAATGGATGGCATTTTCGTTGGCAAAATCCGATATCTGATGCATCTTGGTGGCCAGCAGGGCGCGGTTGGCGGAGATGATATGCTTTTTGGCCTGGATCAAATCTTTTATAATGGTAAAGGTGGGCTCAATACCTCCCATGCAATCGATCACGATGATGATATTCTTGTCCGTTGCTATTTCCCGGTGGTCGAAGGTAAACAGTTCCGGCTTGATATGGCGGGGACGAGTGTATTTTTTATGCTTTACCAGAACCTTGTCTAAAATAAGATTTATGCCTGTTTGCTGAAGGATGTGATCGCGCTTTTGTTGAAATACATCATAAAAGCCCTGCCCCAGCTTGCCGAATCCCAACAGGGCAAAATGAATGTCTCTTTTTCTTGGCATGGCGCTTTCCCCTATTTGGCCGGCATATTGGTGGAAACAATGATCTTGTAGACGCCGTTTTTGCGCAACTGATCCATCACCTCAATTACCCTTCCGTAATCGGCCTTTTCATCGGCCTTTAAAACAATACTCTTATCTTTTTTATAGCTGTTCAGCTCCTTTATCTCCTTAGCCAGTTCATTCAGGGAGATCACCTTGTCGTTCAGGAAGAGGTTGGTGTCCTTGTCGATATATACGATGACTTTTTGTGTGGTAAAGGCCTCGGAAGTCTCCGCTTCGGGCAGCTTAAGGTCGATACCCGGCTGTTCCAAAAAAGTGGAGGTGACGCTGAAAAAGATGATCAGGATAAAGAGCACGTCGATCAACGACGTCAGGTTCAGCGTAAGTTTTTTAGATTTTTGCGTGCTAAGTTGCATGTAAGGTACCCTATTGTTTTTCAGCCGGTTTCTGTTCGGATTCCCTCGCGGCGCTGTTGCCCTCCTTGCGGATACGATCGATTTTTAATATCAGATTGTTGGCATATTTTTCGATGTCGAGGATCAGGTTTTCCGATTTGCTGGAAAAATAGTTATAGGCAATCAATACCGGTATGCCGATAAACAGGCCGGTTACCGTGGTTAGCAGGGCCTGTGAGATACCACCGGAAAGGGCGGATGTTTGTCCGATACCCTGATCCTGAATGACGGCAAAAACATTGACCATACCCAGTACCGTGCCCAAAAGGCCCATCAAGGGGGCAATGGCGGCGATGGTTTCCAGAATGTTCAACCCTTTTTGCAGGTCGCGGATATCCTGACGGCCCTGATCCTGTAACACCTCGCGCAACTCCTCTCGGGGCAGTTGGGCGTTTTCCAGCGTTACGCCCACAAGGTTCGGCAGCGGTCCTTCATATTTGCCGCAAATGGAGGCGGCCAGTTCCAGATCGCGCTCGGATTTAAGGTTATCCACCACGGAGATGATCTCCGGTACAAGAATGTTGCGTCGGCGCAAGGCCAGGGCGCGTTCGATGATGTAGATCAGGGCAATAATCGACGATAACAAAAGGGGGTACATCATTATGCCCCCGCGTTCAAAAAACTCCATCATAAGAACTATCTCCTTTTTCTTAAATCGGGATAAACAAGGGTTGCCGTGATGCCCAGTGTCTTTTCGGGAAAGTCATCCGGCAGGGGTAAAAAGGGAAAACTGGCCTTAAGTGATTCCACACTGGCCTTGAGCAACGATTCATGTCCGCTGTGACCCAGCACCTTCAGGTTGATCAGATTTCCCTGGCGGTCGATTTCTATATAGACCTTGGAGCGGCCGTGGATGAGCCCCAGGCGCGAATAGGCCGGCGGGGTAAACCAGACGCTTTGATGCTTTTTTTTCAATTTGCGGATATAGGGTGCCCAGTTCCATTTATAGGTGCTCAGCGACAAAGAGCCTACTTCTTCCACGGAAAATTGCTTTTGCTGCCATTGGCTGCCGCTGGTTTCGGAACCGGGTTGCTGACGGCGCGGTTGCCGGTCGCTTTTTTCCCGGCGCATGGAACTCCCCTGCTCCCGGGGATCGGCCACCTTGTTGGTCAGGGCATTGCGGCTAAAGCGGCGCTGCGGCTTAAAGTTAAATTTCTGCGCCGGGGGCGGAGAAAGGTTGGGAATCTCCGATGTGCCCTTGCTGGCGGGGGTGTTGGCTTTTGTCTGCCGTGTGCGTTCCGGATTGCGGGCCGTGGCGTTGCGATCCGAAAGCAGGCGGGCATTTTCCGGTACCTTATCGTTAAAGTTTTGGTTGTCGACAATGGTGCGCGGCTGCTCCCTGTTTTCAGGAAAACGGATAACAACTTCCCGCTGTTTTTTTTCCTCCGCGAGGGGAGTGGCCGTGTTCCATATCTTGTAAAAATATAAAAAGTAAAACAAGACGACATGAAAAATCAGAGACAGGACAAAGGCGACAATAAGCGTTTTTTTTCGGCGGTTCATTAATTCTCTGTAAGCTGTAAAATAAAGCCTAAAATTAACAGGCAACTCTTTTATAAGCAATCGGACAAAAAAGTTTCCTCTATATTGCATATTTCCCGTTCAGGGGGTGAATATGATCCTCAGGCTGCCAGGGCATGTCGGCCAAACGCGACAGAGATGGGGCACGTGTGTCTTTTGCTGGCGACATTCCCCTTGGCATATGTTTTTTGTAAAAGGTTAATAAATAACTACTTGGGGTTGTTTTTCCGAAGTGGCACGCTTGTTGTCTTATAAGGGGCAGCTTACATCCATCCCATAAATTTACAATAAGGAGGAATTATGAAGAAGGGATTATTAATGGCACTGGTAATGGTTTGTTTGCCGTTGACGTCGCAGGCGCAACAGGGTGAGAACAAGCTTTTTGGCGCGGGGTCTATGGTGGCGGGCGCCAATATCGATCTTTCGGCCCTGCAACTGGGTTACGGCGCCAGCTTTGAGTATGGTATTACCAACTCTATTGGCATTAAGCCGGCTATTGTTATACACAATTACGATCTGGGTACTACACAGTGGTCTTTTACCGTCATTGATGCCTGGGCTACCTATCACTTCAGCGGCGGCGGTTTTCTGAGCTTTATGGATCCCAAAAAGCTGGATAACTATGCCATGCTGGGCGCCAGCTTTGTTTCCTTTGGCGTGGAATCTTCTACCGGCGGTTCCGAGGAGACCTCGTCCAGTTTTGGTTTTGGCGGCGGCGCGGGCTCCCGTTATTATTTTAACGACAAGCTCTCTTTCAGCGCCGAAGGCAAGTACCGTCTGGCTTCCTTTTCCACGGACAGCTACACCCTGGCCATCGGCTGGTACACCCTTTCCGTTGGCGTATCCTACGCCATAAACTAAACTTCCCGGAGCCGTTCATCTTTCTGCCTTTAGTTACCCGGTGTTAGGTAAGTGAAAGAGCGGCTCCTTTTTTTTACCTTGTTCCGGGGATCAGCCGATTATTCCTTCCTGTTTTCCTTTCCTGTTTCAATAACAATTTTGCCGTTGGCGCGATTTTCATCCATCAGTCTGTGTGCTTTTCTCAACTCCTCAAAGGAGAAAGTAGGGCCAAGCGTCAGTTTGAGGAGACCGGATTCCACAAGGGTGACATAGTGCTGAAGCTGTTCCACAGAAATATCGGAGGAGGAACCGCTGTATGCGGTAAGTTTTACGCCGCCCGGTATCGCCTCCATGGGCTTAAAATTTCGCAGCGTCCAGGCGCCGCCCAGAATGCCCGTCATGCAGACGATGCCTCCGCGTCGCACGGCTTGTAAAGAATCTTCAAGCGTTGTTGTGCCAATAAGTTCCAGCAGACGATCAAAACCCTGAGGGTGTAGGGAACGGGTCTTTTGCGCCAGGTTACCATCATCAATCATTACATACGCGGCGCCTGCTTCCTTAAGTCCGGCTGCTTTTTGCGGGTTGCGGGTAGTGGCTGTTACTTCCAGGCCCGCTGCCCGGGCCAGGGCGATGGCCGCAAAGCCTATCGAGGAGGTTCCGCCACGAATAAGGATATTCTCCGCCCTATCTATTTCCAGACCGGTGTGCAGGGAACCGTGGACGGTTTGTAACATTTCCGGCAGGGCACCCAATACCTTCCATTCCAGCTTTGTTTGCAGGGGAAAAACATGGGCCCGGGGCACAAGAACATATTCGGCATAACTACCGTCGTATTCACGTCCCATGCCGCCCATCATGGCCGCTACCCTCTGTCCGGGAACCAGGTCGCCTCCCGGCGCGGCCACAACCTGCCCGACACATTCGATGCCCAATACCCTGGGGAAAGCGACGGATGGTGAGGCTCCCCTGCGCGTGAACCATTCCGAGCGGTTGAGTCCGAAAGCCCTGTTGCGGATCAGAACCCAACCTTTTCGCGGCAGAGGCCGGGGGATTGTTTTTAGCGTTAGCTTCTCCGCCCCCCCTGCTTCACTGATCACCCAGGCGCGCATGGTCTTCATTGGAAACTCCCGCATGGCATACCGTGGTTGTGTTTCGGAGAGATAGGTGGCGGGGAGTGTTCAATTCTCATAAAAGGTATACCTTTCAAGTTTCATATTGTTGTCCGATCCGCTAAATACCAATTCGCCGAAAATGGTTCTGGTTTTATACTCCAGCACAATATCGGCCTTGTAATAAAAAGGCACCGTACTAAATGTTTTGGATTGGATGTAGGATAAATCCACCAGTAGCGGGCCATACTTCTTTTCAAAAGATTGCATCTCCCGGGCAAAATCCTGTAATGATATTTTTTGTCTTAACCGGTCGGAAAACAGCTCATTGTAAATCCTGGAATATGCCCCTTCGTGGATTACAAAAAAAAGATATTGCATATCGGAGTCATAACTTCGGCTTGAAAAGGTTAGGGGCTGTTCCCGGTCATAGCGGTTGCCGCCGCAGGAAATAAACAGGAGAATCAAAACCATATATCTGATCACCGGATTTCCTCCATATCCTCTTTTACCTCATTCAGCGTAACCGGATACATGTAGGCCTTGCAAATTATCCCCTTCGGATCGATTAAAAAGGATAAGGGCCGGCCGCGCCTCATTTGTCTGAAGGGTTCATTGAGTTTATCGCTCCTGCTTACAAAGCCATTGATATAATCCGTTTTATGTCGCTTTAAAAAGGATTTTAATTTTTCGGTGTTTTCATCGGAAATTCCAATGACAACAAGCTTATCCCCATAGTATGCGAGAATCTTATTGATTTCCGGAATTTCAGCAACACAAGGGGTGCACCAGGTGCCCAAAAGTTTAGAAAAATGGTTTTCCCCTTAAACGCGCTTAATGAATGCCTTGAAGAGTCTGCGACTAATCTGAATGAAAACTCAGCCTCCCGGCCAATGGATTCATCAATACGATTTTTAGCCGCTTTAAGTTTGGGATTAAAAAGAGTGTAAATCTCAAAAAGTGAGGATTTTGAGCAGGACAAATTTAAAAAAAGCAGGATGAAAGGTAACAACCTGACAAGGCGCATGGTCTTCTCCTTTAAAAAATCACCGCGCGGTAAGGCTTATAACAACCGGGAAGGTCCGCCTCCGGAAATAACGCCCAAAGGATATTTATTGGCGGTTTTGGCTAAAAAGCGGAACCTTCAGAGCAATATCTAACGCTGCCCGATCGGCTTTTGAAACAGGCCTGTTTGATTCAACTCGCTTCTTTCCGAGGAGTATATCTGTTCAAAGTCCGTATTGCCGGAAACCCGGCCAAACAGAAAGAACTTGCGTCCTCCGCTGATAGAGAGCAATTCTGCCGGAATATCCAGGGATTCTCCGGTTTCATCGTACAGCCAGATTTCATAATCAAAATAGGTTGACCTATTGATGGGGTCCTTAAAAAAACTTTGAAAAAAGGGCCGGGTGATTATTTCAGATGGCCGGCCGTGCAAAATAAGTATCCGGCCGCGGTCGGTTTTCCATCCCGGAGTATAAATATCCGTGAATTTGCGGTTGGCAAAGGCGACACGGTTGTTAAATTCCTCCCGCATACGGTTCCCCCGGCCATCGAAGGCATTATGCTTTTCCCAAAAACCTTGGATATACGCCTGTCGCCTCTGTTCGGAGGGCAGATTGACAAAGGTTTCCATTGAGTCGGGAGGAAGCAGATATTTCAGGGCGAAGGAGGAGGAGTCTTTTTCGGTAAGACCATTTCTTTCATCCGTGTCCTTAAGCCGGTCATAGGTATATTTCCCCACGGCAAATACGACAAACAGCACCATCATCACTTCAACCCAACTTGATTCTTTGCCATCGTAATTTCCATTGGCGTGGAGCTGTTGGGGGGGAAGCAGCATGCTTGTCAGCAAGGCCATTATTAACAGGCCGGTTTTGATAGATTTAAATTTGATAACTTTGTCCATTTCCTGTTCTTTTGAAAGTAATCGCTTTTGAAGCGGCGATAATATTCCGGCAAAGGGGCTCCTTTTCAAAGCAATCCCGGACTGTTTTTTTGAAGGTTATGTTGGGTCCCTGTGAGACGATAACCTAAATTTTCTTACCTATAATAAGAAATAATCATTTGTAACTCAAAACAATTATCCCGGTATTTGCGGAAAGCCCGGGCAATTTATTTATTTCTCAGATACCAGGATTTACAACGTATCTTAATTAGATAATGCGGCTTTATTTGATAAAAATTCTTTCTCAACCGGATACAAAGTACAATAAATTGTACTAAAAATATAAAATGGCAAACGTGGAAACGCCGGATATTGAATCCTGAAAATATTTTTCTTCTCCCGGTTTCCCTAGGGTAAACATTACAGGCGGTCTCAATGACAAGGTGTAGGTTTACCTGAAAAAGAAAACGACAACTTAACAACCAAAATCATCTGCGTATAACTCGATGACATCTATCTCTTTGGAGTAAATTTTAAGCTTCTCTCTTATCACCTTTTCCCTCCAGGCCCAATAACCGTCCATACCATTTTTCAAGTTATATACGGCGTATCCCTGGCGGGATAAAAATCGGGCCACTTTCCGGCTTCTTTTTCCCGTGCGTGAAAGCAGGACGATGGTTTTACCCTTGGGCAGTACCTCCGGATCCCGATAGATAAGCGAGTCCCTGATATGTTGGTAGCCTTTGATTAATTTGCAAGAACGGCTCTTTTCCGTTGGCGGGCGGACATCAACCACAAAGGCATTTTTATCATACTTTAGCAGCTTAAGAAGCTCTTCGGGTTCTATTTCGATTACAGTGTTTACTTTCCCGGCCGAAACCGTGTTAACGCCCGGGGTGGGTCCATTATTCGTGCTATCCACGCCGCAGGAAAGGGCAACAAACAAAAGCCCCAGGTAAAAAAGTTTCATGGTTATGATTCCTAAAATACGGGGAAAGGCCCAGGGCCTCTCCCCGGTTATGATATGCTATATTTTTGAAATGGTAACCTTAGTGTCAAAATAGGAAGAGCTACCACCGATCGGATCGGTCAGGCACATATTCTTCAAAGAATTGTCAATGGCCAGCACCGGGTTTGGACAGGCAGAGTCTTTTCTTCTTTCATCACCGGGAATAATTGTACCGTCTATTTCCACATCGCTGGAACCATATGCCCAATGGCCAAAATGCCAGGACATGGTAACCGTTCCCGGACGAATACCCTGGATTAAACGAGCCCGGGCCTTGACCTGAACAATGTGTCCGTTGTTTAGGTCTATCTGCCCCTTAGGGTTGGAAGATGATTTTATGGTCACCCATTCTCCCTCCTTAACGTCAAACCGTTGGGCATCCTCGGCGTTGATGTACAGAACGTTCTCCGGGTTTAGGGAAAGCTGCGTCCAATAATTGCCTATGGTTCGGGATTGTCCGCCGAAAACTTCCTTAAAAGTACTCATCCTCAGCTCATTACCCTCCAGCTTTTCAAAGCCCGTTTTCTTTCCGTCCATTTGGCGGATAGGTTCATAGATTCCTATTCCGGAATAATTCTTTCCGGTCATCGCATTTTTACTTTGAGCCACATGCTCCACAAAGAATTTTAAAAATCCTTTAAGTTGTCCCTTGTTATAGGGCGCCGCGGCAAAGGCCGAGGCATAATCTTCAAAGCGTCCGCCGCGATTAAGTACATAGATAACTTTTTTTAGCAGTTTTTCATCGCCGCCCAGGGCCTGTACGTAACGCTGCAGGCTGAAATACTCCTTTGGAA
>JALXBH010000030.1 GCA_026991535.1 Calditrichia bacterium | reverse complement strand
TCATCTTTACACTCATGGTTTTAATGGACCCGGGAGACGAAGTGATCATCCCCGAGCCTTTTTATACCAATTATAACGGCTTTGCCGTGGAGGCGGGCGTAAAAGTGGTGCCCATTCCTTCATCCATCGATACGGGGTTTCAACTGCCGCCGATCGGGTCGATCCGTGAAAAAATCACTCCCCGCACGCGGGCCATCATGATTTGCAACCCTAACAATCCAACGGGCTATGTCTATTCCCGGCAGGAAATGGAGGCCCTGCGCGATATCTGTCTGGAAAAGGATCTTTTTCTGCTCACCGACGAGGTTTACCGCGAATTCGTCTATGACGGGGCGGAACATATATCGGCCATGCATTTCCCGGAAATTGCCGATCGCGTGGTTATGCTGGACAGTGTTTCCAAACGTTATTCCGCCTGCGGAGCGCGTATCGGAATGATCGTTTCCAAAAACGAGGCCTTTATCGGGGCGGCGTTAAAATTCGGCATGGCCCGCCTGTGCCCGCCGACCATAGAACAGATCGCTTCCGAAGCGGCGGTCGATACACCTCAGTCCTACTTTGATGAGGTCAACGCCGAGTATAAAAAACGCCGCGATCTGATGGTGCGTCTGCTGCGGGATATTCCGGGGGTGGTTTGTCCCAATCCCCGCGGCGCCTTTTACCTGGTGGTGGGGCTGCCGGTAGAGGATGCCGGTCATTTTGCCCAGTGGCTGCTCACCGACTTTGACGTCGATGGCGAAACGGTGATGGTGGCTCCGGCCGACGGCTTTTACGCCACGCCCGGACTGGGGAAAAACGAGGTGCGCATCGCCTATGTGCTCAAGGAACAGGATATTGCCCGGGCGATGCATATCGTGGCCGAGGGACTGAAGGCCTATCCGCATAAAAAGGCTTAAGCTTTTCGTAGAACGCTTCTTGTGCCGGCCCGAGGGAACGGGCCGGTTTTTCTCGGCGTCGTTGAACCCTCTTACTGTTCATCCCGGTGAACGGTGTCCGGATGAAAAGCGGGCAGGCAGACGGCCAGATACTCCGTATCTTCCTCCGGCGTGCTGTAACGGATCCATTCGCCGGCAACCGTATGAATCGCCTCTCCCGGCGCCACCGTAAAACGCTCCCCGCGTGTCTCCACATGAAGCCGCCCCTTTAGAACAACCGTATATTCGTCAAACTCCGGGGTTTGTCCGGGTTCCACCCATCCGGCGGGACTTTTCATGCGGGCAATGCTGATCCCGGCATCCCCGCTGTTAACATGGCCGAAAAACTCCTCGATGATCTTGGGCTTTGTTCCGGCGGCGGGAATTATGGTCGGTTGTGATATGTGTTTTGCCATGATGGTTGTCCTTTTCAATTTGTTTTTTTCTTAGCGGCACTGTTAAAAGCTGAACTGCTCCAGGGCCTTTTCGGCGATGGTCGCGCCGATGCTTAGCGATGCGGTGGCCGCCGGAGAAGGGGCATTAAGCACATGTATCTGTCGCGGCGCGTCAACAAAATAAAAATCGTCGATCAGTTTGCCGCCGGGCCCCAGGGCCTGGGCCCGCACACCCGCGCCCGCCGGTTTTACATCGGCCGCCTCAATTTCGGGAACCAGTTTACGCAGGGCGGAGACAAACGCCTTTTTGGAAAAGGAGCGGTAGAACTCTCCCAAACCGTAAAGACCATATTTCAATGCCAGCACCCAAAAGCCGGGATAGACGAAAATCTCCAGCGTATCTTTCAGCTCAAAGTCGTTTTTATGATAGCCCTCGCGCTTAAAGGCCAGCACCGCGTTGGGGCCGGCTTCCACCCCACCGTGTATCATGCGCGTAAAATGGACGCCCAGAAAGGGAAAACGCGGATTGGGTACGGGATAGATGAGGTTGTTGATCAGTTTTTCCCTTTCGGGCTTCAGTTCATAATACTCGCCGCGAAAGGGAATGATGCGCACACCGGGATGTAAGCCGCAAGCCCTGGCAACCCGGTCGGAATAAAGTCCGGCACAATTGATAATATTGGCGGCGCGGTACTCCCCGTTGTTGGTTTCCAGAACCAGCGCGCCGCTCTTTTCCTCCTGCAGGCCGATAAACCGGGTTTCCGTCAGCAGATCAAAGCCGCGGTTGCGGATATGCCAGCTCATGGCCCGGGCCACGTCCTTATAGTCGACGATGCCCGTTTCCGGAACATGCAGGGCCGCAACCCCTCTTACGTGGGGTTCGTATTCGCGCATCTGTTCCGCGGAAAGCATCTTCAGGCCGTTCAGGCCGTTTTTATGCCCCCGCTGTTCAAGAACAGACAACATCTTTTTTTCCGCCGCCGTTGTGGCCACCACCAGCTTGCCGCAACGTTCATGGGCGATCTCGTTATTTTCGCAAAATATATACATGGCATTGCGCCCGTTAACACAGTTTTGCGCTTTCAGGGAGCCGGGTTTGTAATATAGACCGGAATGGATAACGCCGCTGTTGTTGCCCGTCTGGTGGTCGGCAATCTCTTTTTCCGTTTCCAAAATGAGCACCCGCAGGCCGCGTTTTTTACTTAACTGGTAGGCTGTGGCCAAACCGACGATGCCGGCGCCTATGATGGCGATATCGTAAATTTTTTCCGAAGACATGATAGTATAAAGACTCCATTTACATGACGTCTAAAATAGCAAAAAAAGTCATATCATGTAATCGTATTCATCAGCTTATGTTTAAAAACGATGAGGCCCATAAATAATTTTATGTAAGAACCATGCCTATTCTCACAGCAGGACAAAAAGAAATTCGAGGAGATGCTGTTTGACCATGATTTCAATCGGGGGCCATAACGCCTTATGACACACCCCAACCTTAGTAGAAGAAAGCAACCCTACAACCCCGACCTTATTACTTTATTGGCCCTTTGCCCATAAAATAAGCTAATAAGCTTGTATGTGTTTTCATACACGGTTTCTACTAAGGTTTGTCTTCCAACCAGAATCCGATGAATCGGATTCCATCGAGTTCGGTACACCTCGATCTGCCCCGCGAATGAATTCGCGGGTTACCCCTATGTGGCTTTGGGTGATATTCTTTCCAACACCAGGCCTAAAAGGATACTGTTAACCCCCGATTTCAATCGGGGGGTATAACGCCTTACGACACACCCCAACCTTAGTAGAAAAAAGCAACCCGACATCCCCGACCTTATTGGCTTATTGGCCTTGCCCATTAGCGACTTTGCGTGGGGATCGGAATCCGGTAATAAATCAAATTTAACTATCATTGTCCGCAAATTCATTCGTGGGCAAAAAATACATGCCCATTTATACAAGTAATAGTCCTAAAACGATTTTTATTTTAATAGCTCGGCTATCAAGATAGCTTCTTTTTTGGTAATGGAAAGAATCGTACTTTTCCATCGCTTCGGCAAGGAATCAAATATTTGTCTTATTCGAAGTTTCTGTTTTTCCTGCCCAAGAAGAAACTCTCCAAGTTCCATTGCCGTGTATAAATCTTTTTCACGTTTCTCAATGTTTTGACGTTTAGCGCTTAGTAAAAATTTATGTAAAACATATGCCGCCGGCTCCGGAACGGTTATCCGGCAATTAGAATAAAGAACGGTTATTGTGTGATTTTGCAACAAAGTTAAGTATCTTAATTGTTGCGCATTCAGGTTGAGCATCCTGAACTGAAACGGTTTCTTACTACCTCTGCCCAGCTCGGGAGTTAAAAATTCTACTTCCAGCCCTGGATGGACATATTTAATATGACCCGAAATATTAGAAAACCGGAGGTCAAATCCGGCCTCCTGTAAAAGTGAATGAACATCAATTTTGTTTTTTATCGGTAGGGAACGTGGTATCAGAAAATCGATATCTGCTGTTCGTAACAACGGTATCCTCGGCTCATCTTTATAGATTTCCCGGTAAATATATAAACACCAGCCACCGACCAATATAAAACAGGATAGAACACCGTTTTTCTCTAATAAGGCAATAATTTCTTTAAAAAAGAAATACTTATTTTCTTTTGATGCTTTTTGAGAGTTCATTCAAGTCTCTTTTAACCTGACGAAGCTTGTTCTCTATTTGTTTTCGTTTCTTAACCTGTAATATTGTTGCCCTGGAAAGGTCAGAATCTAGCCGGCCGATGTATTTTGTAATCACTTTTTTTCCTTGACGATATATCAAATATAAATAGCGATTTCCCGAACGATTTCGCCTGGACAGGGAGCCTTTTGGTAGTTCTTTAAGTTTACGGGTATATTGTTCCTCAAGAGCTTTTAACCGTTCATACTCGTCTTTTAATATATCAGAAATTATGCCCATTGATAATACTCTTTTTGCCCTACATTTTTAATATATCTTTAAAGTGTAGGGCAATCAAGGAAATATTTGAACACAGAGGCCCGGTTTTATATTGCGGTTGGACTTCTGGTGGGCTTTGCATGGGTTTTTATTTCCTCACACAGCCACAAAGACACGAAGAAGTTCGAGAGGTACTGTTAACCCCTGATTTCAATCAGGGGTTTAGCCTCTTCCGATAAGCCTAACCTTATTTCCTTCCCACAACCTTAGTTAGTAGCAAAAAAGAATCCCAATTTCCCAACCTTATTACCTTATTAACCATACCCATTACGGCTTTGTGTGAGGATCAGGTTGAACGCCTCCGCAACAATAAGCTAATAAGCTTGATTATTTTTCCCCACGGTTTCTACTAAGGTTGATCTTTATCAATAAGGTTTCCTATTCCAACCGGAATCCGATGAATCGGATTCAATCGAGCGCGGTTCCGCCCATCCGCCCCGCGAATGAATTCGCGGGTTAACCCTATGTGGCCTGGGCTGATATTCCTGCCCGCTCCGGGCCGTAAGGGATATTGCTAACCCCCGATTTCAATCGGGGGGCATAACGCCTTATTACACACCCCAACCTTATTGGCCCTGCCCATTAGCCTCTTTGCGTGGGGATCGGAATCCGATGAATCGGATTCTCTGAGTACGGTTCCGGCCCATCTGCCCCGCGAATGAATTCGCGGGTTACTCTTACGCATCATTGTGTGATTTTTCCTTACTCAACCTTACCCCCGCCGGAATTACTTAATCAAAACCGCCTTGCGGGTTTGGCTAAATTCACCGGCCTGAATTTTATACAGATAGATGCCGGCGCTCACTTCCCGGCCCCGGTCATTTTTGCCATCCCAGACCACACTGCGCGTTCCGGAGGACAGGAAGCGCTTTTCCAGAGTACGGATCAAACGACCGGCGCTGTTGTAAATCTTTAGCGACACCTCGGAGGCACGGGGTAAATAATAACGGATGGTGGTGCTCGGATTAAAGGGGTTGGGGTAGTTTTGCATCAGGGCAAAATTTTCCGGAGCAGGATCTTCGTCTCCCAGGGCCGTTACCAGATTGAAATCGCTATATTCGGCGATGCTGTGCGAATAATATACGCCGGCATGGGAGAAGTTACCGCCAATCCACAAGGAAGATTCCGTGCCGAGGAAGGAATAGACCGTCGGCCAGGCGCTGTAGTTTTTCACCTGATGCACACCGTTGCCCATACGCTGCCACCGGCTGCCGTCCCAGCGGGCCAGTCCCCAAACGGTGTCGCCCTCAACTGTGGCAAAAGTACCGCCCACATAAAGATCGTCACCGTTAGCGTACAGGGCAAACACTTCGCCGTCCACGCCCCGGCCAAGGGCGTGCCACTGGCTGCCGTCCCAGCGGGCTATATTTTTGGCGGAAACAGAGCCGGCCATGGTAAAGTCACCGCCCACATAAAGGCCGTCGTTGCCCCTGGCGATGGCATTTACCTTTGTGTAAAAACTTCCGCCGGTCACGCCACCGCCCAAATCCTTCCACTGGCTGCCGTCCCACATGGCTATGCCGTTCATGGTGGTAAAATCGTTCAGGTAGGTGAACTCTCCGCCCACATACAGGCTTTGGCCTTCGCTCAGCATGGCATAGATAATGCCGCCGGGCGGGTTGGAAACGCTCTGCCACTGCGTACCGTCCCAATGGGCAAAATAGTATTGTGTGTTGCCGCCTATCGTTTTCCAGATGTCGCCCCCCACATAGAGGTCGTTGCCCAGATGGCCCAGGGCGTAAACCTTGCCGCCCACGCCGTCGGCCAGACCAGACCAGGATTGTCCGTCCCAGGCGCCGATGTTGGCCGAACCGGTACCGGCAATGTCCGAAAACCAACCGCCGGCATACAACTTATCGCCCGCTTTTTCCAGGGCGTCCACCCAGGCAAAATCCAGACCGGAGAAGGGTTCGCCAAGTTTGTGCCATTGCTGGCCGTCCCAGCGGGCAATACCGCTGATGCTGTCGCCCCCGGCATTGCCAAAACGTCCGGAAACCACCAGTTCATTGTTCCACTCCACCATATCCTTCACGGCGTCATTGGACCACCACTCTCCGATTCCGTTACCGGCTGCGTTCCAGCCGCTGCCATCCCACATGGCCAGGTTCCCGGTCGTTTTCCCGGGCATTTTCGCGCCCTGGTTGCCTACCCAAACGTTGCTGCCATCCGTGGCCATGCTTATGGCGTCGATCGTTACATCCGGGCCGCCAAGAACCTCCCAGATGCCGCCGCGAAAACGGGCAATCTTGCGTGAGGGACTGTCATCAAAATAACCAAAGGCGATGGCCTCGCCGGAGGCGTTGCTTAAGCTGGAAACGACGCCGTTTGAGCCGTTACCCATGGCCTTCCAGTCGCTGCCGTCCCACAGGGCGATGTTGTTCACATCGTTGCCGCCGGCCCTGGAAAAATCGCCGCCGATCACCGTGCCGGCATTGGTGGGGGTTACGGCCCGCACGCGGTTATTGGTGCCGGTGCTGAAATTGGTCCAACGGGGCCCGGACTTGTTCCATGCGGCCACGTTACTGGCATTAACCCCGCCGGCCGTGCCGAAGGTGCCCACCACAACCACACCGCCGTCGCCAAAGTCGATATCCAAAACCTCACCGCTGGTGCCCTGAACGATTTCACCCTGATCATACATGCCTTTCCATTGAACGCCGTCAAACAGGGCTACGTTGGCCGCCAGCGTATCTCCGGCCCGGGAAAAGGAGCCGCCGGCATAAAGATTTGTGCCATCCGTGGCCAGCGCATTAACCGGCCCGTTCAAACCGCCACCCACGCTGAACCACTTTGTGCCGTCCCAACCGGCGATATAGTTAAACGGCTGACCCTCAATCTGCGTAAAATTACCGGCGATGATCACATTGGAGCCGTAAACCACCATATCCTTTACATTAACGTAACCCGGTCCCTCCAGCGTCCAGCCCGATCCGTCCCAAACGGCAAAGGCGTAGGGAACGCTGGCGTTGCGGTGATCAAGTATTTCAAAGGGAGATTGTCCGATACTTTTGGCCATATACACCTTGCTGTTGCCCAGGGCCACGATATTGCTGCCCGCGCCCAGGGCCCGGATACCAAAGCGGTTGGAATAATTGGCGTCTTCGGGATAGATAAACTCCTGCGCCGGTAAAAGAGTGGCTAAAATAAATATAAGGGAAAGTAAACGGATGGTATTCATGATGTATCCTCTTTAATAGGTTATTTGGCTTGCAGGTTATCAAGGTCTCTTATGTAACCCGTGGTTTCAGGACGGAATTCTGTAAGGTAGTTTCAGCACGGGAGCAAAGCTTTGAATTTTAATAAGAACATCATCCGACGGGCCGGGAACTCCTGCCGGACTCCAGTTATTGCCATCGGACCAGGAAGAGGAAGCAACGCCCAGCCAGGTTTTATTGGCGCTAAAAAGCGGTGTTACCGAAAACAGAAAAATAAAAAAGCCCGCTCGGAATAAACCCCTGGGGGTATGATTAAAAAACATAACAACTCCTTGTTGTTTTCCGGCGGCGGACAGCTTAGGCGCAGGAGGACATCCATGCCGGATGAAAAAAGATTTAATCCCGGAAGGATTTTTTACTTAAGGTGTATTAAAAATACAGGTAAGGGTGGCGGATACAATTACCCAAATGGGGTATTTTGAATGAAAAAAGGCCGGATATCAGATAAAACGGTTATGAACCGCTTTTTTAACCGCCTCGCCCCGGGAATGTACATGCAGTTTTTTGTAGATATTTTTAATGTGCATGCGCACGGTATGTCCGCTGATGAACAGGGCTTCGGAAACGGCTTTGTAGTTCTGCCCCTCGCAGAGCATGCGCAGAACCTCCGTTTCCCGAGGAGAAAGGGGAGAGGGACTTTGCGGTTTAAAGGAGGTGACCACCTTACGCGCCACGGAAGAGCTCATGGGCGCGCCGCCGTTGGCCACTTCGCTGATGGATTTAAGAATCCGGGCCGGGCTGGTGCTTTTAAGCAGATAGCCGCTGGCGCCGGCGCACAGGGAGTTAAAAACGGAATCATCATCTTCCTGAACGGTAAGCATAATTATATCGAGATGCGGAAGAGTGCCTTTTAAGCGGCGCACCCCTTCTATGCCGGACATGCCGGGAAGATCGATATCCATTAAAACCACATCGGGCGTCTCTTTTTCTATAAGGGGCAGGGCGCTTTCACAGT
>JALXBH010000029.1 GCA_026991535.1 Calditrichia bacterium | reverse complement strand
TGGGTGTTGTGGGGTGAATTTCACCTTGGAAAACCAATGGAAATAAAGAGAAAATAAAAAAAGAATGCATTCTCTCAGCATAACGGATTAATAAAAACCATGTTTTCAGGTTTATGAATTAAGCAGGTTAGCACAAATAGTAATATAGTATTATATACACAATAAAATTATAGTTTTAATTTATACATGATTCAGGTGTCGTGCATCCTTATATACAGGAAGTTAGCGCGGCTCTGAAATTGCCGGATGTTTTGAGGAAAGACCATCCAGGTCTCGGAGACCTGGATGGATGTTGGGACGCATTGACTTACAAAGTCGCACGGCCGTGCGACTTTATGAACCTTACAGTATTTGCACCGCCTGACGCCGCTCGGTTCCGGTAAGACTGGTGCCAATTCTTCGAACGGGAGACTGGCAGATAGCCTAACTCTCACATTCAGCCATAAAATGAGTAATAGCTTTCCGCCGTATCCCCCGCTTTGCGGCAAAGGCGGAAAAACCGCCGCCGCTATTTTACCAAAAGTATCTTCTCCGAAAAAACATTCTCCCCGGCGCGAATGCGATATATAAACAGACCCGAACTTACCTGCCGGCCCTGATCATTGCGGCCCCGCCATTGCCGCGCATGCCAGCCCGCGCCCAGTTCACCGTCAAACAGGGTTTTTATCTTACGCCCGGCCACGGTATATATCTCTATGGTGACCGGCATGGCTTCCGGCAGGCCAAAGCGGATGGTCACTAAGGGATTGAAGGGATTGGGATAGGCTTTCTCCAGCACAAAGGTCGCCGGAATTTCCCCGCCCGGACGAAAGTCTCCGCTTTGCACCTCAATGCTTTTCGAATAGTTCAGGCGGCCGGCATAGTCCACATCCGCAAGACGGTAGCGGTAGCTTGTATTGGGCGCGATATCACTGTCGCGAAAACGATAGCGTGTGGCCACGGACACCGAACCCCGGCCCCTTAACTCCCGTTGATCCTTATAATGGGCAATTTGCCGCCACTCCTGATCCGGGTCATCCTTGCGATAAAGAATAAAACCCTGATTTTCCGTTTCGCTCTCCGTCTTCCACTCCAGCACAATCGCCTGCCGCTCAAAGGCGGCCGTAAACGCCGCCAGCGCCACGGGCAGGGAGTTATCCGCCGCCCCGCCGATGCCAAACTGGGAAAAGCCGTCGCTTATGTTGGTCCACTCCACCACCGTACCGCTGCCCGCGTAGTTGTTACTGCCCACGGCCGACCAGGGGCTGCTGCTATCGGCTCTTTTTAACAGCACCAGCGTGGAATAGTCGGAAATGCCCCCCATACCCGCCAGATCCAGGGAGAGGCTGTAGATGCCATCCGCCGTCCCGGACAGAGCGTTCACCGTCCAGTATCTTTCCGGGGAAACATTTACCACCCCCGAGGGCAGGCTGCCCACCGTCCCCGGATCGCCGGCCGTTTTGATCGTTTCCAGGGTAAGCTGGCCGCTGTTGGCCGTGGTAAAGTTTATGGATGCGTCCGTGTTGGCAAAAGTGTAGGATTCCGTGGAACCGGCTATATAGGTATGGAAGGCCTCGCCGCGAATCACCACATCATCGATGGCGATATCGCCCAGCCAGTCGCTGCCGGTAATGCCCCGGAAACGTATCTGCTGGGTCGTGCCCGTGCTGTAGGCGGAAAGATCGATGGTGGCCACCTTCCAGTCGTTGCCATCCACACTTTGCTGTCCGGAAAGCAACAACACATCCTTGTTCCAGACGCCGTTATCATACACATCCACATGCAGATCGCCCATATTGGCGCCGTACATATTGTACCAAAACTCCATGTGCGCGTTATTTAGCGCGCTAAAATCAAACAAGGGCGAAAGCAGGGTAAAAAGCTTGCCGGGATAGTTGGGACTGCTGGCCTCGGTATACAGATAATTTCCCGAACCTGAGGTATGATCGGCATTGGGCCCGGTATTGCTGGAAGGCGTCGTGCCGGAATTTACACTCCAGTCGGCGTCGTCATCGGTGGCGTTGCTCCAGTCGTTGCCGCTGCCGATGGTTGTAAAGCCGTCAAAATTTTCGCTAAAGGGAAAGGAAGTAACCTTGGTGGCCGTTTCGGTGGTGAACGACCAGATGGTGTTGCACCCGCCGGCGGTACCCTGATTGTTACGCGGAACCACCTGAATATAGTAGGTGGTGTTGGATTGCAGGGAGGGACCATAGCTGTTCGTCGGCACATTGGTGCCGTTTTCGATATTGGTCGGCGTGGTTACGCCGCCGCCATCGGTGCCAAAATAGAGATCATAGCTGGTGGCGTCATAAACCTTTTCCCATTCGATGGTGGTGGTCAGCGGCACATCGACGGCGCCATCGGCGGGACTGACCAGGTCCGCGGAGCAACTGGCCGGCACGGCGTTGTATTCATCAATACCGCTGATAATAACGGAAAAAGCCTGCGATCCGCCGCTCAGCGTGCCGGCATGGTTCACCGTCAGCGTATAGCTGCCCGCCGCCGGATCGGCAATATAAACCTGCTCCACGTTGTCCACGCTGTTTTTACCACTATTGGTGGCCGCGGCGTT
>JALXBH010000028.1 GCA_026991535.1 Calditrichia bacterium | reverse complement strand
GCAACCAACAGCAACTGATGGACCTACAGGATGAGCTTACCATGGCCCTGCGTGAAATCCGCGAGAACCAGAAGGCGCTGATAGAGGTGGAAAACTTAAAAAGCGTGCGCGAACTGGCCGGTGCCGCCGCCCATGAATTTTCCCAGCCCCTGCAATGCCTGACAAACTACATCTCCCTGATACGCGAGGGGCTTCCCGCTGAAAAGTATCTGGATAAGATGGAAAAATCCATACAACGCATTGCCGGCCTGACGGACAATCTGCGCGACATCACCGGACTGAAAAAGCGGGCCTATGTGGATACACACATCATCGACCTGAAAGCCAGCACCGGCATTAAAGAGCTTAGCCGCGTTCTGTTGGTGGATGATGAGCCGGAGATCGTGGAGACCCTTTCCGACATGCTGGAAATTAAGGGTATTGAAACCGACGGCGTTACCGACGGTTTTCAGGCTCTGGAACTGTTGCAACAAAACCGCTATTCGTTGATCATCAGCGACGTCTCCATGCCTAAAATTTCCGGACCGGATTTTTTTAAACGGGTACGCGAGGCGGGTATAACCACGCCTTTCATTTTTATTACCGGCTATGAAGTCAGCAACGATGTACATGAGGTCGTCGAAAGCGCGGACGCCCTGATTAATAAACCGATTGCCTTTGACGCTCTTTTCCGTCAACTGGAGGAGCTTGAGCTAACCGCCTAAAAAAATATCCCTGTTACTGAACATGATCCGTATCTGTACGATTATGCTTTTCCGATAATGCTAAAGGAGACGATGATGGCTTCCGCGAAAGAGCTGGCTTTTAAATACTATTTTATGTTTGAGGACGGAACCCGCGCCACTTACGAAATCAATCTGGACAGGGAGACCTTGCTGCTCAAGCCGGAGCAGGAAACACCTTCCTCGGAATGGACCCGCCTGGAACACCATAAATGCAGCAATTGCCCCCTGAGCGCCGACGACCATGCCCATTGCCCGCTGGCCCTGAATCTCAGCCCGGTTGTGCCCCGTTTTTCCCGCATGTTTTCCTATGAAAAGGTCAATGTGCTGGTGGAAACCGAAACGCGTACCTATTCAAAGAACACCACCCTGCAAAGCGGACTGAGCTCCATGCTGGGCATCTACATGGTGACCGCCGGTTGTCCCATTATGGACCGTCTGCGCCCCATGGTACGCTTTCACCTGCCCTTTGCCACCATCGAGGAGACCGTTTTCCGTTCGGTCAGCACCTATCTTTTGGGGCAGTATTTTGAGTATAAAAAGGGCCGGCGGCCGGACCTGACCCTGAAAGGGCTGATGGACGGTTATAAACAGATTCAGATGGTTAACCACGGCATGGCGGGACGCATGCGCAGCATTGTGGATAAGGACGCTAATCTAAACGCCCTGGTGGTGTTGGACGTGTTTGCCAAGGAGCTGCCCTTTTCCATTGAATCCAGCCTGGCAAATCTGGAATATCTTTTCTCCCCGCCTTCCGCCTAATAACGCGGGCGCACCTTGTATGGAATAGGGTCTTCCCGGCCCGCCTCGGCAAAACCGCGTAAGCGCAGGGCGCAACTATCGCACACACCGCAGGCTTCATCACCGGCCTGGTAACAGGACCAGGAAAGCTCCAGCGGCGCCTTCAGGGACAGCCCCCGCTCTATGATTTCCTTTTTTTTCAAATGTATCAAAGGGGTTTCGATTGTTATGTGCGTTTCCGGACGGGTTCCTTCTTCGATGACCCGGTTATAGGCCCGGTAAAAATCTTCCCGGCAATCGGGATAGCCGGAGGAGTCTTCCTCCACGGCGCCGATAAATATCTTCACGGCGCCTATCACCTCGGCGTAGCTTACGGCAATGGCCAGAATATTGGCGTTTCTGAAGGGCACATAACTGTCGGGAATTCCCTGAAAGTCCAGATCGGCCTTTTTAACGGGAATAGCTTCATCGGTCAGACTGCTTCCGCCGATTTCCGTAAAAAAGCGGGCGTCGACCACCAGTTTTTTTTCCACGCCGTAAAAGGCGGCGATCTCCTCAAAGGCACGCAGTTCCCGTTGTTCGGTTTTCTGGCCGTAATTGAGGTGCAAAAAGGCCGGCGTGTATTTTTCCGCGGCAATGGCCGCCGTAACGCAGCTATCCATCCCGCCGGAAACCAGCACCACGGCCAGCGGCTTATGCGTCATCGTCTGTTTCCGCCTCATGCTCGGCCTTTATTACGGAATGCATACCGCCGCGTGTGGTAAACTCGCCTGTAACGATCATATAGCGCGGCCGGCAGGCGGCCACCAGGTCATCCAGTATTTCATTGATCAGCGTCTCATAAAACACACCCTTGTTGCGGAAATCCAGAAAGTAATACTTGAGGGACTTAAGCTCGAGGCACAATTTCCCCGGGATATAGTCGATGGTGATGGTACCGAAATCGGGCAGGCCCGTTTTGGGGCAAACGGAGGTAAACTCCTCATTCACATGGGAAATCCAATATTCCCGGTCGGGATAATTGTTTTCAAACACTTCTATCTTAGCCATTGTCGTTCCTTCTTTTTATGTTTTCCGGCCCAGGACCGGCGTTTCTTATAGTTTTTCGTTCCCGATTATACTCCGCGCGTTTCCGGCGGCCAGATGTATTTATGCATCTGCAATTGAAAGCGTACCGGCAAACTGTCACGCAATATCCATTGCACCAGGGTCAGATTATCCATCTCGCCAAAGACCGGCGAGAAGAGAACCGCACATTTTTTGTCCAACCCGTATTTGTTCAGTATATCCACGGCCCAGCGGTAATCCTTCTCGTCGCCGATGACAAACTTTAGCTCGTCTTCGGGCCGGAGCAGTTCTATATTCTGCCAGCGCACCTTATCCGCCTCCCCGCTGCCGGGACATTTGATATCCACAATACGCCGTACCCGTTCGTCCACGGGAGAGATATCCATATGGCCGCCGGTCTCCAGCAACACATCGTAGCCGGCGTCGCATAAACGGGTCATTAAGGGAAAAACCTCCTTTTGTAACAGGGGCTCGCCGCCGGTTATCTCCACCAGTTTGCAGTTATGGGCAGCCACTTCCGCGATGATGGCCTCCGGGGACATCCACGTGCCTTCATAAAATGAGTAGGGAGAGTCACACCAGCGGCAACGCAGGTTACAATAGGTCAGGCGTACAAAAACACAGGGCAACCCCGCCTGGCGCGACTCACCCTGGATGCTGTAAAAAATCTCATTGACCCGGAGCTGCCCCCGGCGCTGTTCACTCATAATATTCCACCAGATAGTTTTCCGTCTCCCAAATGGTAATCTTTTCCAGACGGATATTTTCCGGCAACTTTTCCTTTAATTGACGATACACCTCGCGGGCAATATTTTCCGCGCTGGGGTTGATGCGGTCAAAAGGAGCGAAATCATTAAAATTAGCATGATCATAGGGGCCGATCACTTGCCATAAAAGATCATCCATATCCTTAAAATCAATCGCCAGGCCAATTTCGTCCACATCGCCGGCCAGTACATCCATTTTCACATGCCAGTTATGGCCATGCAGGCGGCCGCAGGGGCCGTCATAGTTCCTTAGCGTATGCGCCGAGGAGATCATTTTTGTCGTCGATAATCTGAACATTGCTCTTTCCATGTTTAAGGGGCTGGAATTTAGGCAATTTGCCCGTGTCTCGCAAAAGCTAAAATTTGTGGCCGCCCGAAACAGATTTTTACTTTTTAATGGTTTTGCTGTATAATAGATTTATTTCTTGCCAATGGGATACACAATTGATTCACAGACACCTTTTTCCGGCCCTGTTTTTTTTGATAACCGTCCTGCCGGCGGGCGGCATGGATACGGCAACCGCCGGCGTGGGGACGCGGGCCCCGGCCGACACCGTCACTTTTTTTCTGTTGCCAACAGCCCGCGGAGAAACACGGGAGATGTATACCATTGCCGGGGGACGGTTTGGCGCGCCCTTTACCCTTGTATACGGCGCCGTGCTGGTAGCGCGCGGCAAAGACGTTTTTTTGTTTGATACGGGACTGGGCCGCCGCGTGGACAAACAATTTGAAGAGAACATGCCCTGGTGGGCGGCGCCCTTTTTTGAATATAAAAAAGGGCGTCCTCTTGCCCTGTGGTTTGAGGCTGACAGCAGCCTGCCCCGGCCCGGACGTATTTTTTTGAGCCACGGCCATTGGGATCACGCCAGCGGCCTTCCCGATTTTCCCACGTTGCCCGTTTGGCTGCCCCGGGCGGAGTATGACTTTATTCATAACGAAGGGCCCCCGGCTGTTTTTCCTTCCCAGTTTATCCGCCCCGACAGCCTGTGGCACATCTACCCGTTTGAAGATAAGCTCTATGCCGGTTTTGAACAAAGCCTGGACCTCTACGGAGACGGCAGCGTGGTTCTGGTACTTATGGGCGGACACACACCCGGTTCCGTCGGTATGTTTATCAACATGGCCGATGGCCGGCGCTATCTTTTTCCCGGCGATCTGGTGTGGAACAGGGATCAGATAGAGAATCAGCGGGGTAAGTTCTGGCTCTCCCGAATACTGGCCGACTATGACGGCGATCGCGTGGAGGAAGTAATCCGCAAAATGCGCGCCTTGCAACTACAAGACCCCGGCCTGAGGATTATCCCCGCCCATGACGAACGCGCCTGGAATGAAATACTCAGGGAGCATTAACATGGCCAAAAGAATCTGCATCATCCGCCATATTACCCGCGAAGGTCCCGGCCGTTTTCATGGTCTGATAAAAAAAAGGGGGCTGGATATACATCAATATGACCTGAGCCAGAGTCTGACCCTGCCCGACCCGGCGCAGTACGACGGCGTGCTGGTGATGGGCGGCCCGCAAAGCGCCAACGATACCGACGAACGGATGACGGTTATGCGGGGTTTTGTATCCGGGGTTTTGGATTCGGGCACGCCCTATATCGGTATTTGCCTGGGTATGCAGCTTTTGGTAAAGGCCGCCGGGGGGCAGGTGGTTAAAAGTCCGCGAAAAGAAATAGGCTTTTTCGATCCACAAAAGCGCCCTTACGAAAATATTTTAACCGGGGAAGGCAAAAAAGACCCCCTGTTACGGGGACTGGCCGACCGCTTTCCGGTTTTTCATCTGCATGGGGAAACCGTGGTTCTGACGCCGGAGATACGTCTTTTGGCCACGGCGCCGCAATGCCCCAATCAAATTATCCGCGTTAATCAAACGGCCTACGGCCTTCAGGGCCACCCGGAACTCAACGCATCCATGTTGGATATCTGGCTGCGCGAGGAGCCCTGGCTGCGGGAAAGCGATCCCGGAGAGATAAAACGGCAATACCGGACATTGGAACCCGGCTACGCCCGGGTGTCTGAAACCCTAATCCGCAACTGGCCGGTTTAAGAAAAACGGATAAACACTGATAGTATCCGGCGGCATCGAAAGCGATTTATTGTTAACTTATCCCCGGCGCCCATTAACCTAAAAAGGAAATATCATGCCCGATCCTTATATTCTCGCCCTGCTTGTTTTAACGCTTATCGGTATCCTGCTGCCCTTTTTCCGAAAGCCCGGCAAGGAGGGGCTGGAAAGGCTGAGTGCCCTGGAAAAGGAAATCGATCTGTTTAAAAACGATTTGGCGCGTCTTAACAGGGAGTTAAAGGATGAATTCCAGCGCAATCGCCAGGAGGCGCATAAAAGCGCCCGTGACAATCGAGATGAACTGGCCCGCAATTTAAAGAGTTTTCAGGAGACCTTTACGAAGAACATAGAGGCCCTCAACGGCCTGCTCAGGCAAAAGTTTAACGATTTTGGCCAGAACCAGTCCGAACAAAACCGGCTGGCGGCGGATAATATCAAAACACTTGGTTCCGCCCTGGAAAAGCAGGTAAAAGCGCTGGATCAGACCATAAGGGAAAACCTTAAAGCCATCCGCGAGGATAACAACAAGCAGCTAAGCGAGATGCGCCAGACCGTGGATGAAAAGCTGCAGAAGACACTGAACGCCCGGCTAAGCCAGTCTTTTGAAACCGTGGGTAAGCAGTTAGAGGCGGTACAACAGGGTTTGGGCGCAATGCAAACCCTGGCCGGGGATGTGGGCGGCCTGAAAAAAGCATTAACTAATGTAAAAATGCGCGGCGGCATCGGTGAAATTCAACTGGAAATGCTGCTGGAGCAGATTCTGGCCCCGGATCAGTACGCGGCCAATGTAAAAACCAGGGCGGACTCCGCCGATCATGTGGAGTTTGCCGTAAAACTCCCGGGTAAGGATGACCAGGGCACGGCGGTGTGGCTGCCCATTGACGCTAAATTCCCCAAGGATGTTTATGAGCAGATGCAAACGGCCTACGACCAGGGAGAGGCGGCGGAAATAACCCGGGCCCAGAAAAATTTAAAAAATACCATCAAACGCATGGCGGGGGAAATCCGTGATAAGTATCTTGATCCGCCCAATACCACGGACTTTGGCATTATGTTCCTGCCCTTCGAGGGCATCTATGCCGAGGTGGTACGCCATGCGGCGCTTTTGGAAGAACTGCAACGGGACTATAAAACCATCGTCACCGGCCCGGCGACCCTGGCCGCTATTCTTAACAGCCTGCAAATGGGTTTTCGCACACTGGCCATTCAAAAGCGCAGCAGCGAGGTTTGGCGCATTCTGGGCGCGGTTAAAAAGGAATTCAGCACCTTCGAAAATCTGATGAGCCGGGCACAAAAGAATATCCAAACCGGCCTTAACCAACTGGATGACGTTATGGGCCGTCGCACGCGGGCGATCCAACGGAAACTGAAGGATGTGCAGGAACTCGACGCCACTGAAACCCAAAAGATCCTTCCCGGAATAGGGGACCCTGTTGCAGATGATGAATAGCCCGGCCTGCCGGGCAAAAAGAGCACCGGTTCCGCGGGGATAACGGCCTTTCCGGGAATACTCTGCCCAAAACAGCCCCCTCTTCTCCCCTCTCCTGAACGAGGAGAGGGGCCGGGCCTGCCCGCCTCTGGCGGGGTGAGGTGGCAAAAGAACCAAAAGCATCCGCGGAATTTTATCTCATTACCATGACGTCATTCACTGCCACCCGGTCACCCGAAAATTCCGCGATTTTTGTTTAGGAACATCTATGGGATATGGAAAAAGCCGCGCTTTTTGGCGGGGTTATATAACCCCACATTATGTAAAAGCGAAGCCTGCTAATTGGTCTTGTGCTACTCCGAGGGGCTTGGAAAAACTTTCATTTTCAGCATCCATTTAAAAATGGATTAAACCTACCAATTTTAAAAAACTAATAATTGAAAAGGTAATAGACGCAAATAAAGCTGAGCCAGCTAATCCCCTCCGCCAACCCTCTATGTTGTCCCAATTCTTGAATTCATTCCAATATGATAACGTAAATAAAATACAAACAACAGTAGAAGCATAAATAGGATCCATTCCATGCCTTAAAAAGAATTTATTAATATTTTTAGCAAGTTCATCTTTTCCAAACATTTTTAATATCCAAATCCTATAGCTATTTTAGTTGCATCTCTAACAGCGGTTGTAGTAAGTCCTTGCAAATTAGTAACAAATCGCCCGGACTGAGCGCTCCTGAACCCTGTTACAAGGCCTGTTCGCGTAACAACCCGGGATGTTAATGAATTTAATAATGAACCTGAACCAATATTCAGGACTGTTTTTGTAAGTTGGGTTTGAAAGGCTTCACTTGATCCATCAAAAAATGCTGCATCTGCACCTTTGGCTAATGTTGATGTAAGGTCAGCCCCTGTTCCAACAGACAAAGAAACCTCAGTCAAAGCGAGTGAAGCTCCGTCTGTAAACAGAGCTAAGACTAAGCCAACAATGGCGATACCAGTGGCGGCATCAGAAACAATATCTGCTGACTTTGAGGTCACTTTCAATCCAAGTTCTGTAACATCTATTGCTGTTTTCTTCCCATCGGCTAATGCCTGAGCTGTGCCATTGTAAATAAATGAGGGAAGATTTTCAACCGTTTCAGACAATGAATTAGCCATGCTCGACAGAACACTGGTTCCTTGTTGCTGCTTTCTTGCTTCTTTTTCATCTTCTTCTTTCTTATCAAGCATTCCAGTAGGATCAATTCGGTTTAATGGATTATTATGTGTATAATGATAAGGGGTCATATCTGGCTGAAACTTTGCCAGCGGGTCCAAGCTCCCCCACCGCCCAATCGCCGGGTCATCCCGAGTGGTCGGGATTTCCGCTTGCCTGCCTTTGGCATAGCTGCGCTCCAATAGTACCTGGCGTCAAAATAGTATCAGTCCAATCCCCCTTCTTCATCCAGTTCCATGAAATCATGGACGATTTCACCCCGATATGTGAACAGGATGTGAGCGTTTATCGGGGTTCCGCTAAACTTGTATTGGTTGCCGGTCATGGCAATGTTATAACTTCTGCCCGGCATCTGTCCCGAGGTCTCGGGATCTCCGCCCGCCTGCCCTTAGCTTGGCCGCGCTCCAATATCACCTGGCGCCAAAGTGATATGCCGGGTTCCCGGGATTTCGTCCCGATGTGCGAGCCTGGAAGCGAGCGTATTATCGGGGTTTAGGTAAATTTTTATGGGTTACCGTCCCGGGTCTTTCAATGAACCATAATCACAAACTATATAAAAGAGGCATATTATTC
>JALXBH010000027.1 GCA_026991535.1 Calditrichia bacterium | reverse complement strand
TCATTAAGGCCCGTCCCGTTTGGCGGAGCAGACTCCACATTGAGGATGGAGAGAGCCCCGCCCTGACCGCTGCCCCGGCTGTTTTCAGGCAAGGTAGTGAAGGAGCGGACATCTTCCGCCACGCGCCCGGGCTTTTGTTTTGGGGCAGACGGGGAGGGTTGGCTGGCTTGCCCTAGGCTGCTTGCTACCTGTTCCCTTATGGATTCGGTAATAGGTTTTGTCCCGGAGCCGTAGACCGCGCTTTTCCCCGCGGTCGGAGGAGGAGACAAGCGGGGGGCATTTTCCCCTGATCTTATCTCTCCGGTGTTTTTCCGGGTCAATGGAGGAGTGGGCGGCCGCTTTCGCCGTACAGGCTGCTGTAGCCTTGCGGCTTCCGCGTCCGGCTCTTTTCTGACATTTTTGTCATCGGTCGGGAAAGGGGGCTGCTCTGCCGGGCCGTTCTCCGGCTCGGCCTCTTCGATGGCCATCTGCGGCGCGGGGGCGTATGCGGGCCGCGGGCTGAAATCATTGTAATAAAAGAGAGCAGGCAACAGCACAATAAAAAAGAGGATCGCCGCCGCCCGGTACCAGGTGATATAGGGCGAATTGTGGTGTTTGATGCGCTCAACCTGTTGCCGTATCTCCTCTTTCATCGCGCTGGCGGCGCTCTCTTCCACCGTTGCGATGATTTCTGCCCATTGCCGCTGTTCCTCGCGGGCCGATGGATTCTCTTTCAGATAGCGTTCATATTCCTTCAGGGCCTGCCCGTCCAGCCGGCCCAGTAAAAAACGTTCATGCCATTCCGCGGCATTGTCTTTATTTATGGGCATGGCTTATTCCGGCTTTGAGTTCCTGTAAACATTGATATTTTTTTGCCTTTACCGTGTTGCTGTTGGCAAAACCCAGCAATTGGGCGATTTCGTTCATCGATCTTTTCTCAAAATAAAAAAAATATAAAATGTCCCTGCAAGGCTTTTTTAAATTTTCCAGAGCCTTGCGTAACCCGCTCTCCTTCTCCCTGCGAATCACTCCGGTCAGGGCGTCTTCCTTGTTGTCCGCCATCAGTGTCATATCCGCTTCCGGCTCCGCCTGTCTTTTTTTACGGCGGCTTTCGTTAAACCACAGATTTTTGGCCACGGAAAAAAGGTAGGTGCCGGTTTTGGCCCGCGGCTCATAGCTGCCGGAGGTCACATTGCGCCAAAAAATAATAATGGCTTCCTGCAGGATATCCTCCGCGTCCATGGCGTTGCCGCCGTGGCTTTGAACAAAGCGGGTAATCGTCTTTTCGTTGTTCAGATAAAGTTCGCCCAGAACCGTGCGGTCGTTTGCCTTAATACGGCGGATGATCTCCTTATCCGATAGCAGAAAGCGCTGTAGCATTTACCTTTTTCATCTTTATGTCATTAATGGGGAAATAGTAAACGCATTTTAAGCGAATAGGGCCATTTTATCAACCAAATTCAGGAGGCGTCATGAAAATTTCCTTTATCCTTGTAAACCTGCTGCTCACCGCCGCTCTTTTTGCTCAGGGCCGGATTATTTTGCCACCGCCGGAAGAACCCCGTTTACCGGAACTCCCGGAGCCGCTGAAACCCGTGGTGCTGGAGGAGTTGAGCGCCGATATCCGTATTCGCGATCATGTGGCGCGGGTGCGGCTGGAACAAACCTTTTATAACCCCAACCGGCATAATGTGGAAGGAACTTATCTTTACAGCTTTGACAGGGACACCCGCCCCGGAAAATTCTATTTATATATCAATGGTAAAAAGACGGCCGGCGAGCTTTTGGGCGCGGGCAAGGCGCGGAAAATTTATGAGGATATTGTGCGGCGGATGAAGGACCCGGCCTTGCTGGAGTTTAGCGGGCAGGGATTGTTACGGGCGCGGATTTTCCCCTTTAACGGCCGGGACAGGCGTAAGATCGAGCTGAGCTACGATCAAACCCTAAGGGAAACGCAGGGGCTGTATAAGTTGCAACTGCCCATCCGTCAAAGCGCGCAGGGGCGTATAGAGTCTTATTCCGTGGTTATAAACCTGCAAACCCGGGGCCGCCTGGGAACGGTTTATTCGCCGACGCATGACATTTCCCTAAAAAAGATAGATGAACACCGGGTGGAAATCCGTTTCGGAAAGAAACAGGTACGTGGCGATCAAAATTTTATAATCTACTATTCCGAAAGCGGTGGCGATATCGACGGGCGTCTGCTCAGCTTCCGCCCGCGAAGCGATCGCGATGGCTATTTCATGCTTTTTATAAAGCCCCGCTTTCCCGTCAGAGAAAAAAACGCCCTGCCCAAGGATGTGGTGTTTGTGGTGGACGCTTCGGGCAGCATGGGCGGACGAAAGATAAAACAGGCCCGCGGGGCCCTGCGCTTTTGTGTTTCCCAACTGAATTCCGGGGATCGTTTTGATATTATCCGCTTTTCCGGCTCGACCAGCCGTTTTGGCGGCCGCCTGACGGAGGCGGGAGCGCGCCAAAAGGATGACGCTTTCTATTTTATCGACAATATCCGTTCGGCGGGAGGCACCAATATCCACCAGGCATTACGAGAGGCGCTGGACATTCTGAATGTACCGGGAG
>JALXBH010000026.1 GCA_026991535.1 Calditrichia bacterium | reverse complement strand
TGCGGATACCCCTTTCACATAAAATGACCTGCTCATTCCCCTTGGCCAGAATATATTCCGCCGAAAGCAGCAGTTCCTTTACGGTGGCCATCATGCCCCGTTTCAGAAAAACCGGTTTCTTGCAACGCCCCACTTCCTGCAAAAGGACAAAGTTTTGCATATTGCGCGCCCCTATTTGCAGAATATCGGAGTAGGAGGCCACCAGTTCCACATCTTCCGGGGCGATCACCTCGGTTATAACCGGCATTTTAAACTGCTCTCCCGCTTCCTTAAGCAGGCGTAGCCCCTCTTCGCCCAGGCCCTGAAAACTGTAGGGGCTGGTACGCGGCTTAAAGGCTCCCCCGCGTAGAATATGGGCCTGGTTCTCCTTGCTGATCTTGGCCGACTCGATCATCTGATGCCGCCCTTCCACGCTGCACGGCCCGGCGATGACGGTAAAGGTTCCGCCGCCTATGCGCACATCGCCCACCTCTATCACCGTGGCCCGGGGATGTCGTTCCAGACTGTACAACGGGGCGTTTATGTTAATTTTTTTGGTTTCCTTCTCCCGGCTGAGGTTAAACAGCTCCCGCGCTTCATAACGGTGATAGGAACCCAAAAGGTGGATAAATCCGGTCATCCCGCGAATCTCTTCAAAAGCCTTTTTCAGGGGCTCGCTTTCGGAATGGCCGTCGATCTCGGCAAAAAAATTAAACTTCCACGGTTCGGTTTTATGCGGCCGGGAAGTAAGCATGGTCATATTAAGATTGTATTTTTCAAAAACCCCCAGGCATTTATACAACATGCCGGGTTGATCCAGCGTGTTAAAAACGATGGTGGTTTTCCACGGGGCCAGATCATCCTGTTTGTAGCTGATATTCTCGGAAGAGATCAGAACGAAACGGGTCTGGTTGTGGGGATAGTCCTCAATCTGTTCCTTTAGTTTTTCCAGGCCGTACAGCTCGGCGGCCCGGTCTCCGGCAATGGCGGCTGTGTCCCGCAGTTCCTTTTCGGCGATCATTTTGGCGCTGCCCGCCGTGTCATAGGTGGGGATGATTTCCGCCAGGGGCAGCCCGCGTAAAAAAACCTCGCACTGGGCAATGGCCGCGGGGTGGGAATAAATTTTGCGTATCTGCTCGGCCTGCACGCCGGGATAGACCAACAGGTTGTGATGGATGGGAATGATAATTTCCCTGGTGATAGTCAGACGGTTTTCCACCATCAGATCATACGTGTGGGTTATGTTGCCCACAATACTGTTATCAATGGGCAAAAGCCCCACGTCAACACGCCCTTTTTTCATGGCGTCCACCACCTCATAGGAGGTGCGGAAAGGTATGGCCTCGGCCGCGATTTCCTTAAACAATTCGTTGAGGGCCATTTCCGAATAGGCGCCCTTTTCTCCCTGATAGCCTACTTTCAGACTGCTCTTTTCCATTATTTTCGTCCTTTAGCGTTTCCGTTTTCCCTCAGTTCATTCCAGGCCAGGGCCGCGCTGCCCAAAATTGCAGGATTCTCCTTTAAGCCGGAAGGCAATATTTTTATTTTTTCCCGGAAGTTGGCCAGCAGATGCCGCTCCATATATTTTTTTGTTTTATCGAAAAAAAGTTTTTCCGCGCGCGCCAGACCACCGGTGATGATGTAGGCCTGGGGAGCGGTCAGCATGGCCACGTTGGCGCAGGAGACCCCCAGCAGATGGGCAGTGTAGTCAAAGGCCTCCAGAGCGATGGGGTCGTTCTCCACGGCCAGGTTAAACAGCATTTCCGCCGTGATATCCCCTGCCGCCATCCCGCGCAGGGGCGAAGGATCGATGCGCTTACCCAGCAGCTCCACCGCCGAACGGACAATGCCGCTGGCGGACACATAGGTTTCCAGGCAGCCGCGATTGCCACAAGCGCAATGCCGCCCGTGAAAATCGATACAATTATGCCCCAGTTCCCCAGCCAGCCCGTTACTGCCATACACCAGTTTACCATCAACCACAACGCCACTGCCCAGACCCGTGCCCAGGGTAATCACAATAAAATGTTCCATGCCCCGCGCCGAACCGAACAGCATCTCACCGATGGCACTGGCGTTGGCGTCGTTGGTTAGATACACCGGCAGATGAAAGATATCACCCACCAGACCGGCCATGTCGGTTGTTCCCCAACTTAGATTGGGAGGATTTTCAATATGACCGGTATAAAAATTGGCATTGGGCGCGCCGATGCCGATACCGGCAATGGTAACGGCGGTGTTTTGCCGCAGGAACTGTTCCACCAGGCGGTGTATCTCCCTCATCAGGGCGTCGGGGCCATTATCGGACTCCGTGGGCACGGTGGCCTCAAACAACAGACGACCGTCGCGATCCACCAACCCAAAGGCCGTATTCGTTCCACCGATATCTATACCCAGAACGGCAAGCGTTTCCATAGCGTATCCCTAATTGATTTTTATGATTGTACAAACAACTCATACCGAAGCAACCGGATGCTCATGGCCGGATGTAATACAAGGGGGAAAAGTAAGCAAATCGCCTGTTTTAACCAAAACCATATTTTTCACGCAGTAATTGTCGCGTTCTTTGGTGAACGGGCCAGCGATCCAACTCCCGCGCCGTAAACCAGCGCGCTTTCAAGGCGTCATCTCCCGCGCGCAGACGCCCGCCGCTAACGACGGCGTCATAATCGATAATCACATAATGCCTGCGCACCCCGCCTCCGGCCTCTTTTTCGATAAGATCAAAAGCATAAACCACTTCCCGGGGGCTTATTTCCAGTCCCGTCTCCTCGCGTATCTCCCGCCGGAGCGCCTCTTCCAGCCTTTCGCCGCTCCTCACCTTGCCGCCGGGAATGGCCCACCAGCCCCCGGCGGGCTCGTTTTTTCTGAGCACCAGCAGCACTCTGTCTTCCTGAAAAATAACCGCTCCGACGCCCACCCGGATTGTCGCATTCAAAATTGAATTTTTCCCCGTTTTCCGTTAAACTGCATGGCCTGATCACTCAATCCTTATAATATTTAACGGTTTTTTAAAAAACATGCTAAAAAAAATTTCCTTTACCCTGATCACCCTTCTTCTTTTTTATGTAATTCTGCTGGCGCTGGAGGCTGTACTGGCCTGGAGCGATGTGGGCGTGGAGACGGACCTGTTTGTGGAGGACACCCTTCATGCGGACTATCTGCGGGTGAACGGCGAACTGGGACGTATATTTTTTCCGGGACAAAAAATCAAGCCGCATATGGCCAACGATGTGATCTGCGGGGAAAAGAGCGATTCCACCCTGCGCATTTTTGTTTTCGGCGGCTCTTCCGCCGCCGGCTGGCCCTACTATTACAATGGTACCTTTGCCCGTATGCTGCACAGACAACTGGAGCAGGCCCTGCCCGCCCGCCAGATTGAAGTGGTCAATTTCGGCATGCCCGCCGTTAACAGCCGGGCCGTCCGCTGGTTGATAAAAAAGAGCCTGCGCTGGCAGCCCGACGCTATTCTGGTTTATGCCGGTCACAATGAATATTACGGCTCCCTGGGTGTGGCCAGCTCTATCCGTCTTTCCCCCGTTTTAACAGATATTTACCTCAGCCTGAGCGAATGGCGTCTTTTTCAACTGGCGGTACGGTTGATTAAGGGCGGGGAAAAAAAGTCAACAGGCGAGAAGGGGGCTACGTTGATGCAGCGTATGGTCGGGCGGCAAAAAATCCCCTATGCCTCCTCCCTTTACAGGGCTGGTCTGGATGTTTTTTACAAGAATCTGAAAGCGATCGCCTCGGAATGCCGCTCGGCTTCCGTGCCGCTTTTTGTCAGTGATCTGGCCGCCAATCTCAGCGATCAGCCGCCATTTATCAGCGACGGGCAATCGCCCTATCCGGCCGCGGAATGGTATGCAAAGGGCCGGACCCTGCGCGGGCAGGGCCAACACCTCCGGGCGCGCAAGGCGTTTTCACTGGCACGCGACTATGACCTGCTGCGTTTTCGCGCGGCCGATAGCCTCAACCGGATCATCCATGACCGGGCCGCCGCCCTGAACTACTACGCTGTTTCCGGAGAAAAGGCCGTGTCTCTTTTGGATACAAACGGATATATTGGCAACAGGGCCATGCTGGATCATCTGCATCCCAATCTGGAAGCCACGCGAAAAATAAGCGGGGCCTTTTACAGAGCGTTAATCACAAGCGGACTCATTCATCCCGCGGACACCCTCTTTTCCATTCCCCGGGAAATGCTGGGCATAACCGCCCTGGATGACGCCATCGGCCGACTGCGCATCACTATCCTAAAAGCTGGGTGGCCATTCCGCAAAACCTCCCGACTGGATTCTTTCCTGGCGGCCTATAAACCGCTCAGTGTTTTAGATCAACTGGCCTGGGAGTACTGGAACGGCAAGATGAGCTGGCACGACGCCCACTACAACCTTAGTAAAATGTACAGCTCCCGTGAAAGCTGGCAGGCCGCCGCCGAAGAATACCGGGCCCTTTTATATGATGTGGCTCTGGACGCCCGGCTGATGGTAAAGCTGGCCGCCGCGCTGTTGCAAACCGGCGGACAAAAGGAAGCCCTCCGTTGGCTAAAAAAAAGCGCGCATATTCAGGACGGCTTCCGAGCCCGGGCCATGATGGGACTGATTTACACACACCGTCTTGAGTTTAACAAGGCCATTGAACAGTTTGAAGCGGCGCTGAAATTCCGCCCTGCCGATAAAAGTACGCTTTATAACCTGGCCGGGCTCTACCGGCAGGTGGGGAATATGGACAAAAGCAGGGAGATTATAGAGCGTATGAAGAAAGATGGCAGCGCCAATTAAAATAGGCCGTCCTAACCATCGGAAACTTATTTCACGGGTGTACACGTCTGGTTTTCCTGTGTAAGAAGGCGATACTCCCTTTCATTTCAAATACCCAAAAGCTTTGATATTGCTTTGTTTTATCTGTTCCCGATGGCTAATTTTTTTTCAGTCCGGCAATCACCTTCTCTATTTCCGGCCGGTATGTGTCCCACAACTCCCGCCACTCCATCTTAAACCAGGGTGAAAATTTTTCGGGATGGGCGGCAACACGGGCGTTCAGCTTTTCCGGCGATATAAAATACCAGTCAGCCACCTCGGTGGCGTTCACATTGGGCGGATCATCGCTGGCGCCGATATAGACCGAACACAATTCATGTTCGGTGCCCAGATTTTCATAGCGGGCCTTATACTCAAACTTATACAGATAGGTCAGCGCCGTTCTCAGTCCCAACTCTTCATACAGGCGCCGCGCGGCCGCTTCATCGCCGGTCTCCCCTTTTCGGGGATGGCTGCAACAACTGTTGGACCATATCAGGGGCCACAGACGTTTATCGCCATGGCGCTGCTGCATCAGTACTTCGCCGGCACTGTTAAAGATGAATATGGAAAAGGCGCGATGCAGCATACCTTCTCCGTCGTGGGCTTTTTCCTTGGTTTCATAGCCTAATACATTGTCCGCGCTGTCCACAAGGATAAGCGGTTCATCATCAAACGAAACTATTCTGGTATTGGACATGCCTTCTCCGTTGCTCATACTTATAATCGCTTATTTTTCTTCTTGCCATGTATCCGTTGCCGCCAGAGGGTCACGCCCCCTCCTCTTCATCAGCCTCATCACCAAAACGGCTCAGCATATCCAGCAACAGGCGCAGTAAAAAAACATAGTCATCGCGGATGCGGGCAAACACGGCGTCAACATCCTTCTTCTTCCGCTCCATATCCGCGGCAAGCTCCTTCAGGCGGCTGTAGGTTGGCGCATTGTACAGTTTCAGTTCAAAACCGCGGCTTATTATGCCCGAGGCCTCTTTTTCCCGTACCGAATATTCCTCTTTCAGAAAGCGGCTCAGCAAAACCAGCGTATCCTTAAAAACCGTATCGAAATATTCCAGCGTCTGCAGACGAATCTCTTCCGTCTCCGGTTCGGTCAGAAAAAAATGAATCCGTTGCAGCTCTTTTTTAACCGTTTCCAGGTCATCCTTTAAATAATCCAGCACCCGTTATTTCCTCTGCTGTTGTTACGTTTACTTTAAATCGGCGATCATGGCCTGGTAGCCCGAGGCCTGAATGGCCGCCGCCACCAGTTCCGCGTTTTCAGGACAAATGGCTATCATGGCCCCGCCGCCTCCGCCGCCGGTCAGCTTGGCCCCCAACGCGCCGTTGCTGCGGGCGATATCTATAACTTCCTCGAGTTCACGACCCGAAACCTGCAGGGCGTTCAACAGCCCCTGATTAATATTCATCAATTCACCCAAACGTACCCAGTCCGCTTCGGAAATGGCTTCCTCGGCCATCAGCGCCAGATCGTCGATCTCGTCAAAAATACGCTCATACAGCGGCTTGCATCCTTCCCAGGCCTTACGCACCTTATTGACCATAGTCGCCGTCAGGCTCTCCGTCCAGGTCAGGCCGATAACCACGCGCAACGGTTCGGGCAGGCTTAGCGGCTCTATTTCCGGCGGGCTGCCCTTCCGGAATTTTATAAAACGGCCATAGGTGGCCAGAGTATTGTCGATCCCCGAAGCCCGGCCGTGGACGATGGTTTCCGACTGATAGGAAAGTTCGGCTACCCGCTCATCCGACAGATTGAGCCTGAAAGTATCGGAAAGAGCGCGGATGATGGCCACGGCCAGCGCGGCCGAGCCCCCCAGCCCCATGGCCCGCGGAATATGCGGAAAGACCTCGATTTGCATATTCTGTTGACGCAGGTCGAGCTCGTTGAGTATCAGTTCCAGGGATTGAAAAATGGAATATTTGTATTTGGCCCCCTTGGCCAGTTGCTCCTCCACGCCCCAACGGGGTATGATCAGATGCACCCCCTCGCGCTTGCCGGGACTTACCCGGGCCTGCATGGCCAGGGGGATGGGCGCGGCGATGGCCCTCGAACCGTAAACAACGGCGTGCTCTCCCAACAGAATCACCTTACCGTATCCCGTGGGCAGATCGGAGGAGGGTGCGGTAAGCAGGGAGTCGCTACGGGCTTCATCTTCCCGTCCCTGTACTTTCTCTATTATTTCCCGCGCCTTCCACACTTTTATCTCACCGCTGTCGATCAGCTCTTCCACCACGGTTTCAAAAATTTCCGGCGCGGCTCCGGCGGTCATGGCCACGCTGCGGGCATGCAGGCTCATATGTCCGTGCTGTATGCCTTCTGTGGCCAGGGCGCGGATGGCGCCAAGATTTTGGGCCAGTCCCACGGCGCCGATAATTTCACTCAGTTCCCGGGCGTCCTCGGTGCCCAACAGGCGATAGGCCAGCCCCACCATGGGGTTGCCGCGCAACGATCCGCCCACGGTGCCCACACGCACGGGCAGCTCAATAAAACCTTCAAGATCGCCCTTTTCATTTTTTGTCCAGCGTGTCAGGGCACTGTAGCGACCGCCGCGCGCGGCATAAGCGTGGGCGCCCGCTTCCATAGCCCGCCAGTCATTTCCGGTGGCAATCACCAGAGGATCGATGCCGTTCATGATGCCTTTGTTATGGGTAGCCGCGCGGTAAGGATCGGCCAGCGCAAATTCATTGGCCAGGATGATGCCGTCCCGCACCTGTTCGCCGCTGTAATCCCTGTCTTCCAACAGTTCCACGGGGATGGTGCAGCGGGTGCGTACCAGCGAGCGATCGGCCAGGTTGGACAGAATACGCAAAAAGACCCGTCCACCGCTTAGTTTTTCAACCAGGGAAGCTATCCCCTCGCACATGCTGTTCACCAGATTGGCCCCCATGGCCTGTTGCACATCCACCAGCAGGTGAACGATAACCATCTCCCGCCCCGCTTCTCCGGCATTGAGGATGTGCACTTCCACATCGCGCGCGCCGCCGCCCCGGGCCACCATGTTGGGATGCAGGCTGTTAGCCAGACTGATAATATCTTCCTTGTTTTGTAAAATGGCTTTTTTGGCGGACACGCTGTCCTTTACACGGGTAACCTGAATCTGACCAATTAAAATGGGCTCGGTGGTTTCGCTGCGAAAACCGCCCGCCGAACGTACCAGCTTGGCCATGGCGCTAACCGCGGCCACAATGGAGGGCTCTTCCACCACCATGGGGATCACATGTTCGCGTCCGTTTACCACAAAGTTTAGCCCCAGGCCCATGGGCAGCCCGAATACGCCCACCACGTTTTCGATCATTTTGTCGGAACCGTCTGCATCCAGCAGCAGCTTGCCCTTTTTTAACAGCAAAGCGTCTTCGGGAGTTAAAATACCCTTTTCCACCAGAATCTGCAGGCGCTGGGGAATACTCTTCTTGTAAAAACCGGAAATTTGCGATGTCTTTTTCATAAAAATACCATGTTGCTGATGGTTAAAATTAAGCTATATTTTAATAAATTGCGAATGCCGGTAAAGGCCACTTTCCATAAAATCCACATTCGGCGGGGCCCGCTCCGGGAAAGCGCCATCTAACCTTTCTCTTCCGGGGCAAGGGTAATATCCACGCAACTAAGGCCCGCCCTTTCCACGGCCGCCTTCACGGCCAGGCGCTGTTCCATGTTACGTGTAAAGGCAATACCGATATCCCCGCTGCCGGCGCCGCTGGGCTTATAGACTCCGCCGGCCTCGCCAACCAGCCTGGACAGGTCACGATGTACGGGACTGATTATAGGCATGCCACTCTCCCGTCCAAGCCGGTCCATCTGTTTATGATAGGCCTCCACCACCTCCATAAAGGCCCGGATATCGCGCTTCCGGTAAGCCTCTATGCCACTGGCGCTGAGAGTGGCCAGTCCTTTCATCAGCGCATCATATCGGGATGGAGCGCTTTCCCGAAGGCGGGAAACGCCGCCCACCATGCGCCGGGTGGACTCCGATCCGCCACTGAAGATGCATAACAAAGGCAAACCCTGCCAGGGTGGAAGCGGTTCCGGCGCTATCTGACGGGCCTGCGTATCAAATGCCAGCCGGTAACGCAACACACCGCCAAAGCTGCTTGCCGCAACATCAATGCCGCTGCCCACGCCGTTTTGCGCCCGGCGATGGGCGGCCAGGGCCAGGCGGAACAGGCGGCCGGGGTCATTCGCGTCTATTAGTGGTAATCCGCAATATAAAAACAGTGCCTTTATCACGGAAACGGTAAGTGCTGCGCTGGAACCGAATCCCAGCTTGGCCTTAATCCGTGGATCAAAAAAGGCGCCGGTATCTATTACTAGGCGCGCCGGTACCGGGGGGCAGCCGTTTTGTCCCAGGTAACGCGCGGCATATTCAAAGGTTGTTTTAAAAAAGTGCAAGCGCTTCAGGGTTTCGGCAGGCAGATTATCCCGGTACAAAACATCGCCCGCGGGAGAAAGGTGAAAAGCGACACCGTTTATGCCAATGGTTGGCGCGTCCAGAGAGAACCATTTATCCCCGGAAGGGGTAATCCTTACTCTGCTGTGGCGGTCCACGGCGGCCACCAGCGCGGGGGCGCCCTCCAGCACGGCATATTCGCCCACCAGAATCAGCTTACCCGGTGCCGAGCTTTCGATGACGGTATCCTTATTCGATGACATACGCGTCCGGTCCCAGGGCGGTCACAATGGTACGTTCCACGGCGGGATGTCCCTGCAGTTGATTGACAATGGCCGCCGCGGCCTCAGGCAGGCAAACGATTTTAACCTGGGGGCCGGCGTCTATGGTAAAAAAAGCAGGCGTGCCCCCTTCCCGCAAGGAGCGTACCCAGTGCAGCAGCTCCAGGGTTTGGGCGTTCCAGTAGATCAATCCCGGATTGCTGGCCATGGCCAGGGCGTGCATTTTCAGGCAACTGAATTCCGATATTTCCGCCAGCTTTTGAAAATCCTTTTGGGCCAGTGCGTCGCGCATGGCGCTAAGATCATCCTCCGAGCTTTCCACCCAGGCCGTGTAATAGGGCGAGGTCTTTCGTGACAGTTCCATGCCGTCCGTGGAACCGGTTTTCTTTTGTGCTTCGGAGGTGACCGCTATGACCACCTTCAGCGGCCAATGATCCGCGGGATAAAGCGGTTCGGCAAAAGCATCTCCGCCATCCGGGCGCTTACCCCTGTGCATCTCCGTAAAGCCGCCGAACAGGGAACGGGCGGCCGACCCCGAGCCCATACGGGCCAGAATGGAGAGTTCCTGTCCACTCAGCTCCAATCCCGCCGCGCGGCTGGCGGCCAGGGCCAGGGCGGCAAAGGCGGATGCCGAGGAAGCCAGCCCCGCCGCCGTGGGAAAATTGTTGATGCTGTTCACCCGGGCCGCGCTTTGCAGACCATGCCGCCCGCGAATGATATCCAAAAATCGCGAAACCCGCATTCGCTCCTTTTCTCCCGCGGGCCGGCCGTTTAATACCAGTTCATCCGCGGTAAGGGACTCGTCGAAAACCACCGATGTTTCCGTATGGAGAGCCTCCAGGGTTATTGAAATGGAACCGACCGCCGGCAGGTTAAGGGCGATATCTTTTTTTCCCCAATATTTGACCAGGGCAATATTTGAATGCGCGCGTGCTTTTACCATTATACTTCCCGTATTTGCATTTATCCGTCAGCATCGGCAAGCTAATAAAAAAGTGTATTAAAGAGTAGAAATAGGTAAAAAAAGAGAGCTTATAATATTACAGCCTAAGCAAGAGTATTCCGATTATGGACATAAAGCGCCCTTCCCCGGCAACTAATCTTTGACTCTCTCGCTTATTATTAGGAAATTTCGGGAGAAACTCCGCAAAAGGCATTATAAGGATAACCCATGGGTAAGGATAACAGATCAACGGAAGAGAAAATTTTCAGAGCCGCCATGACCGAGTTCATCGATAAGGGGCGCCATGGGGCGCGCATGCAGGAGATTGCCGACCGGGCCGAGATCAACAAAGCCATGTTGCATTACTATTTTCGTAACAAGGAACAACTATACAGCCACGTTTTTCAAACCGTCTTTTTAAAGGTATTCGGCAGTCTGCACCATCTGTTTGAACAGGAGATGCCCTTCTCCGTCAGCCTGCGTCTGTTCATAGACGGCTATATCGACCTTATAAAGAGTAACCCCAAAATCCCCGCTTTTATCATGCGCGAGCTTAGCGAGGGCGGTGAGGTGATCCGCGCCCTGATACCCCGCCTGGTCAAGGCCGAACAGTTCATGCTGCCGGGACTTTTTATGCGCCGGGCAGGCGAGGCTATGGAAAAAGGGGAGATTCGCCGCGTGGACCCCCTGCAACTACTGATGACCGTAATCGGCGCCGGGGTCTACTTTTTTTTGGCGGAACCAATGGTAAAAGGCGTTATGGAGACGACGGGGGCCTATGACCGCGAGCGTTTTTTACAGGAACGGAAAAAACATATCTACGACATTATTATTAACGGCATAAAGTCATAGCGGCCCGTCGTTTTAAGTACGGCACCAGGCGGTATCCACCGTATGCATACATCATCCAGACACAACGGACGCATTCAAATAACTGCGGCCCCGTTTAAGTAATATTCTGTCGCAGCCGACAAAGATAACGTGACGCAGGACATTTACCCGCTTCATTATTTCCGCTACCATGTAGCCGTTATACGATCATCGCTATTTCATTCATTAACAGGGAGACAGGTATTATGCGCTTTTTTGTTACACTACTTCTTTTATCCGTTTCATGGTTACCGGCTCAAATCACAATCACAAACAGTGATGTTCTGGGAACAATCGGACAAACGCATCTTTTTGAATCCGATACAACCGGTTCCATAACCATTTCCCCCGGAGAGGCCGGAGAGAATAAAATCTGGGATTTTAGTTCCACCGTGATAAACGGCGAGGAAAACTGGATAGCGTTTATTGATCCCCAAAACACGGCCTATGCCGACTCTTTCCCCGGCAGTAATTTTTCTTTTTTCGAGTGGTTTCCCAACGAACAGGGTGGCTTAGACACCGCTTACATATATTATAGCGTAACCGCATCCTCCATTGGCCTTCAGGGAATGATTTTTGAAACCGACACCGCGGTCTATGCAGACCGCTCGCGGGAGAGCCTGGCCCCGCTACCCCTGACCTATGGCCTTTCCTGGAAAAGCGTAAGTAAAGACACGACCGATATTGACGGTTTTATAACCTATCAAAGCGACTCCAGCTACTCGGTTGTGGACGCCTGGGGCAGCATCACCCTGGCTTCGGGAACCTTTGAATGCCTGCGTATCCGTGATAACAACACCACCATTACTTCCTATTATATTGGCGATGTTTTTTTCCGGGCCGATACGACCACCAGCATAGCTTATGACTGGGTAAGCAAAAATAATTTCCGCGTGTTTTCCATGGAAAGCCAGCCCTATGAAACAGAAGCCAACTTCACCGAAGCGTCATCGGTTGAGCGGCTGAAGAGTATCTCCACAACGGCCATTGCGGGTGAAGGTGCGGCCAGGCCCGGGGCTTTTGAACTGGATCAAAACTATCCCAACCCGTTCAATCCCTCCACCACCATCGCCTACCGTCTGGAACGTAACGCGAATGTATCTCTGAAGATATACGATCTTTCCGGCAGACTGATACGCACCCTGGCGCAAGGCATGCAACAGGCCGGTTATAAGCTGGTACAATGGGACGGACGGGACATGAACGGTCAAAACGTCAGCTCCGGCGCCTACATATATCAGCTGCAGGCAGGTGATGTTTCCATCAGCAAACGCATGATTTTGGTAAAATAAACATATCCCCAGGAAATCATAAAGGCGTCACCCCAGCGGGTGGCGTCTTTTTTTTGCCATAAACCTCTTTTTCCGGCTCCAGAATGTCACTCTCTTCTCCAATCCGTGAAATATTAAAAAAGCGTTGAATATTTCCATGCCTCTGCCTATTTTATCTTGCCAACCCTGATCTAACATTAATTTTTGGAGTATGTTACATGACTACAGCAAAGAAGAGCTACATCGATCGTTTTTTGTCGACGGTTGAACGGGTAGGAAACGCCCTGCCCCATCCGGCCACCCTCTTTTTTCTTTTTGCCATGGGCGTCATCGTGCTTTCCGGCATCGCCAGTCTTTTCGATCTTGAAGTCATCCACCCCGGAACCGGGGAGACCATCCGTCCCGTAAATCTGATGTCCGTACACGGTCTGCATCTTATTCTGGAGAAGATGGTTGTCAACTTTACCGGCTTTGCCCCGCTCGGCACGGTTCTGGTGGCCATGCTGGGTATCGGCATCGCCGAAAGCAGCGGTCTGATCGGCACGGCCCTGCGTCTGCTGGTTATCTCCGCGCCCAAACGCTTGTTAACCTTTGTCATTGTCCTTTCGGGCATCATCTCCAATACCGCCAGCGAGGTGGGCTATGTGCTGTTGGTTCCCCTGGGGGCTATCATCTTTCTGGCTCTGGGGCGTCACCCCATCGCCGGCATGGCCGCCGCCTTTGCCGGTGTTTCCGGCGGTTACAGCGCCAACCTCTTTCTGGGCACCATAGACCCCCTGCTGGCCGGGCTGTCCGAGGAAGCGGCGCGTATTATCGACCCGGCCTATATGGTCAACGCCGCGGCCAACTACTATTTTATGGCCGTCTCCACCTTTTTTATCGCCATTGCCGGAACCTGGGTTACCGAAAAGATTGTCGTTCCCCGTCTGGGAGAATACAAGGGAGATGAGAAACCCGAGGAGATACGCAAGCTCACGGCCGACGAAAAACGCGGTCTGCTTTATGCCACTATCGCCTCCCTGGCTTTTGTGACCTTCCTGCTTTGGGGCGTCATTCCCGAGGGCGGCTACCTTAGAGATGCGCAAACGGGCTCGGTTCTCCATTCTCCCTTTATGAAGGGCATCGTAGCCTTTATCTTCATCTCCGCTGCCCTGGCCGGTATTGCCTATGGTATTGGCGCCAAAACCTATAAAAGCGATAATGATGTTATGAAGGGCATGGGTAAATCCATGGAAACCCTGGGTATCTATATCGTATTGGTCTTTTTTGCCGCCCAGTTTGTAGCTTATTTTAAGTGGACCAACCTGGGGCTGATTGTGGCCATTGAAGGAGCGGCCATGCTAAAGGCCAGCGGTTTGGGCGATATTACGCTGATGCTGGCCTTCATCCTGCTTTCGGGCGTCATCAATATGTTTATGGGCAGCGCCTCGGCCAAGTGGGCCATTATGGCGCCGGTTTTTATCCCCATGTTCATGCTGCTGGGCTACAGCCCGGAATTGGTGCAGGCCACCTACCGTATCGGTGACAGCGTTACCAATATCATCTCACCGATGATGAGTTATTTTGCCCTGATCGTGGCCTTTATGGCCCGCTATGAGAAAAACGCCGGTATCGGCACGGTGATTTCTACCATGCTGCCCTATACCATTGTTTTTACCATTGTCTGGTCCATCCTGCTTATTATCTGGCTTATTTTTGGTCTGCCTGTCGGACCGGACGCCCCTCTTTATATCAGGTAAAGCCGGTCCTGTCCGGCGGCGTCAACATCTGTAAGCGGAACCCGGCGGTTCCGCTTTTTTTATCCCGCGTTTCCCCGTTTGACCGGATTTAGTATATTGCACTTTCCATTACCGGTTTTCTGCTGCGACCCGAAAAAAAGCAGAACCGGAAGTTTTATAAAACAATGAGGGGGAGGCCATGCGCGTATTTTTTGTGTTATTATCTTTCATAATTCTTATTTCCTGCCGGAGTGAACGCATCAACACCGGTGATGTTGCCGCCGCGGAAAAGCTGGCCGCATTAAGTTTTACGCAACAGGAGCGCGATTCCCTGCTATCCGGAGTAACGGAGTTAGGCGATAATTACCGCCGTCTTCGCACTTATGCCCTGGAAAATGGCGTCGCCCCCGCCCTAGTATTCAACCCCGTTCCCCCCGGGTTTGATATTCCCCGCAATCAGCAAGTTAACCGATTTACCGCCGGTACGGCAAAAATGCCCCGGGATACGTCGGAACTGGCTTTTTATTCCGTTCGCGACCTGGCCGGTCTTATTCAACGCCGGGAGATCAGCGCGTTGCGGCTTACCCGTTTTTTCCTGCAACGCCTCAGGCACTATGGCGATACCCTGCACTGCGTGATCACCCTTACGGAAAAGCGGGCCCTGGAACAAGCCCGCCGGGCAGACCGGGAGATTGCCGCCGGTCATTACCGGGGCCTGCTGCACGGCATCCCCTATGGCGCCAAGGACCTTTTATCCGTCCGGGGCTATAAAACCACCTGGGGCGCCGCTCCCTACCGGGATCAGGTAATCGATGAAGATGCCGCCGTTATCCGCAAACTGGAAAAGGCCGGCGCCGTGCTGGTAGCCAAACTGACCCTCGGCGCCCTGGCCTGGGGCGATGTGTGGTACGGCGGTCAGACCCGCAACCCCTGGGATCTGTCCCAGGGCTCCAGCGGCTCCTCAGCCGGATCAGCCTCGGCTACCGCCGCGGGACTTGTTCCCTTTGCCATTGGCACAGAAACATGGGGTTCCATTGTGTCGCCCTCCACACGCTGCGGGACAACCGGCCTGCGCCCCACCTTTGGCCGCGTAAGCCGCGCCGGCGCCATGGCTCTCAGCTGGTCCATGGATAAAATCGGCCCGCTCACCCGCTCGGTGGAAGATGCCGCCCTTGTGTTCGACGCCCTGCGCGGCGTCGACCGCAACGATCCCTCCACTATCGGGGCCGCTTTTAATTATCCGCGTTCCATTGAACCCAAAAAGATACGCATTGGCTATCTGAAAAAAGAATTTGAAGCCGACAGCACCTGGAGCGCCTTCCACAAACAGACCCTTTCCACCCTGCGCGATATGGGTTTTGAACTGATCCCCCTTAACCTGCCCAACTTTCCCGTCTACGACATGGCCTTTATCCTGAACGCCGAGGCCGCGGCCGCATTTGACGCCCTTACCCGTTCGGGCAAGGATGACCTGTTGGTTCGCCAGGTAAGAAATGCCTGGCCCAATGTTTTCCGCACGGCCCGTTTTATCCCCGCCGTGGAGTATATCCAGGCTAATCGCCTGCGCAGCCTGCTAATCTCGGAGATGGATCGTTGGTTTGAAAAGATCGACCTGTATGTGGCGCCCCCATTTGGCAATAATCTGCTGCTTAGCAACCTGACAGGGCATCCGGCGGTGGTTATTCCCAACGGGTTTACCGACAAGGGAACCCCCGTAAGCATAACTTTTACGGGAAGGCTTTTCGATGAGGCCTTGATTCTGGCCGTTGCCGCTGCCTATCAGGAGAAAACCGGCTTTCATCTGAAACATCCAGCGCTCTTTCAATAGCCAAAGCACTGCCGCCCGGAATACAAAGCGCCGATATACCCGGTAGGAAACATTAATTTTTTTATTAGTCACTCTAAACAGAGTGTACATAGCGCCGAAAGTGATGATGATCGCCCGGATTTCCGGTGCAACATCTCCGTTCTTTGTTTAGCGCCATTGAATAGTTCCAGGGCTTTATTTCATCACTCAACCCATTCACAGGAGGTTTTCCAATGATCTTTTCCAGGCAATGGCGATGGCTGGTCGTCGCTATACCGTTTTTTCTTTTCCTGCAATGTTCCGCCCCCTCTGCTCCGGTATCCGGGAGCGTTGCTTCGCGGGGCAAGCCCGCTTCTTTTTCCAAGACCAATAATACATCCGGCGTAATGATGCAGGGGTTTTACTGGGATGTGCCTTCCGGCGGCACCTGGTACGACACCCTGGCCTATCGTGCGGCCGAGCTTTCCGACATGGCCGGCGGTTATGGTATAGACCGCATCTGGCTGCCGCCCGCATCCAAGGCGCAAAGCGGGGGCTACTCCATGGGCTATGATCCGGCAGACTATTACGATCTTGGCGACTACAGCCAATATGGAAGCACGGAGACGCGCTTCGGCTCCCGCGCGGAACTGGAAAGCGCCATTGCCACTCTAAAGGGGCTTGGAATCAGCGTTATGGAGGACATCGTCCTTAATCACCGCTCCGGCGGGGCGCTGGAAAGCAATCCCTATACCGGCACGGATACATGGACGGACTTCAGCGGCGTCGCCTCCGGCAAAAATACCTGGAACTATAACTCCTTTCACCCCAACGGCGTACATGGCAGCGATGCCGGTTCCTTTGGCGGCTTCTCCGACGTCTGCTATATGACCGGCCAGGCATATGGCGATATGCAGACATGGATGAACTGGCTCCAGGACAGCGTGGGCTTTAACGGAGGCTGGCGCTTTGACTATGTTAAGGGGCTGGAAACCTGGGTAGTGAAAGATATGATCGCCGCCACCGGCTACCCTTTTAGCGTTGGAGAATATTGGGACTCCAATACCGGCACCCTTGACTGGTGGACCAGCCAAACCGGCGCATCCGCTTTTGATTTCGCCCTGTACTACACCATGGGCGATATCTTCAACAACACATCGGGCGGCGGCTACCTGCCCAATCTGATAGACCCCAACAAATCCTTTGCCGCCAAAAATCCGTTAAAGGCCGTTACCTTTACGGGTAACCATGATACCGATATTATCGTCAACGATAAGATGATGGCCTATGCCTTCATTCTCACCTATCAGGGCTACCCCTCCATCTGGTGGAAGGACTATTACAACTATGGTCTGAAGGACCTCGGCGGACAGTGGGGTAACGGAATTGACCAACTGGTATGGGTACGCGGGCAACTGGCCGGGGCCGCGCCCAACATAGAACTACTTAAAACGGATGACGGCGATCTTTTGATATACGGCAGCTATGGCTATTCTTCCGCCTCGCCCGGTTATATCGTTGTTATCAATGACAATGCCTCCTCCTGGAAAGGTTCCTGGGTACATACCAACAACAGCTATCTATATGGGAAAAATCTAAAGGTTTATGCCTGGTACTCTTCCGTTTCCGGACAAAATGTTCAACCGGCCACCAAGTATGCCCAGACCAACGGCTGGGTTGAAGTATGGGCTCCCCCTCGGGGATATGCTGTATACTCCGTTGAAGGTTTGTAATACCGGGACTTTCCGGTATAAAAGACACTAAAGCAGCCATATCACCCTATCATCAGCTTCCGATTTAAAGATGAAGATATGGCTGTTTTTTGTTTTTTAGGGACAAGAATAAGTTTTTTGGAGTAAAAAAGAGCGTGGCTTAACTTTTTTACTTTTACATATTAAACATGATAACTACAATAATATCATATAGTTATAATGGGGAAATCCATAAAAAAATGTAATTGTATCCTAAAATAAATGGATTATTAAGAAATAGATGCCTATCTTAGGGCTAAGATAAGGGTGACACCTTATTTGATCTTGTTTTATTAAATTGTCTTTATATTGAGAAATATTATTTAACTGCTATGCATTCAAGCCGACAGAAATAACGTCGGGTGATTTGATGATTCATTAATCTGATTGAGTAACTCGCTTTTCCCTCATTAATGACCGCTTTTTCCCGCAATTTTTTTGTTGTCTCAGGCATAACATAAAAGTTTCTACAAACTACCGTTAACTTGTGTGTTTGGTTTTCGATAGTTTTTTTTAGCAACACACGTTTTTATTTAGGAGATTCGATGAATATTTATGTAGGCAATCTGTCTTATGACATGACAGATGAAGAACTTCAGCAGGTATTCGAAGAATACGGTCCGGTAAGTAAAGTTAATATTATTATCGACCGCGACTCTGGCCGTTCCAAAGGCTTTGGTTTTGTTGAGATGGAAAGTTCCGAAGATGGCGAAAAAGCAATCCAGGAACTGGACGGACAGGAAGTAAAAGGCCGTAGCCTGAAGGTTAACCAGGCCAGACCCCGGGAAGAACGCCCCAGACGTCAAAGCTGGTAGTTAAAGCTTAGTTATTTACAAGGCCCTGAATTCACCCGAAATTTTTTCCGGTGCGTTTACGGGCCGGTTTTTGCCTTTTTACATTGCAAGGTGTTTTACTAAGCGGATTTAAGCGACAAGTTGACTGATTCCGGTATCTTTATTCCTGGTATTTTGCTTTATTAATATAAGCAGCCCTCCTTTTATAAAGTTTACACTGTCGCCGGTAGGCGAAAGGTTCTTCTTAATACCTCGGTAACAACAATGACGATGGCATAAAAAACATAATGAGGCCTGCTTCCCGGGTACACCGTTTCGGTTTGACGCGGGGAATGAAAGCAGCAACCCTTTTCCATAAATTTACGAAAAACTTGTGTGTTCGGTTTTCGTAAGTTTTTTTTAACAACACACATTTTTAGTTAGGAGATTCAATGAATCTTTATGTAGGAAATCTGTCTTATGATATGACAGATGCAGATCTTCAGCAGGTATTCGAAGAATACGGCACCGTTAACAAAGTAAACATCATTATGGACCGTGATTCCGGCAGATCCAAGGGCTTTGGTTTTGTAGAGATGGAAAATTCGGAAGATGGCGAAAAAGCCGTTCAGGAACTTGACGGTCAGGAAGTAAAAGGCCGCAACCTTAAGGTTAACCAGGCGCGTCCGCGCGAAGAGCGTCCCAGACGCCAAAGCTGGTAGTTCATACTCAGGCACATCGGCAGCCCGTTAAATTTGGCGGGCCCGGTGTGCCTTTTTTTTGCTTTTCCTCTACTACAACACATCGTAATATTTATTTTGTTAAATCCGGCCCTCTCTCACCTTTGGGATGTTTCTCCCGTTTGGTGATACACATATAAGCCCATTATAGCAGCCTATAGCGTTAATATGCCGCCGCTTAAAAGCGTCTGTATTATCCTGTCGATGTATTTATAGGTAGTCGGTCCGCCTCCCTGAATATAATAGGTGATTATACCCTTCTGATTGCATATTATGGTTGTTGGAATACGATCAATATTTAAAATCTTTTTGTACTTTTCCTTTATCCGCCTTTGCGCAAAGTCAAACTTGTGTTCTTTTAGAAAGCTTTCCAAATCTTCTCTGTCGGTGGAATAACCGGTTAAGGCCATAAAACGAATCTTATTGTTTTCCTTATACTTTTCAACCAGACGGTTTAAACCGGGAATCTCTTCTATGCAGGGCCCGCAATGGATACCCCAAACATTTAACAGCAGAATTTCTCCGGGTCTGTGAATAATTTTCTCTTCTTTTCCCTCCAGATCATAGCAAATAAGTTCGGGTAATTTAGATACGCCGCTAATTATTTCATATTCCCCCGCTTTCGGTTCAGCGTCATCGCAGCCAATGAAGGAAAAAAATATCACGGGTATTAAAAATAGTGACTTCATAGCCTTACCTCTGCTGTTTTAATATTTTTGTGATAGTATCTCATACGGTCAATGAATCAACGAATACGGTTGCTCTCACGCTTCAATTGGTGTGTAATGGGTATATTTTCTGTTATTATCATCCACCATAAAATTTTTTATAACCGGACTGACCTGGGGAAAATAGGATAAGGCATTGTCACCCTCTCCGTTTTAAGTAAATAGTTCAACGACATGATTTCCCTGACATTGCTCAACGACCATATTTAAAAAGAAGGCAACTATTGGCAGGACGATTTTATATTTCACCTTAAAATTTCATTCCCATGTGAATAGACCCCGGTTGTTCATTTTGGCAGTCCGTATAATTTCAGTACACTTTTTTCACGATAGAAAAGAAACAGTGTTCCCCGGAAAAAATATTTAGTTTTTGTTTAAAATAATGGTGCTTAAAATTTAGGATGAATATATTCTTTTATTTCATAAAAAAAATCAGAAAGAATAGCTGTTATTCCTGCAAGCAGTAATGTTAAAAAAATTATCAGAAATTTTTTCCATGACTAGTAATATATTTGCCTTTTTAGCATATATTTTCCCGATGATATCAATTAGTGTGAGCTTTGCCGCATTCAAACAATTCTCTTTTATGTTACCCCACGCGCTTGCTGAAGCGTACCGTGGCTAAAATAAAAGAACCCAGGCCAAAGGCCAGCATGGCCAGACCTTCTTTCCATAAAAAGGCCAATGGCGTGCCCTTAAGATATATTTCCCGGATTACAACCATAAAATAACGCATGGGATTCACATAGGTAATCCATTGAATCATATCCGGCATATTCTGAATAGGTATAAAAAATCCGGAAAGCAGCAAGGCAAACACCATGATGAACCAGGCGATAAACATGGCCTGTTGCTGGGTGCGGGCAATGGTAGAGGTTAAAATGCCCAACCCCAGGGTGCCCAGACTAAAAATCAGACTCATCAGGTAGAGTGCCCAGAGCGAACCGGCAATCCAGATACCAAAGATAAGACCGGCCGCCAAAATGGAAACATTAACCAGAACAAAGCCGGCTATTTCAAAGGGAATGATCTTGCCGATCATAAGCTCGCCCTTGCGCAGGGGGGTCACCATTAACTGTTCCAGCGTGCCCAGCTCTTTTTCGCGCACTATGCTCATGGCCGTTACCAGCAAAGTGACCATGGTTAACAGAGTGGCAATAATTCCCGGCACAATGTTGTTCACACTTTCCAGGGCGGCATTATACCACATGCGCGGCTCGATGCGGGTAATATGCAAAGCCGCCGCCTCTTTTCCCATCGAAGGCACACGGGGCAGCCATTCGCCTTGCAGGTCTGCGGTCACCTGAGCGGCATAAGCAGCCACAACGCCGGCGGAATTGCCGTCCACGCCATCCAAAACAAGCTGAACATCCGGTTGGCGCCCGTTGACAAGATCGCGCTGAAAATGGACGGGAATGATCAGCCCCATGGATATACGTCCCTCATCCAGCCAGCTCTTTATCATGCCATCGTCATCGGTGGAGCCATAATAGATAAAGGAGTGATTGCGCGTAAAGGCTTCCGTCAGCCGTGCGCTCATGGAAGAGTGATCCAGATCGAGGATACCCACGCGTATGTCCTTAACATCGGTGGAGATGGCGTAACCCAGTAAAATAATCTGCACGATGGGCATGATAAACAAAATGCCGAGATAGGCCGGCTCCCGGAAAATCTGCCGGAACTCTTTACGCACCAGATAAAAAATACGCTTCATCGTCTAAAACCGTTCATAATCCTGACACTCCTCATGGCCTACTCCAGGGTGGATTTAAATTTTTTAACGCTCAGCCCCAGAAGAAAAGCAGACATACCGACTAAAATTATCGTTTGCGGCCACAGTTCATGCAGACCGGTGCCTTTGAGCATCACACCGCGGATGATGGTTAAAAAGTGTGTGGCGGGAATAATGGCAGCCACTCCCTGCAAAACCCGCGGCATGCTGGATATGGGAAAAATAAAACCGCTCATCATCACTGTGGGCAAAACCGTGGCCATCAGCGCCACCATCATGGCGATTTGCTGCTTATCGGTGATGGTGGAGATAAAGAGACCGATGCTCAACCCACACAACAGATAGAGAACAAGAGACAAGTTCAGCATCCACAGGGATCCGGCCACGGGCACCATAAACCAGAAGTGCGCCACAATCAGTATCATCAGGCTGATGAGGTAACCAATAACTACATAGGGGATCACCTTGCCTAATATAATCTGAAAGGGATGCACCGGACTGACAAGAATCTGCTCCATGGTGCCCATTTCTTTTTCACGGACAATGGCGATGCTGGTAAGCAGGGTACTGATCAGCAGCAGAATCACCGCCACCAGTCCGGGTACAAAAAAATAGGAGGATTTCATATCGGGGTTATAAAAGAGACGCGGGACGATATTAAAGGTAACCGGCGCCAGCGGATTTTGTTTTAAATTGAATCGCATGCTTATTTGAGACAGATAGTTGTGAATATAGTTGGCCGCATTAGGGTCCGTGGCATCTATAATTACCTGAACGGGCGTTGAAAACGCATTTTTCATTCTTTGTTCAAAGCGATGCGGGAGAATGATAACACAACGCGCCTCCCGTTTCCGGAAATAGGTTTCTATCTCTTTATCGTCGATATCCCAGGCAACGATTTCAAAAAAGTCCACCGAGCTTACTTCATCCAGAAAGGCCCGGGAAAGCGGACTATGGTCGCGGTCGATGATGACCGTTTCGATATTGCGCATCTCCAGGGTTATGGCGTATCCAAAAAGTATCAACATAAGCAAAGGCAATAGCAGGATGATAACCAGCGTTTGGGGATCACGCCAGATGTGGTAAAACTCTTTGAGCACAATGCTGCGAAAGATACGCCCCATCAGCGGCCTCCCCCCCGGTTTACGATCTCTATAAAAACATCCTGTATGGTATCGCGCCCAAAACGTTCTTTAAGCCGGCCGGGTTCATCCAGTTCCACGATCCGGCCATCCTTCATTATACTCAGTCGATTGCAAAACTCCGCCTCATCCATATAATGTGTGGTGACAAAAATGGTCTTACCCCGTCCGGCCAGTTCATAAATCAGCAGCCAGAAATTTCTCCGGGAAACGGGATCCACGCCGCTGGTGGGTTCATCGAGGAATATAATTTCGGGATCATGCAGGATGGCGGCGCTAAGGGCCATGCGCTGTTTCCAGCCCAGGGGCAGCGCACTGGTTAATTGATCGACCTGTTTTTCCAGACCGAGATAGCCGATAAGCTCGGCAGTTTTTTCCCTGATTTGGGCCCGGGTCAGGCCGTAGACACCGCCGTAAAATTCAATATTTTCACGCACGGTCAGGTCTTCGTATAAACTGAATTTCTGGCTCATATACCCTATGCGGGTTTTAATCTGCTCGGAAGAACGGTAGACATCCAGCCCGGCCACGGAAGCACTGCCGCCACTGGGCAACAGCAATCCGCACAACATGCGGATAGTGGTGGTTTTTCCCGCGCCGTTTGCGCCAAGGAAACCAAAAATCTCCCCGCGGGAAACCTCAAAAGAGATATGATCCACGGCGGTGAAATCTCCAAAGGTACGGGTTAAGTCTTTAACGCTGACGGCAAGATCAGACATGCTGTTCCTCCAGCAGATGCAGAAACAGGTCTTCCAACTGCGGTTCTGTTTTTTTCGCGGGGCTTGTTTTATGGGGAATTTCTTTGATAACGTCTTCCGCTTTTTTCCGCTCCTCCCCATTGCGGATGGCAATGTGAATGCCGTCGCCAAACAGCTGAACCCGGCCCCGGGGAAGGCGCGTGCGGAGCCAGGTGTAAACCTTTTCCGGCTTTTCCGCCTCAAGCCGCATTATATAACCGGGAAAGCCGTTCAACAGCCCCTGCGGCGTATCCAGGGCCAGCAGGCGGCTTTCATACATAAGCCCCACGCGGTCGCATTGCATGGCTTCATCCATATAGGCGGTGGAAACCAGAACAGCCACATCCTGCCCGCGTAGTTCATGCAGGATTTCCCAAAATTCATGACGCGACACCGGATCGACGCCAAAGGTCGGCTCGTCCAGAACGATAACACGGGGCTGGTGCATCAACATGCAGGAAAGGGCCAGTTTTTGTTTCATGCCTCCGGAAAGCTGTCCTGCCAGACGTTGCTTAAAGGGGCCCAGACGGGAAAAGGCATACAACTTTTCCATTTGTATTTTTTGCGCGGCGGGGGGCATATTAAAAAGATCGCCGAAAAAGCGCATATTCTGTTCCACGGTCAAATCCTGATAGAGACTGAAGCGCTGAGGCATATAGCCGACATGGGCCCGCACCCAGGCCACCTCGCGCAGGGCATCCTTTCCCATAAACAAAATGTCCCCCGCATTGGGCCGCAACAGGGAAACCACCATGCGCAGGGTGGACGTCTTTCCCGCCCCGTCCGGGCCGATCAGTCCCACGATCTCACCAAAGTCCACCTCCAGCGAAAGGCCGTCCACGGCCCGGGTCTCTCCATACTGCTTGTGCAGATTTATGAGCTCTATGGCGGCCATCATTCACCAAAACTTACATCCACCGGCATACCTATTTTTAAATATCCCCGCGCGTTATCTACGTTGATTTTTATCCGGTAGACCAGTGTGGTGCGGGTTTCCCGCGTTAATATGGTTTTGGGGGTAAACTCGGAGCGGTCGGCAATATAGACAACCTTTCCTTCCAGCGGCTGTTCCAGCCCGTCAACGCTTATTTTCGCCACCCGGCCCGGCTTCATGGCCGGCAGGTCGGAAAGAGGCACATAGCACAGCACATCCACGCGGCTCAGGTCGGCCATTTCAAATAGCGGCACACCCGGCCCCACCATCTCACCCGCTGAATGCAGACGTGTCAGCACCACACCGTTGGCCGGAGCGGTTATCCGTGTATCGCTCAGGTTGATCCCGGTAAGCGCCCGGGCCGCCCGCAGTTGTTTCTCTTTGCTCTTCAACGCAGCCACGCGGGCATCAAGGGCCTTAATCTGCGCCAGTAAACCCTCCAGTCGTGTTTGAAGCTCATCCGCCTTTTGCGCCGTGGCCGCCCCCCGGCTTACCATGCGCCGGGTTTTCTCCAGGGTAGAGGCGGTAAACTGTTTTTCTTCCGTCAGTTGAACCCGTTGAGCCAGCAAGGCTTTCATATTGGCCTCGGCCTCTTCCTGTTGCGCCTGTTGCAGGGCCATCTGTGTGCGGATGCGCTCCTCGTCCAGCCGGGCCATAAGCATGCCCTTGCGTACCGTCATGCCCTCGCGTACAGCCAGCGTGTCTATGGTTCCCGCGCTTTTCGCGCTTACGCGTATCACATCGGCGTCAACCCGGCCCTGATACACGGCCGTTTGCTCGCCGGAAGACTGACACCCCAGCAAAGCGGCCAGGGCCGCTATCCAAAAATATCTCATTGAACACTCCATTCCGAAATGGGCTTACCACTTAAATATTCCAATTCGTTTTGTTTGCTGCGCAGGGCAATTTTTTGCGCGTTTAACGCCAGCTCCGCCTGGGTGAGCTGCAGAGAGGCGTCATCCACTTCCTTGCTTTGCGCGGTGCCCTCTTCCAGTTGTGCGGCCAGTATCCGCCATTTGCGACGCGCCAGCTCCACCCTCTTTCCGGCCAGTCGTAAGGCTTTCCGCAATACTTTTATCTCTTCCCGCGTTTCCAGAAAATCCGAACGCCAACGGCGGGTCAGATTCTTTTTTTGCAGATCAAGCTGTCTACGGGAGTAATCCATGGCCCGCACATCATGGCTATGGCGACGCCCTTCCCAAAGGCTCCAGCTTAGGTTGATACCCAACGTGTAATAGTCCATCCAATTGCTGTTTATGATGTCCACCCCCGGATTGCCATAGTTGTAGGCGGCCACCAGGGCCACGCGGGGATAAAAATAAGAACGTTTCTGCCGGGTTTGAAAATCGATCAGTTTTCCGCTCAGCTCCAGCGTTTGAAGCTGTTCAACCCCGCCAAGGTTAAGCTCGGGGCTTTGTAAGGCAGAACTTTCCTTAAAATCCTGCACATTAACCTGCCGGCCAAAAAGATTGTTTAACTGTTGTTGTAAACGGAAAAGTCTGCTCTGTTCACTGAGTATCTGTTGTCCGGCATCCAGCACGCTTAGGCGCACGGCCAGGGTATCCACGGGACGGACAAAACCGCTTTCCAGCAGGCTCTTTACCTTTTCCAATTGCAGTTGCCGTCGTTCCCGGGTGGCGCGTATTACATGCAGATTAAGGCGGACTCCCTGAATTTGCCGATAAAGGGCGATGGTTTCCAGAGCCGCTTTTTTGCGCCTGGCTTTCAATTCCACTCCGCTGATGGCCGACCTGGTTTTTGCGGCGTCAATAAGCGCCCGCGTGCCAAAGCCGTTAAACAGCAGATAGCGCGCGGTCAGGCTGAAGGCATAGTTATCCCGCTGACCGAGGGAGACGGTTCGCGGGGTAACGCCGGGGAGCGCCGGAAAATCTATACGCGCCAGATCGCTTACATGGTTATACCCGGCGTTAAAGGACAAAGAGGGCCACAACAACCCCGCCGCGCCGTCCGCCTGTTCCGCCGCCTTCCTCTGCTCCAGGCGTGCCGCCAGCACATCGGGATTCTGCTCTTCCAGATCTTTTAAAAGCTGAGGCAGGGGCTGGGCCGCTATAAACAGAACCTGAGCCAAGAGAAGAAAAAGTGTTTTAATCATAGCACACCCATCACATATTTTAACCAGTTGGTTAATTTTACATTATTAAAGATACAAAAGCAAATCCGTCATCTAACTCATGGTGCATATGGTAAGAATCCGGCGGGGTAAGGAGAAAAATTTTTTTAACGAAAAGCTTATTCGGCCAGGAAAGTAATCTTTTCCCGGAACAGTTTTTGGGGGTTTTCACGTTTGCCCTTGCGGGAAATTTCGAGATGCAGGTGTGGATAACCGTACTGGGCGTCATTGGCCGGAATATTACCGGTGGTCCCCACGCGGGCCAGCAATTCATAGGACTCTATCCAGAAAGGTCCCTCTTTTAAAAAACGTTCCCGCAATTTTTTCCAGACAAAATCATCCTGTAAATGCGAATATACGGACGTCCAGCCCCGGTCGTGTACTATGCGCACATGATTGCCATGCCCCTTGGGCTGGTAACCCACATAGCTGACCCATCCGGGCGCCACCGGGTAGACCGCCTGCCCGTGCGGAGCTTTAAGATCGATACCGTGATGCTTATAGACACGGCCGTATCTGTTTTTGCGCCGGGCGCCGAAACGGCCCACAAACTTGGCCTGCAACACCATGCCCAGGGGATTTTGCAAAACAAATCGCGGGGCGTCTTCCCTGCTCAGGCGCTCCGATTCGGCGACAATAGCCCTATAGTGGCCGTAAAAACGGTTCCAGGCCCCTTTCAGGCTGTCACTTTCCACAAAGCGTCCGGCCAGGCCGCGTAAGCGGGCCAGACGGCGCCCGCCATTATAGCCGTCGCTCATCCAGCCGAACAAAGCGGCGGGACGTTTAAAGCCGTATTCCCTGCCCAGGCGCACGGCCAGCAGGCCTAAACGGATATCACGCTCGTAACGCAGCTCCTCCATTTCACGGGCCAGGCGGGTTTCATTTTCCAGAACATAGTTGTTTTTTTGAACAAAATCGGTAAACAGTTTTCTTAAATCAAGGGACGAGACGCCGGCCGTCCGCACATGTGCCGCCAGCGAATCCGCAAGAAAACGCGGCAGGGGACGCGCATAGAGCGCCTGCTGCTTAAAACGCAGCTTTTTAAGTTTTTTATCTATATTGGCAAATACGGGATTGTAATAACCACCATATATTTTTTTTAACCGGGTTTTAACGGAAAGCCATTCCCGCCAGGTCAGGCCCGGTTTTCCGGCAAAGGGCCTGTCCAGATGAAAGACATCCTTTTTTCCGCTGCTCTCCCATGTGCCCCAGGCCAGGAGAAAGGTTTCATCTTCCTCGGAAAGAGAAGGACCATAAAAATCGCGGTTATAGTGATTAATCCATGTGCGCAGGTGGCTAAGCGTCACCTCTCCCGTGCTGCTCCTCACAACATCGGCTTTTATGCGGGCGCTCTGTTCCAGGCGCATGTTTTCCAGCGGAGAGCGAAACAGACGCAGGGTGCGCTGCACCAGTTCCCCCGAAAAGCTAAGGGCGGTTATCAAAAACATAAGGGCCAGAACGCTCCATACCAGGTGATGGCGCCAGCGATCATGCCGCTTTTGTTGTTCTATCAGGGCATCCAGTTGTTGCTCGATTTGCACGGCCTCGTTTTCTTCCGGCGGCCTTTTTTTTATTCTCGGATTTTTCATTCTCTCCCGGATCATCTCTCTAAAAGTAAATCCATGTTCGACGGATTTATCCCCCGGAATAGATTTTTTTGGTGGAAACAGGCATTCTATCCATGAAAATTACAGAACACTTTATAC
>JALXBH010000025.1 GCA_026991535.1 Calditrichia bacterium | reverse complement strand
TAGCTGAGCAGATCGGGACGCGACCAATCGATCCGGCCTTTATATTTTTTTTCGATGCGTTCAAGCTCGGCCATGGGCAGGCCGGCGATTTCGTTTTTTATCCCGGCGATTTTCTTACTCAGGTTGTTAATGGATTTTTGAGTTTTCTTGTAGGTATGGAAATTTTCGATATGGCTGTCGATAAGACGCAAGTCGTCCAGCAAAAAGGATTTTTCCCGCAGAAGGTAAATTTTTTCCTCGATGCCTTTTATTTTTGTTCGAATCCGGAACTGTTTTTCCTGAAAAAAATCAATTTCCCTGCGCCGGGAATCCAGTTGCAGTTTATAAACAAGAATGACGGATATCAGGGTGACAACGCTGGCCGTGCCCAGACCGATAGCATATTCCGGAAAAAAGATCAGCGCAAGCAGAATTAAGGCGGGCAGGGTAAAAGCCAGGATCATGCGCATCTTTTTCAGACGGTTGATCTGCTCCTGGTTGTCGCTTATGCGTATGTTGTATTTATCGTAGTTGTTCTTCTCATCGGCCAGATCCAGGGTAAGTTCCTGATAGGTATGGAAGTCCTCCTCGAAAGTGTCCGGCAGATTGGAATAGGCGATCAGGCGGGTATGGATCAGTTCTTTCAGTTCAGACTTACGGGCAATTAATTCATTCAGCTTTTTTTGATAACGGCGGTAAATCGCCTGCTTCTCCAGGTAGAGCGCGGCCTCGTTGTAAACCGTTTCCGCGTCAAAGGTATACAGGGTGGGGAAGCGTTGCTTGAGGATATAGTCCACGCTGTCCGTTGCGGGCGCGGGTTTAACGCGGCCCATTTTTTCCAGGTCCCGGGCAATTTGGTTCTGTGCCTGGGTAAGTATCCGTAAATCCTTTAACAGGTTCAGCTTATTCCTCAATACCAGGGTATTCTTGCCGTTGGCCGCTTCGGCCGCGGAATAGCGGGAAAGAACATAGTCCGTCCGTTGCAGGATGCGTTCCATATAGGCCAGGGTATACTTGGGGCGCATATAGGTGTAAAAAGTTTCCAGCACATCGCCAAGAGGCGCATTTTCCTTGTTCAGACTCTCCTCACACAATGACCGGATGGCTTTTTTATCCACAAGGGTAAAAACCGACTCCATCAATTCCTGATAGGCGTTGTGATCTTCGCTATTGGGGATGTCCTTGCCCTGGTAAACCGGTTTTATCCCTTTTTCAGATTCTGACATTACGGCGATAATATCGGTTTCAAAGTCCCGTTCCACATACAGGGTAAAGGTGTCGAACTTTAAGGTCAGGCGGCCGGTATGTGTTTTTACAGCCGATGAGGGGTTGCGAAAGATTTGTTTTTCTTCCTCGGACAGGCCAAAAAGAATGGCTAAGATGGACTCGAAAAAATACTTTTTTTGTTCACCCTTTAAGGAAACCAGAGAGTGGGCATTCTGTGAATCCGTTAATGTTGTATCCGTGTTGAACCCGGTCAGCGAAATATTCTGAATAATCATAAGGTACAAAAATCATGCTTTTATAATGGTGGCTAATATAAATCAATCCTCTAAATATAACAAAAATCATTCAATAAGATTTGATACATATATCACACTCGGTTATATTCGTCGACTAAAAATCACAAGAGATTAGAAGATATAAATGGTTGGAGTGTCTATGCATCCCAAAAGGATGGCTATATTGGTCGGCGGCGGGCCGGCTCCCGGCATCAACAGCGTGATCGGTGCGGCCACAATCCGCGCCATATTGTCCGGCGCCGAGGTTATCGGCATTCAGGATGGTTTTAAGTGGCTTATGCAGGGTGATATCCAGCATGTGAAGAACCTGACCATAGACGATATCAGCCGTATTCATTTTCGCGGCGGATCCCATATCGGTATTGCCCGGGACAATCCCACCCGTGATAAAAAGTATCTTGAAAAAACCGTGTCATCCCTTTTGCGCCTGAATGTGGATAAGCTGATCACCATCGGCGGCGATGATACGGCCTATTCCGCCTATCGCCTGGAACAGGTTTCCAGCGGCCGTATTCAGGTGGCCCATGTGCCCAAAACCATAGATAACGATCTGGATTTGCCCCATGGTATTTCCACCTTCGGTTATCAAACGGCCCGGCACTATGGCGTGGAGATCGTTAAAAATATCATGACCGACGCCAAAACAACCAGCCGCTGGTATTTTGTGATTACCATGGGGCGCAAGGCCGGTCATCTGGCGCTCGGTATCGGTAAATCGGCGGGAGCAACGCTGACTATTATTCCCGAGGAATTCGGCGAGGGAAAAATAAATCTGCAATATTTGGTGGATACCCTGGTCGGGGCCATCATTAAGCGGCTCAGTTACGGGCGGCAGGATGGCGTGGCCATTATCGCCGAGGGTCTGTTGGATAAGCTGGACAGCGAAGCCTTTAATCAACTGGTAAACATAGAGCGGGATGAGCATGACAATATGCGTTTCGCGGAAATAAATTTTGGCGAGATTCTGAAATTTCATGTTCAGGAGCGCTTAAAGAAATTTGGCATTAAAACTACCATCGTGGCCAAGAATATCGGTTATGAACTACGTTGCGCGGATCCCATTCCCTTCGATATGGAATATTGCCGTGACCTGGGGTACATGGCGGCCAAGTTTTTGTTTGACGGCGGCAACGGCGCGTTGATATCCATGCAGAACAACCATTTTGTACCCATGTATTTTAAGGATATCCTGGATCCGAAAACCCATAAAATGCGCATACGCATGGTGGATATCGAGTCCGAGTCCTATCGCATTGCCAACCGGTATATGATACGCTTTAAAAAGGATGACTTCGAGGATCCGCATGAAATGGCCAAGTACGCGGCCACGGCCAACATATCCCTAAAGGAATTTGAAAAGCAGTTTGGCTATCTGCTGTCGGATGAAGCCAAGCATATCCCCGCTCCCTCAAAGAGCGAAGCAAAAACGACAAAGAAATAAATTTATACAGGATTTGAATGCAAACCATTAAAGCCTTTTTTACATTGACCAAGCCCTCGATCATGCTGTTGGTGATCATCACGGGGGCCACGGCGCTGATCATGGAAGGAAGCCTGTTGCATGATCCTTTCCGGTTTTTTATGGCCCTGCTGGCCATTTATCTTACGGGCGGATCGGCCAATGCGCTTAATCAATGTTTTGAACGTGAGATTGACGCCAAAATGAAAAGAACCGCGGGACGACGTCCCCTGCCCATGCATACCATCGGCGCGGTGCCGGCCTTTGTTTTTTCCATTGGCATCGGCCTGGCGGGCCTGGCCATTTTTTATTACTATTTCAACGCCTATAGCGCCCTGCTGTCGTTGGCGACCATTCTTTTTTACAGCCTTTTTTATACCCTTTACCTTAAGCCCAATACGGTGCAGAATATCGTCATCGGCGGTATCGCCGGTTCCATGTCGCCCGTGGGGGCCTGGGTGGCGGCAACGGGACAGATGGCGGTGGACCCCTGGATTTTGTTTCTAATCATCTTTTTATGGACCCCTCCTCATTTTTGGGCCCTGGCCCTGGTCTATAAGGATGACTACCGCATGGCCAAACTGCCAATGATGCCGGTAGTTAAGGGGGATGATTCCACTTACAAACAAATATTAATATATACATGGTTGTTGGTTGTGGCCAGCCTGGCGCTGGTGGTAAATGAACAGTTGGGTTGGGTGTATGTCCTGCTGGCTGTGGCTTTGGGTGTGTTGTATCTGCAAAAAACTTATAAGGTGATGAAGTTGCGCACGGAGACCCAGTTGAAGGGCCTGTTCGGCTATTCGATCATTTACCTGTTCGGTTTATTTGCGGTAATAATCGCCGATAGCCTCATTTAGAGAATTAAAGGTTTGAAATTATAGTTTTCACAAATTATATTAAACGCCGTCGTTTTTTTTCCGAGAGCAAACCTTTAATTTCTGCAATCATACTAATCTAATCATCACGAAAAGTTAAAACCTATAGGAGTTTAGCTTGGCTCAGATATTCTCTAAGAAGGCTAATCTATGGCCTTTATACCTGCTGGTTATCGTCGTAGCCCTTTTGGTGGGGACTACCGGCTTTTTTTGGTATTTCGGTTCACCGAAATACACCGATGTGGGATATCGTCCCACACAACCCGTGGATTATTCCCATAAGCTTCATGCCGGAGACTTGGGGCTGGACTGCCGTTATTGTCATACCACGGTGGAAGTTTCCGCCAAGGCACTGGTACCGCCCACGGAAACCTGTATGAACTGCCACTCCCTGGTGGGGCTGGACAATCCCAAGCTGGAGCCGGTACGTGCCAGTTGGGAAAGCGGAAAGTCCATCGAATGGACCCGGGTGCACGATTTACCCGACTATGTATTTTTTAACCATAGCGCGCACATAACCGCCGGAGTGGGTTGCGAAAGCTGCCACGGCAATGTGGCCAAGGAGGTTAAGATAATGCAGCAAAAAGACCTGAGCATGGGCTGGTGTCTTTCCTGCCATCGCGAGCCGGAGATGCACCTGCGTCGCACCGATCAGGTTACGCAAATGGGCTGGACGCCGCCGGAAGATCAGTTTGAAATTGCCGCGAAAATTATTGCCGATAAAAAAATTAATCCACCAACGGATTGTTCAGGGTGTCATCGATGAGAGAAAATATGAAAGAGAATCAAAAACAGTATTGGCGTAGCCTGGATGAATTGGCTGACACGCCGGAGTTCCGCAAAATTGTGGAACGTGAATTCCCGGAAGGGGCTTCAGAACTTAAGAATCCCGTTACCCGTCGTAACTTTTTAGGGTTGATGGGCGCTTCCATTGCTTTTGCCGGTCTGGCCAGTTGTCGCCGACCGGTGGAGAAAATCGTTCCTTTTGTTAAGGCGCCGGAAAATATGATTCCGGGCGTGCCCAAGTATTACGCCACCACCTTCACCCAGGGCCGTCATGCGCTGGGCGTTTTGGTGGAAAGCCATGAAGGACGTCCCACAAAAATTGAGGGTAACCCGGAGCATCCGGAGTCTTTGGGTAAAACCAATATCTTTACCCAGGCGGATGTGCTGAATATGTACGACCCCGACCGGGCCCAGGAGGTTTCGCTCGATGGCGTACAAAGCAGCTGGCAGGCTTTTGGCTCATTCTGGAAGGAACAACATGCCGCCTTTAAAAAGGATAAGGGCAGGGGGTTGGCCATTCTTTCCGGTGAATTTGCCTCGCCGTCACTCAAAAAGCTATACGATCAACTAAAAAAGGAAATGCCCCTGGCCGCCTGGCATGTAAATGAACCTGTCAGCGAAATGAATATGCACAAGGGGTTAAAGGCCGCCACGGGCAAAAGTGTTCAGGCCTATCCGCACTTTGAAAAGGCCCGGGTTGTTCTGTCCATCGACCATGATTTTCTGGGGGCTACGCCCGGCAATGTTTCCGCTAACCGCGGTTTTGCCGAGGGGCGCAGAACGGAAGATGAGCATGACACGATGAACCGCCTGTATATGGTGGAAACCTCCTTTTCCGTTACCGGGGGGATGGCCGATCACCGTAAAAGACTTACGCAGGGCGGTCTGGAAGTATTTACCCGTCAGTTAGCCGCTGCGCTTGGCGTTATAGACGAAGGGGCCGAGGCTGTGGAGCCTAAATGGATGCGGGCCCTGGTGAATGACCTGAAAAAAAATAAAGGGGCCTCACTGGTTGTAGCCGGTCTGCGCCAGAGCGCGGCAACCCACGCGCTTGTCTTTGCCATAAATGAAGTACTTGGCAATAACGGCGCTACGGTCGATTATTATGATAATCCCGATGTGGTTCTGCAAAGCGAAAGCATTCAGGCGCTTGCCGATAAAATGAAGGCCGGCGAGGTTAAAACGCTGGTCATACTGGATCGCAACCCCGTATACACCGCTTCCTCAATTGACTTTGCCGCTGCGCTTGGCAAGGTGGAGAATGTGATCGCTTTTTCACCCTATTGGGATGAAACCGGTCATGCGGCCAACTGGCATATTCCCATGTCCCATTTTCTTGAGTCCTGGGGAGATGCCACGGATGTTCGCGGTAACCGCAGCGTCATTCAGCCGTTGATCCAGCCTTTGTACAACACGGTAAGCATGACCGCCTTTGTCAATTTTATAGTTACGGGCAAAGAGGTCAAAGATTCGGATATTGTGAAGAAAACCTGGGGCGCCAAAGGGGACGGCAAGAACTGGCGGCGTATACTTTACAAGGGCTATAGCGCCAGCACATTAAAGCCCGTTGAGGTTCGGGCCCGCTCCGGTGCCATTGCCGATCTGGTACGTGCCGCCTCTGTTTCTGCGGGCACCCCCTCTGCTTCAGCCATGGATGTGGTTATTCAGCCATCGTCTTCCCTGTATGACGGGCGCTATGCCAACAATGGCTGGCTGATGGAAGTTCCCGATCCGGTTACACATCTTAGCTGGGACAATGCCGCGCTGATGAGCACGGCGACCGCCGAAAAACTGGGTGTGGGTAATGAAGATGTGATTACTTTGTCCGCCGGCGGTAAGGAGTTGGAAATTGTCGTTTCCATTCTTCCCGGCGTGGCCGACAATGTGATAGCTTTGGAGCTGGGTTATGGTCGTCAAAAAGTGGGCCGGATTGCCAATGGCAGCGGTTTTGACGTATACGGTTTTATGAACGCGCCGGAGGTTTACAGCCTTTCCGGTGTTAGCGTAAGTAAAACCGGCCGCAGCTATCCCCTGGCCAATACACAGGATCATAACTCCATGGAAGGCCGGCCGATCATTCTTGAGGCTGATCTGGAAGAATACCGCAAGGAACCGGAATTTGCCAGGGAAGCCGTTGAACATCCACCGCTGGTTTCCCTGTGGGATGAGAAAAAATATGATCACGGCTATCAGTGGGGCATGACCATCGACCTTTCCACCTGCTCGGGATGTAATACCTGCGTGGTGGCTTGTCAGGCGGAAAACAATATTCCCATTATCGGCAAGGAAGAGGTGAAAAAAGGACGGGAGATGCATTGGATACGTCTCGACCGCTATTTTAAGGGCGACCCCGACAACCCGGATATGCTTTTTCAGCCCTTGGGCTGCCAGCATTGCGAAAACGCGCCCTGCGAGCAGGTGTGTCCCGTTCAGGCAACCCTGCATGACGATGAAGGTTTGAATGTGATGACCTATAACCGCTGTGTCGGTACGCGTTATTGTGCCAACAACTGTCCGTATAAGGTACGTCGCTTTAACTTTTTCAACTTTACCAACTCCTATCCGGAAACCATAAAAATGGTACAAAACCCGGATGTTACGGTGCGTTTCCGCGGTGTTATGGAAAAATGCACCTACTGTACGCAACGGATTCAGGAAGCCAAGATAAACGCCAAGAACGAAGGCCGTCTGGTGGCCGATGGCGAAATTCAGACCGCCTGCCAGCAGGCCTGCCCGGCGGATTCCATTGTCTTTGGCAACATCCTTGATTCCGAAAGCCGCGTCGCCAGGCTTAAAAAGCAAAACCGCGAATATAAGCTGCTTGTGGAATTGAATATTAAACCGCGTACCTCCTTCCTGGCACGGATTAAAAATCCCAACCCGGAAATGGAAACAGTCGCATAAAGTAAACTATTAAACAAAAAGTAAGGTCTTATGAGTAAAGAAGTCGATGCTGGATATGATTATCAGGTTCCTCTGATTACAGGAAATCAGACGTTTTCTACCATAACCGATAAGATTTCCTCAATAGTTGAATCAAAAACCACCAAGGAATGGGCACTCTTGTTTGGACTGGCCAGCTCCCTGATGATGGTTTTACTGGGTTCCATAGGATATCTGATCTGGGAAGGTATTGGAATCTGGGGGGTAAACAACCCCGTCGGTTGGGGCTGGGCCATTGTCAACTTTGTGTTTTGGGTTGGTATAGGTCACGCCGGAACATTAATTTCCGCCGTTCTCTTTTTGTTCAGGCAAAAATGGCGTACTTCCATTAACCGGTTTGCCGAGGCCATGACCATTTTCGCGGTTATCTGTGCCCTGGTGTTTCCGGGAATCCACGTCGGACGTGTTTGGGCGGTTTACTACTTTTTCCCCATACCCAATCAGATGGATATGTGGCCGAACTTCCGCAGCCCGCTATTATGGGATTTCTTTGCGGTAGGCACCTATTTTACCGTTTCATTACTCTTCTGGTATACCGGACTTATACCGGATTTAGCCACCCTGCGTGACCGGGCCAAAACGGCCATCCGCAAAAAAGTGCTGGCTATATTTGCCCTGGGCTGGCGTGGCGGGAACAAGCAGTGGAAACATTATGAACTGGCCTATCTCCTTTTGGCCGGTTTGTCCACCCCGCTGGTGCTTTCCGTGCATAGTGTGGTAAGTACAGACTTTGCCACGGCGGTAATACCGGGATGGCATACAACCATCTTTCCGCCCTATTTTGTGGCGGGTGCTATCTTCTCCGGTTTTGCCATGGTTATGACCCTGGCGCTAATCGCCCGGCGTGTTTACCATCTTGAGCATATTCTTACAATGACTCATCTTGATAATATGAATAAAATCATACTGACAACCGGTATGATGGTCGGCTATGCCTACAGTATGGAGTTTTTCATCGCCTGGTATAGCGGAAACCCCTATGAATCTTTTATTTTTGTAGAGCGGGCCTTTGGGCAATATGCCTGGGCCTACTGGACGATGATAACCTGTAATGTATTTA
>JALXBH010000024.1 GCA_026991535.1 Calditrichia bacterium | reverse complement strand
TTTATCGCTCTGATTATCATCGTTCTGGTTGGGCATGTAATCTGGTTTATTCATTACGCGCTCAAAACCTTAAAGGAAAATGAATCGCCCCATGCGGAAAGGAAGGAAAATGGAATCCCGACTCGGCAAGATTAAAATTCCCCATGTGTTTGTACTGCTGCTCGGCGTTATTTTTTTTACGGCCCTGATGACCTACATCACCCCCGCGGGCCAATATGAACGGGTGGAAAAAAAGGTGGGCTCCCTGACGCGCAATGTGGTACAGCCCGGCACCTATCAGACCCTTCCCAAGCATTACAGCATAAAGGCTATCTTTTTGGGAGATAAAAAAGAGGGCTATGCCGAACCGGAGAGCCTATTGGGGTTTTTAAGCTCCATCCCCCGGGGCATGCAGGATGCGGCGGATATCATATTTTTTATTTTTATCATCGGCGGCACTTTCGGCATCCTGCAACGCTCGGGTATGATCGCCGCCTTTTTGCATAAGCTGCTGGATATGTTCGGCCACTCCTCCACCCTGCTGACCATTATTATCATGACCGTGGTGTCCGTGGGCGGCTCCACCCTGGGCATGGGCGAGGAGTTCATACCGCTGGTGCCTATCTTCCTTATCGTTTCCAAGGAGATGGGTTTTGACCGCATCTACGGCCTGGCGTTGGTGATGCTGGCCGCCGACGTCGGTTTTGCCGCCGCCACCACCAACCCCTTTACGGTAAACATTGCCCAGGGCATCGCCGAACTGCCGCTTAACTCGGACGTCCCCTTCCGTGCCGTCTTTTTGGTGGTGATCCTGTTCATAGCCATCAGCTACACCCTGCGCTACGGCAGGCGCATAAAAAAAGACCCGTCCGCTTCCTACATGCCCGACGACAATTTCGATCTCAGCCATCTCAGGCATGAAAAGCAGGTTTTAAACGCCGCCCATATCCGGGTAATGATCAGCAGTATCGTTATTTTTGTTTTTATCCTGTATGCCGTTCAAACCTTTGACTGGTGGCTGAACGAGATGTCGGCCGCCTTTTTGTTCATGGGCATCATGGCCGCGGTTTTTAGCCGCATGTCCGTTAAGGATGCCAGCCATGCTTTTGTTAAGGGAATGGAGGAGATGGTCGTTGCCGCCCTGGTGGTGGGTTTTGCCCGCGGCATTCAGGTGGTTTTGCAGGACGGCCAGATTCTGGACACGGTCATTCACGGCGCGGCCACAAGCCTTAAGCATTTCCACAACATCATAGCCGCCCAGGGCATGCTTATCTTTCAAACGGTGCTCAACTTCTTTATCCCTTCCGGTTCCGGGCAGGCGGCGGTGACCATGCCTCTGATGGCCCCGCTGGCCGATGTTCTGGGCCTCTCCCGCGAGACAGCCGTATTTGCCTTTACCTGCGGCGACGGCTTCTCCAACAGCATTATCCCCACATCCGGTGTGCTGATGGCCATGCTCAGTTTGGCCCGTATTCCGCTTTCCAGCTGGTGGCGCTTTATGATGCCCCTGTTCGGCCAACTGATGCTGGCTTCGGCCGTATTTTTAACTATATCCGTTTATATCTATTAGGGAAGGAAGATGCGTTACTTTGCACATACGCCGGCGCATGAACGGGTAAAGACCTTCTTCTCGTCCGTTCTGGAGCATGACCGCCTGGCCCACGCCTATCTGTTTTACGGCGCGGCGGGCAGCGGCGCCACGGCCTTTGCCTTTGAGCTGGCCCGGGTGCTGAACTGCACGGCCGACAACGAGCGGCCCTGCGGAGAGTGTCCCTCCTGCCTCAAAATCGGCAAGTTGAGCCATCCCGATGTGAAGTATATCTTTCCGGCCACGGGAAAAATTTATGACTCGCCGAAAAATCTGCTGGAGTTGCAAAAACAAAAGGCGGCGCATCCCTACAGGGCCTTGCCCGTTTCGGGCTATCTGAACATTCCTATATCGGCCATCCGCACCTTAAAGGATGAGGCCAAATATGCTCCCTACGAAGCGGAGTACCGTGTGTTTATCGTGGAGGGCATAGAATATATGTCCCGCGAGGCGGCCAACTCCTTTTTAAAACTTTTGGAAGAGCCGCCGGACAAAATGGTTATCATTCTGGTCAGCGGGGACATCAACAACGTTCTGGACACTATCCGTTCGCGTTGCCAGCCGGTTTACTTCCCCAGCCTGCCGGAAGAGGCCATACACGCCATCGTATCCCGCGAATTTCCGGAGGCGGAACTCAGCGCCAATCTGATACGGGCCAAATCCTACAACATCGAACATATTTTACAAACCCTGGAAAGCTCGGCGCCCTCCTTTGAGCAGGAAGCGGCCGATTTTTTACGCGCTTCCGTGCGCGGCGACTGGATTAAACTGAATGAAATTATCGATCTGTTGGTACAAAAAAAGGACAAGCAGATCACCGACCGCTTTTTTGAAACCCTGAACCAATGGCTGGCCGATGCTTTTCACGCACGTCATCTGGGTGAAGAGAGCGACTACTACCTGCAGAGTCAGAAAGAGGCCGGCAAAAAATTTGCCGACCATTATGATCATCTGGATTATAACGCCCTGTTCACGCTCATCGAAGGTCACCAGGCCATGATGAAACAAAACGCGCGCCCCGAAATGACCCTCAGCCATCTGGCCATGCAGATAAAGGAACATCTTGCCCGGGCGCGTGAAAATTAGAGTTCTGCATGGCAATGAGAAACCCTCCGGGTTTTGAATACCCGGAAGCTCTTCGGAATACATTTTGCGCAGACGCGGTAAACTTAGGGCAGGGTTGAAAAACTGGTGTTGATCACTTCCAGCATTTCCGGCTTCAGTTCATGATCCAGCAGCCAGGCTTTTACCCCCTTGGCCGCCAATTGCCAGGCCAGGTCTTCTCCGGAGTCCTGCAAGGTGCCGACCGGGTCGTTGATGGCCGAAACAATGGTACCCAGGGCGGACTTCCCATGATCCACCTCGCGGTCGTCCTCCCAGATCACCCTGCCGCCCTTTAGAAGCTTAAAGTTGGCCTTAACCTTGCGCGTGGAACTGATGCCAAGGGTTTGGTATTTCATCTCTTCGATGGTCACAAACAACAAACCGTCCACATTCAATATTTTCATCAGTTCGTCATTTTCCACCGCTTCCAGTTGACCACCGTCGGTAATACCGGCTTCATTGAGCAGGCTGTCGGTCATTTCCCTGGACAGGATAGAGTAGGCCGGTTTTGCGGCTTCAAAGTGTTTGTAGATCAGATTGCGGAAGACGATGCCTCCTTCCACATCCGTGGAGTTGTTAACGGCGGGCAAAATGGCCGTCACTTCCGGCGGCGCATAATTTTTCTCCACAAACTTGGCTTTGGGCCCACAGGATGTAAGCGCCAACAGCCCCGCGCCCGCTATAAAAAACCTTAACCACACAGCTCGCATACAGCACCTCCCATGCTTATTGTTTTAAACGGCAGACCAGCGGCAGAACCGGAAGCTGCCGGCCCTCATACAAAGCCACGGCGCCGTTTTCTCCTATAAACCGTTCCACGCGGATGCTTCCCAGGCTTTCCTCTTCATAGCCGATCAATTTTCCGCTCAGATCGGTAATTTTTTCACCCAGTCGAATAAGCTCCAGTTCCATGTCCGTCCGCAGGTTGCTTTTTTTACCGGCGTCCAGATAGAGCTTATTACCGCTGATCTTTACCACATTGCAGGACCAGGGCCGCCGCTCCAGTTCGCGGACGATGTTCTCCATTAATTTTTCCACGGCCGCGCGGAAGGCATCCGCCTCCAGGGATTCGTCATAGCCGCCGCTGGACCCCATGCCCAACACACGCGAAAATTCCTTTTTCGCCACTCCCGCGCCCGACTCGGCCAGAATAACCTCCCCCGTGCGCACATCGATAATCCGCACATCCACGGCCACGGCGGCCTTTTGTGTTTTGGACTGGGTAAACAGATTGCTGTTGCCGGCAGTGGAAACGGCATATTTGGAAACCGCTCCGGTGATGATATATTCGGTGTCCAACAGCTCGACCTGTTCCAGGTTCCCGCTGGTGATCCCGGCCTGGGAGAGGGCCACCTGACTCATGATATCATCCACACGGCTGCGTTCCAGCACAATAAAAAGGCCGGTTTTGCTTAGCTCGGTAATCAAAATGTCGCTGATATTTTCACCCAGGCGACGCTTACCGAAGCGGGTATTATTTTCAAAGGTGGTTACGGCAATTTTCTTTTTCGGGGCCGTCGGGCGGACGGATCTGGCGGCGGCGATATTCCTTTTTTGGTCTACCTTTACCACCGTTTTACGTACGGCACAGGCGCTTAAAAAAAAGAGGCTTAAAAATATAAGAAGTGTTTTGGCCGTCATGGCTCCTCCTCAAAACATACTAAGTTTTTAGCCACGGAAAAACATAGGGAAAAATAAGACTAAAAAGGCTTGAAACAAAGTACCGGACACAAGAAAATTCCATTTACTTAAAACGGACAGCGTTTATTCCGTCACTTTCAGATAAAGCGTATCGGCGATTACCGAGCCAAAGACGCCGACGCCCTGCCCTTCGATATTAAAACGGGCCTCATGAAAGTTGCCGTCAATCTCCTGCACGCGGGAGTAGGTTTGCATAAACTCGCGGTAATTTTTATCAGCGGCATACACAATAACCCGGTAGCGGCCGTAAAAATGAAATTGAAACCAGAACAGGTTCATAATGCTGCGGCCGGCTTCCTCGGGCGTGTTCTGAATCCAGAAGGTATTAAATACAAAACGGTCTTTCTCCTTCTCGAACTCTTCGCGGCTCATTTTATCAAAGGGTGATGTGCCGACAAAGCTGTCATAATCATCGGTCAGCGACAGGATGGAGGCCAGGTAATAGGTTGTTCCCGGAGAACGGTCGATATCCAGTATAAAGTTGACCGTTTCTCCGTTTATCTTTTGCCGGTATTGCAGGGAATCGTAGTTTACCCCGGCAATTTTAAAGCCGGCCAGGGGTACCGTGGTCGTGCTGCTGGCCCGGATGGGCGTGCCGTCAATCTCCGTGCGCACCTCCAGGGTGTAGGAGCCTCCGTATTCTATATTCAGATCATTTCCCGTATACTCATAGTAGTAATTGCCGATATCCAGTAAATTGGGCGGCGTACGGTAAGAAAGGGTGTATACCCTGCCGTTGCTTTCATCGGTAATGGTTGCCGTTGTTTTTAGCGGATCCAGCAAGGGGGTCTGCTCCCGCAAATCCTGATCCAGCTTAAAATTACGAAAGAGCCGGATACCGCTTACCCGCTTGCCCGGCGAAAGAAAGCCCTCTATGCTGACGCGGGGTTCGTAGCTTACGTTCTCCACTTCCACCACGCCCCTGCCGCAACTGTTCAGGGTTGCTAAAACCAACATGATAAAAAGCATAGCCGCTAAAGACTTCTGTTGCTCTTTCATAGTATTTCCCAATGATTCTTTTTTATTAAAATTCAAAATTCACCCCCAGTGTCGGTAAAAAAGGAAACATATATTGCTCTTCCAGGCTGGGAACCTCGTCCACAAAATCATAGGTGGCAAACCATACATTCTTGCGGTTGCCTATATTAAAAATTTGCAGATAGGGGGCCATGTTCCAGTTTTTATAAACCAGCTTCCAGGTCAGGCTGACATCCAGCCGGGCATAATAGGGCAGGCGCACCTGATTGATGCGCGTGGGAGCAAAGGCCACATCCCGGAAAGGAGCGTCCGGCGCCGAGGCGATCCAATAGGCGGAGCCGGGTTCCGTATAGGCCTGCCCCGTGCTGTAAACGGCATTGATACCCAAATCCCAGCGGCTGCTGTCCCCGCGGGCGCTGTAGGCCTTATTGCCCCTGTTCCACAGGCGGTCCAGTTGCACATTGGCCACCACGTTCACGGTATGGGTGCGGTCATGCCTGGGGGCAAAGGGTCGTCCGCCATTGATACCGTCCTGCGTATAGGAGGTGCGGGAATAGGCATAACCCAGCCATCCGGTCAGGGGCCCCGTCTCGCGGCGCAATAAAAGCTCAAATCCCCGCGACCAGCCATCACCGCGGTTCAGCAAACCGTTGGCCGAGGTAAAGACCGGTTCATTCTTATCATTGTAATAAGAGGCCTTTAATTCGGTTAAAAAGTTTTGATCAAAGGAATAGATATCACGATATGTTTTGTAAAAGGCTTCCGCCTCCAGTTGAATATCCCATCCCAGCTCGCGCTGAACGCCGGCAATGATGTGCCGCGATGACGATTGTTTTAAGTTACGGCCCGAGGCGGTCCAGATATCAGCGATAAGAAAACGGGGTATACGGTGCAGATATTGGTAATACTGACCGGCGGCCAGCTTAAAAACGGTACGGTCGGCCAGGCGGTATTTCACGGTCAGACGCGGCGCCAGATCGGCCAGGGTGGTGTCGCCCGTAAGCATGTTGGCCCGCAGGCCCGCTTCCATCTGGATCAAGGGCGTAAGCTGCCAGTCGGCCTGGCCGTACAAGGAATAAAAAGCGGGCGAAGTGGAGGCGCGTACCTCGCGACCCGGAGCCAGGTTCACATAGCTGACGTCAAAATTCTTCTGATCGGCGCCAAAGCGGAAACTCAGGTCATTATTATAATGGTATTCCATATCGGCCTTAAAAGTCAGATCGGTAAGCAGGTTATCCTCGGAGGCGTTAAAGCCGTCAAAATTAAGATAGGAGGAGAAACGGCTGTAAGTGACCCAGAAGTTACCGAACAGACGCGGCGTAAACACATGGGTCCACTTGGCGCTGGCCGTGGTATTACCCCAGTTGTAGCCAAAACCTACGCCGTCATCACCGGAGTTGCCGCCAAACACCCAGCTCAGCACATCCCGGCCGCCATAGGTACTCAGGGTCAGCTTATCGTTGGCCCCCAGCTCAAAAAAGGCCTTGATGTTACCGTCATAAAAATAATAATTCGGGATATCCTCAAGATACCGGCCCACGGTCTGATCGAAGTAGGTGCGCCGCAGAGAGGCGGAGAGAGAGCCGTTGGCGCCGATGGGCATTTGCAGGGTGGTTCTGGCCGAAAGCAGGCTGATGCCCGCCTTTCCCTCAAATCGCTTACGGTTGCCGTCCAGATTGGTCACATCCACAATGGAGGAGAGGCGGCCGCCGTATTCCGCGCCGAAGCCGCCCTTGGAAAGACTCACCTGTTTAATGGCGTCCGTATTAAAGGTGGAAAAAAGCCCAAAGGCATGTTCAGGATTGTAGACGTCGGTGCCGTCCAGCAGAAAAAGATTCTGATCCGGGGTACCGCCGCGTATGTAGAGGGCCGAGGAAAAATCGGACAGCGGCTGAATGCCGGGCAGGGTTTGCAGGGAACGCAGCAAATCCGCCTCGGCAATCTGTGGGATGGCATTGATCTGGCGGGCCGAGAGCTGTATCTGGGAGACTTCCTTTTCATACATTTTCTCAATCAAGGGGATGGAATCACCGCGCACTACAATGGCCTCGGTTTCCAAGAGTAGCGGTTCAAGGATAATGTTCAGCTTTAAGGGCCGGCCCCGCATATCAACGGTTGTTTTATAGGTTTTGTATCCCAGATAGCTGGCCACCAGAGTATGGCGCCCGGGAGGAACGTCGGCAATAACATAATAACCGCTGTTATTGGTGCTGGAACCTATATAAAGGGAGTCCAGATAAACGTTGGCGCCGATCAGCGCCTCGGTGTTGCTTTTGTCGATAACAAAACCGCTGATGGTTTGTGCCGTGGCAAATCCGGGTTTGAAAACCGTAAGAAGCATCATCGTAAGGAAAATTCGTTTGGTCATAGCTATCCGTTGCATTTATTAATTTATGGATTGACACGACTGTGTGAGCGTAAGGCCAATACTGTTCCGCCAAGGGACAGGGCCTAAATTAAACACATTTACTCCCAAACCTGTGAAGTGCGTCAATTTACGCAAGGTCGATTCAGGAACAAAAACGTTAAGACCGCTAAAAAGTTGCCCGGGGGCGCTTTTTTTCACTTTCTCCCGGAATACGGCAGGGAACGCTTCTTTCAAACGGCCATCTTGTCCCTTCCATGATTTCCCTAACCACGATCCGGCCATACAATAACGGTCAATTTTCATACAGTGGTTAATTATTGGTTAAAATTCCCCACATTGCAAATTAGGTGTAAGGTGCCCCCCTCCCCGGCCGAATATGAGTCCTGAATAAAATCAGGGAAGATACTTTGAAACAGGTTTATCAAACGCTGCTGATCGAAAACAGGAAAAGTGATTTTATCATTACCAAAGACATTCTGCAAGATATAAACGTCGGTTTTGAGCTGCACAGGGTAGCAGACTATTACAAGGGTCTGGAAGCTTTCACCTCGGGAAAATACGATCTCTGTCTGCTGGATTACCATCTCTCCGATGAGTTCAGCTCCATTAAATTTCTGGAAGATTCCGCCGCCAAATTCAGTATGACGCCGGTTGTGGTTTTAACGCTTGAAGGCGACCGGAACATCGACCTGCAGGTCATGTCCGCCGGCGCCTCAGACTATATTGTAAAAGGTCAGATCAACGCCCCGCTGCTGGAACGCACCGTACGCTATGCCATAGAACGAAAACGCAACCAACAGCAACTGATGGACCTACAGGATGAGCTTACCATGGCCCTGCGTGAAATCCGCGAGAACCAGAAGGCGCTGATAGAGGTGGAAAACTTAAAAAGCGTGCGCGAACTGGCCGGTGCCGC
>JALXBH010000023.1 GCA_026991535.1 Calditrichia bacterium | reverse complement strand
TGATATCCACGGGGGATGCGCCATAGTTTACGGCAATGGCCTGCAGCCCGGCCGGGCTTTTCAGCGCGTCGCTTTTAATATCTATGGGCGATTGTGCCTGACCGCCGCAATCGGAAAAACCATCGCACAGGTTTTTCCAGTTTTCCGGGCCGTCTTCCCCGGCATGGTGCGACCAATGCACCCTGGAACAATCATCTTCCTTATGGGCCTTATCGGCGGAAGCATCCGGCTTTAGGTCGGCGCTGTTTTGCTGATTGCCACAGGCGGTGATCAGCAGGACGGACAGAGCAAGCGTGCTCAACAGAACTCTAATGTTCATATGCGATCCTCTTCTTTTTATTGATGTTTACATAAGCTGAATTTGGTGTAAAGGAAGGGGCGCGGGCCCGTCTCTTCCCGCGATGAAAAGGCGGAAAAGTTTACACCGAACACAGATTGCATCGGTCTTTTTAAAACACTTTTCAGAGGATGCTTATTCCTGAAAATGTATGTTGATTTCCGGATGAGCTGACAAATACGTCCATCCCCGGCATTAAGTTCCTTTTTTTGTGGCCGCGGTCTATTTTTCCAGCGGGCGCTTTTTTATCATGCCGCCCTTGGTATCCTTGAGGCTGTTCATGATAATAAAAGCCTCGTCGTCTATTTTGTCGATTTCACGGCGCAGGCGGGTGATTTCCAGGCGGGTGACCACGGTAAATAAAATGTTGATCGGTTTTAAATCCTGTTCCTTATCGCCATAACCGCCCTTGCCGGAGTAGAGGGTGACGCCGCGCCCCAGTTCGCCGGTTATCATGCGCCGTATGTGTTCGCTCTGTTCGGAAATAATGGTGATGCCGGTATACTCTTCCACCCCCTCGATGATAAAGTCCACCGTTTTGGAGGCAGCCAGATAGGTAAGGATGGCATAAAGGGCGATCTCCACCGAAAGGATGTAAGCGCCAAACAGAAAAATGATGATGTTAAAAACCAGAATGATATCGCCGATGGTTACACCGGTTTTCTTACTGATGTAAATGGCCAGCACTTCCGTGCCGTCGATGACCGCGCCGCCGCGGATGGCCGTGCCAATGCCCACGCCCAGGAAGAAACCGCCGAACACGGCGATAAGCAGTTTATCCGATGTGATAACCGGATAAGGCAGAAAGTGAACGGTTAGGGCCAGGCCGATAATAGCCAGAATGCTTTTGAAGGCAAATTGTTTGCCGATTTGGGAAAAGCCCAGAATCAAAAAGGGCAGATTAATGGCCACGATAAGCAGGGAAAGCGATATGCCGGTGGTCTCCGATGTAAGCAGCGAGATACCGGTCACCCCGCCGTCGATAAAAGAGTTGGGCAACAGAAAACCCTTCAGGCCAAAACCGGCGGAAACCACGCTGATCAGGATAAAGGCCACATCCCTGAAAAAATGAAGGAGGGAGAGGCGGCGGTTTTTTGCGCGTTCCTTTTTATCGTTGCCGGATTTCTCCGTTTCCGGGAATATGTTTTTTTGAGTCATGGGTCTGTATCTTAATGGGTCTGGAATTTAAAACAATAAAACCTTTATTCGTCCGGTTGAGGTAGACATGTGATTTTTTTTTACAGATATGTATTCTGCCGTATACCGGGCCTGCCGGAGAGCCGTCCGGCATCAGCCAATCCGTTGAAACGGATTGGGGAGTTTGACGCCTCTTCCAGCCACCCGGATGAATCCTGGTGTTAACGCTTAGCCCATACACTGCTCCCCTCCCCGGAGATTCGGGGAGGAGCCGGGGGTGGGCCCGAAAGCCCCCTTGTTACAGTCTTAATAATCAGGATTATGATCTTATGTAGAATCAGAGGCCCTCATCCTCTTTGATGTTTTATTCCAGGTTCTCTTCTTCGAAGGCCAATTCGCTGGCAACAGCCTTGAGTTGATCAATGAGCGGTTGAAGTTCTTTTTGCAGTTTTCTTTTACGTTTGTGCTGCATGTAGCCGCCCATGCCGAACAGCCAGCCATAGGTGAGCCCATAGGCAGTTAGCGTAAAAACAAGGGAAGCGTCTTTCAAGGCTTCCATCAGGTAAAAAGTCAAGATAAAAGCAAGTAATACCAGATATACCGGCATGTAAACCCTGTTAAGCCAAAGAGAGAATTTTAATTTTTTCAGCACCGTATTGCTAAAGGTATGTACATCGGCGCTGTAGTCTGGACGCCGCCAGAATAGAATTTTATACCAGAACAATGCGAGGGTCAGGATCAACAGTATAAACATAGCATCTATGCTGTGATAAAATTGAGGACTTTGATTTGATATGTTGATTCGTATCAGGGCCAGAACCACAAAAGTCACGGCAAAAGCGATACTCATCATCAGGTTCTGAAAAATAAAGCGCCGCTGTATTTTTATTAACTTTTGAATCAGACTCTCCTCCGCGCCACTTTTTTCTTCAGCGCTTTCCTTTATATTTTTCCAATCGTTGGCTAAACTTTTTAACTCATCCATTTTTATATAACCTCATTAACTTTTTACGGGCGCGATTGATTTTGACACCCACATGATTGACTGTAATGCCGAGAATCTCCGATATTTCGGCATAACTCATTTCTTCCAGAACAAGGCTCATAAGCAGCCGTTCCTGTTGGTTCAGGCGGGCAATGCATGCTCTCAGGCGGTTGATGCGTTGTTGTTTGGACATTTCTTCGTTGTCGCCTGGAACGGCCACCTCATCTTTTTCGGCAAGAGAAGTGAATAGCCGTTTTTCTTTATTACGCGACTTGTTGTATGTGATAATACTGTTAACCGTTACCCGGTAGACCCATGTATTCAGGGTACTGCGCCCCTTAAAACGATCCAGACCGTTCCAGATATTTATAAGCACATCATGGAAAAGATCATCCGTATACTGCTTGTCATAGAGCCAGGCGGAACAAAGACGGTATATCTTATCCTTATGTTTGTCCAACACCTGTCTGAACAATTTTTCCCTCCGTTCCATTTTAATTGTTACCGGAGGAAGGTGAAATAGATAAAAAAGCATCAATCTCCTTATGGAATGCGTCGGTTTGATCCAGCATAATAAAGTGCCGGGAATTTTCAATCAAGCGCAGTCGGCAATTTGGAGCCTGCGCGTATTGTTGGTGGTAGATAGTAAGCTTCTGTTCGCGTTGTATTCCGCTCAGGGAATCAAATGGGGCATCCCAGGGAACCAATACCAGAAGCGGAATGGAAATACGGGGCAGAGCGTCGCGCAGGTCGGTGCTCATTAATTCATACATCGTCTGGCCCATGGTGCGTCTGTCGGATAAGACCGACTTTTCCAAAACGACGGCACGGGCGCTGTCATTTTTTATCATACCTTGCAGGATCATCTGTTGGTTGGCCCGTACGGTGGCACTGTCCATGTTCAGATAATAGTTTTTATAGCGGAGAAAAGCCTGCCGGGCCTGTTCTGCATTTATAGAAGGGCTTTGGGCAGCCGCTAAAAAAGGGAGGGCGTCGACAATAACCATTTTGTCCGGCAAATCTTCCGCCTCCGTCGCCAGCCACAAGCCGAGGAAACCGCCGATGCTATGGCCGATAAGAACGCTGCCCGGACTCTGGTTTTCCTTTATGTAGTTGATTAATTGACGCTTGATCTCCGGCAAAATATGCGGATTGGAAAGTGGAGGAACGCCGGCATATCCGGCCAGAGTAAACAGATGCACCCGGTAACGGTCGCTATAGCGGGCGGCAGTTTCACGCCATACATCGGCAGGACTTGTGGCGCCGGGGATTAGGAACATGGCCGGTCCCTTTCCCTGAACTTCCACGCTAAAGGCGCTGTAGGGGGGTGTTGCGGCCAGGGCAGTCCATAGCAGGGCTGTATACAGCTTGAGTCGTAACAGGTTCATGATAAACTCCTTTGGTTTTGCTTAGCATTTTCCTCTTTAGTACAAAAAAGCGGGATTTATTACGGGAACGATGGAATTTTTTTTGGCGGCACAGCCGGGGATGTCCTATTTTGACCCGCGCCATACACAATTCGGAAGGAGAAATGATGAAAAAAAGGATGATGACCCTGTGGCTGTTGCTACTGGCGGGCGGCGCGCTTTTCGCCGGTCGCGTTGATACCGTCCGGGTTTATAGCCCGACTATGGATAAAACCGTGCCGGTGCTGTTGGTTTTTCCGGAGCAAAAAGAAAATACGGATAGCCTGAACGTGGTTTTTTTGCTGCACGGCTACGGCGGAAGCTTTAAAAGTTGGCAGAAACATATCGATTTACGTCCCCTGGCCGACCGCTACGGCGTGCTGATTGTCTGCCCCGACGGCTCGCCCAACAGTTGGTATCTGGACAGTCCCCTGCAAAGGGAGAGTCAATACGAAACCTTTACCGCGCGGGAACTGCCGCGTTATATCCTAAAGAACCATCCGGCGCGGAAGGCGGCGGCGCATTGGGCTGTCACCGGGCTGAGCATGGGCGGCCACGGCGCTTTGTATCTGGCTATACGCCATCCGGAGCGTTTCGGCCAAATGGCTTCCATGAGCGGCGGCGTGGATTTGACCTACTCCACCAAGCGCTGGGAGATTGCCTTAAAGCTGGGAGACTACGGGCACAACCGCCAACGCTGGCATGAAAATTCGGTGGTTAACATGGTGGGACAAATACGGGAGCCTTACCGGCCGATGCTGATCGATTGCGGCGTGGATGATATTTTTATTGACAACAACCGCGCGCTGCATAAGCGCCTGTTGCAGGCGGCCATTCCCCATGACTACTATGAACGGCCCGGCGGTCACAGTTGGGACTATTGGACGCGGGTGCTGCCCTATCATCTTTTCTTTTTTAACGAACATTGGCCGCGTTGAGGGCCTTTAGGGATTTTCCCGGTTAAGCCAGGCGTACAGCTCATGGTACACCTGATTGACGCCCATATCCTTTTCCCGGGCTATTTCCCGGCAGGAGGCATATTCCGGCGTTATGCGCCGCGGCGGTCCCTGAATAACCTTGCCGCGCACAGTGCCCAGGGGGGTGTCAAAACTTTGGCTGTCGCGCGCTACCGTTTTTCTGTCCACTTTATGGTAGCGCAGACCCGTGGTACTGGTCTGTTTCAGGATTTCTCCGCTGACGGTTTCCAAAAGCGCCGGCGCGCATAACACTCTCATCAGGGTTGCCGGGCGGCCCTGTTTCATGATTTGCGGAATGAGGGCCACGTCCAGGGCCCCGGCCCGGAAAAGGCTTTCCGTCACATGGGGGTAAAGCTCGGGATTCATATCGTCTATATTGCACTCCAACTGATATACCGTTTCGGTGGCGTTCCGGGCGTCACTCTCGCACAGCCAAAGGCGCAGGTAGTTGGGAAGCTCCTCAAGTTCCCGGCTTCCCGCTCCCAGACCGTGGCCTAAAACGCGGAAAGTGAGCGATTCGGGCAGAGGCCCCTGTACAAAATGGCTGATCAGCGCCGCGCCGGTCGGCGTAACCAGCTCCGCCCCGATATTGAGCATACGGACGGGGTAATTTTCCAGCAGACCCAGGGTGGCCGGAGCGGGCAGCGGCAGCACACCGTGGGCGGCCTTAACCGTACCCCGGCCCAGAGGCAGGGACGAGCCATGGACGGCGCCGGGTTTCAGGTAGTCGATGCCGATGCAGACGCCGACGATATCTATGATGGCGTCGATGGCGCCCACTTCGTGAAAATGAACCTTTTCCAGGGGGATACGATGCGCCCGCGCTTCCTGACGTCCCAGGCGCTCAAAAACGGCGCTGCTTTCCTTTTTTACAATATCACTGAGATCACTTTCTTCTATCAGACGCAGAATTTCGCTCAGGTGGCGGTGGTTTTTATCCTTTTCCACCAGCACATCCAGCTTGTTGCAATCGATATGGTGTTTAAAAACGCGCCGCTGTTCCAGGCGGTAGGAGTCCAGCTTCAGCTTATCCAGTTCCGCGCGCAGGTGGTCAAAGGGCACCAGGCCGTCCAGCAGGGCTCCGAGGATCATATCGCCGCTGGCGCCAGCCACACAATCAAAATAGAGAAAATGCATTATTTTTTTTACCTTGTGTTTTCAATGGAGCGGAAAAATAACAGTTTCCGCTTTTCGTTGCGAATAATAAACAGGGAAAATGATGATAAAAGAAGAGATCGCCCCGGAAAAGACGGACACGGCCAGCGGGGATAAGTGGCGGGCCCTGCGGCAGTATATGGCCCGTTTTACATCGGACGGGGCGCTGGTCGCTTTCTCCGGCGGGGTAGACAGCGCCCTGCTGCTCTATGCCGCCCATGGGACGGGGAGCAGGCTGGCGGCCCTGACCACCCACAGTGCCAGCATGCCCCTGAATGATCTGCTGGACGCAAGGGAGTTTTGCGCTCTGTTGGGGGTGCGGCATATTCTGCGGGAAACCCATGAGTTGGAGAACCCCCTCTATGTGGTTAACGACGCAAACCGCTGCTACCATTGCAAGTACGAATTGTTCGACCTGGCGCGCGAAGTAGCCGCGGAGCTGGGTCTGGCGCAGGTCTTTTACGGATATACGGCATCGGATACCGGCGATGAGCGTCCCGGCCACCGCGCCGCCGTGGAGCAGGGCGTCCGTTTTCCCCTGGCGGAACTGGGGTTTACCAAGGAGGATATCCGTGCCCTGATGCGCCGTTTTAATCTGCCGTTGGCGGATAAGCCCGCCAGCCCCTGCCTGGCCTCGCGCGTGGGCCGGGGCATTGCCGTTTCCGAAAGGCACCTTGAAGCGGTAGCGGCGACGGAAAATATTTTAAGGACGGCCGGGCTGCGCACTTTTCGCGTGCGGGTAAGCGGCGCGGGCCGGGAGCTGTTTTTACGCATCGAGTGCGATCCGCAGGAGGCGGCGCGGGTGTTGCCGCTGGCCGGAAAGCTGAACGATGAAGGGTTGCGCCGGGGTTACCGCTGGGTAACGCTGGATTTGGGCGGTTATAAAAGGGGAGGGGCCAACCTGTGAAAGCGGAAGAGGTCGCCCGGCTGTTAAGGGAATTGAAGAGCGGAAAACGCGATGAGCAAGAGGTGCTGGAGCTGTTAAAGAGCGGCCCCCTGCACATGGAATCCGACGCCCTGCATTTTCCCGATCATCACCGGGTGTTGCGCATGGGGCTGGGGGAGGTGATCCTGGCCGGGACAAAATCGACGGACCACGTGCTGCATGTGGCCGAAAAATACCGCCACCGTTCCGATCCGGTTCTGTTTACCCGTCTGCGCAAAAAACAGATAAAAAAGCTGAAGCCCCTTTTCCCGGAAGCCCGCTTTAACGATACGGCGCGCACCATGATCATGCATCCCCCGCCGGAGGTCCCGGCGGACAGCGACCGCCCTTTTGTGCTGATTCTGTCTGCCGGTACCAGCGATATGCCGGTGGTGGAAGAGGCGGCGGAAACCTGCCGGGCCATGCGCGTACCCTGCATGGTGAGGGCGGATGTGGGCGTGGCCGGACTGCATCGCGTGTTGCATCAGATGGAGGTGCTGCAAAAGGCGGCGGCCATTGTGGTGGTGGCCGGCATGGAAGGCGCCCTGCCCAGCGTGGTGGGCGGACTGGCCGACAGTCCCGTTTTTGCCGTGCCCACCAGCGTGGGTTACGGCGCCAGCTTTAAAGGGCTTTCCGCCCTTTTGGGCATGCTCAACTCCTGCGCCCCGGGTATTACCGTGGTTAATATCGACAACGGCTTTTCCGCCGCCTTTGCCGCGGGGCAGGTGATACGGCAGATTGAACACTTTGTAACGGTTTCCAAATAAACCGTTAAGGCCTGTCCCTTCGTGACCCGCGTCACCACCTGTTTTACACTTACACGATATTATTAAGTGTTGATTGTAGACTGTATTGACTCAGCTTCTATCCGGTAAGGAAAGATTATAAACTTCTGATCCCTGACTAACACTGTCCGTGAACCGCCCGTGATGCCCCCGCGGGTTCAAATACATCAACAGGCCGGGCGCGGGTACCATAAGTCCGCCCGCCTAAGAGGGGCCGTTTACTTTGACAAATAAATCAGCCTGCAGGAGGAGATGTGCTTAAAAGATTACTCTATCTGTCCATGATTGTGATATGGGCCGTCCAGGGCCAAACGCAAACCAATACCGCCGCCCTGAAAGCCTTTGCCGAAGCCAAGGCAAAGGAATACCGTGAAATGCGGGCCGAGGCTGAAGCCTGGGCCGCCCGGGAGGGCATACCGGTACGCCGGGAATTTCCGGACGGTACGATTATCGAATTGCAGGGACTGCGCAACAACATCCCCTTCTATTACATTACCAGCAATGCCAACGCGGCCACCACCACGCGCACCGATAAGGTGTGGCCGGGCGGCGGTCTGGGTTTTTCGCTTACGGGTAACGGTTACAACGCCCTTGGCGAATGGGACGGTGGCGCGGTGCTGACCAGCCACCAGGAGTTTGGCGGCCGGGTTACCCAGGGTGATTCACCCTCTTCCACCAGCAGCCACTCTACCCATGTGGCCGGTACGATGATAGCCGCCGGTGTGGACGCCGCCGCCAAGGGCATGGCCTGGGAGGCGACACTAAGGGCTTTTGACTGGAACAGCGACAACGCCGAGATGGCCACGGAGGCCGCGGCGGGCATGGAGATATCCAACCATAGTTACGGATATATTACCGGCTGGTATCAGGACAGCGGCGGAAGCTGGCACTGGTATGGCGATGTGAATATCGATCAGAATGAGTCCTTCTATTTCGG
>JALXBH010000022.1 GCA_026991535.1 Calditrichia bacterium | reverse complement strand
GAAAACAGCGTTTCCTATTTGGCCGCTTATGTTATCTGGAAGGAAGAAGCCCGGCCGGAGGACTTGAAATCGGCATTAAGCGAACACCTGCCGGACTATATGATTCCCGCCGTGTTTATCGCCCTGGAGCAGATACCGCTTACACCCAATGGCAAGGTGGATTATCGCGCCCTGCCCCAGGCGGCCCTACAGGTGGAAACGGCCGGCAGCGAATACATAGCGCCGCGTAACGCCATGGAAACGCGCCTGGCTGAGATATGGGAAACCATACTCGGCGTTACGAATGTGGGCGTGCGGCACAGCTTTTTTGAACTGGGCGGCCATTCGCTGATGGCCATGCAGTTGCTGAACGCCATCGAGAAGCAATTTAAAAAAGACATCACCCTGATCGACTTTTTTAAGGAACCCACCATTGAGCATCTGGCCGCCCTGCTCACGGAAGAGCATACCGAAGAGAGCGGCGTCCGGCTGATGCAACTGGCGGAAGGCGCGGCCAACAGACCGGCTGTCTTTTTTGTTCATCCCTCGGGCGGCGCCGTGCACCACTATCAGGAACTGGCCAACCGCCTGACGGCGGGTCTGCGTTTTTACGGCATTCAGGCCCAGGGGCTTGACGGGAAAACGCCCCTGCACAAAACCATTGAGGAGATGGCCGAAGCTTATATCCGCGCCATGAAGGACGAACAGGCGGAAGGCCCTTATATCCTGGGTAGCTGGTCGTTGGGAGTTATCATCTCCTACGAAATGGCCCGGCAACTACGTGCCCGGGGTGATGAGGTGGCCCTGCTGATGCAACTGGATCAGGGGCCCTTTGTTGAACATAAAAGTCCCGAGGATACCGCCGAAATGCTGACGGAGATGTTTAAGCGCTATTTTGAGGTGGATACCGAAGCACTGCGTAAACTTCCCGAGGACGAGCAGTTCCGGGTGGTGCTCAAAAAGGCCAAAAAGGTGAAAGTAGTGCCCCGTTTTGTTCGGGTTGCCGATTTCCAACGCTATATCACCGTGAACGAGACACAGATTCAGGCCTGGCTCAAATACAGGCACAAACCGTTGCCGGGAGCCATTCATTTGTTCCGCTCCGAAGAGAACCGGGACAAGGGCGATTTACGTTGGGGGGAACTATGCGGGCAGGTGCATATCATCGACGTGCCGGGCGATCATATAGCGATGCTTCAAAACCCCGATGTGCGCGAACTGGCCCTGGCCATGGACGCCTTGCTGAAGGAGAACATTAAACCCTGAGAGCGCGTACCACCACGGATGGACTAATTTTTTTGTTCGATAGTAAAAAAAAGTTAAGTTTAGAAAAAAATATTAACTAAAAGCCAGAGTATGAGTCATAACGAAACCGCAACGCTGAAAAACGAAGGACACAGTCTGTCCACAAGCAACAAGTTGTTCAACCGCAACTATCTTATGTTGTTTCAGGGACAGTTTGTAAGCCGTTTGGGCAACAGCATCTATTCCATTGCCATTATGATCTGGCTAAAACAGATAACCGATTCGGGAACGGTTATGGGCATATTTGCCGCCTCCACGGCCCTGCCCATGATAATGATGAGCGCCATCGGCGGCGCCGTGGCCGACCGTTTCCCGCGTAAGGCCATCATCGTCGGTACCGATGTGGTTAGCGGGCTGGCCATGTTGTTCCTGGCGGCAACCTTTTACGCGAATCTGCCACCGGTTTACAGCATCGCGGGGGTGTTTATTGCCGGGCTGATCATGTCTACCATGCGTGCTTTTTTCGGGCCGGCCATCAATGCGGCCATCCCCGATCTTGTTCCGGAAAAACGCATTTCCGGCGCCAATTCCATGGGCAAGTTATCGGAAAAGTTCAGCCAGTTTTTCGGCTATTTTTTCGGCAGCCAACTGCTTATGATTCTTGGACTGCCCATCCTGGTTATCGCCAACGGCATCAGTTATCTTTTATCCGCCTTTAGTGAATCATTCATCCACATCCCGCAACGCCTGCCGGAAAAGACAAAGGGCGTAAAGGCGTATCTGCGGGCATTTAAAACTGATATTGGCGAAGGGCTGCGCTATATCGGCCGGAACAGGGGGCTGAAAAAGCTGCTCTATCTCTCCATTTCCACGGCCTTCTTCTCCACGCCGATCATGATCCTGTTGATTTTCTATGTGACCGATTTTTTAAAGCTCGGCGAGCAATGGTTCGGCTATTTTTTGATAGATTTTGGAATAGGTTCCCTGGTGGGCACCATCATCGTCAGCATCTTTAACGTGCATGGTGCCACCCGGAAATTCTTTCTGATACTCTTTTTAATCTTCGAAGCGGTGGGCTATGTGCTTCTCGGTCAGGTTTCTTCCTCGGAGCAGGCCCTGGCGCTGGTATTCATCGGCGGAGTGATGAACGGGTTCACCACCATAAGCATTTTTACCCTGATGCAGATTACCACCCCCAGTAAAATCCGCGGCCGCATCTTTGGCACGCTGACCACCCTTTCCGGCGCCATCGCTCCCCTGGGCATGGCCCTGGGCGGTTTTTTATACGACTTTTTCGACAAGGATATCGCCATGATCTACGGCATATCCGGTGCAGGGATGCTGGTGGCGGTATTCTTTGTCTCGCTGAGCAGCGATTTCCGGCGCTTTATCTCTTACCAAACCCCGGAGCAGCTCGGTCATACCGGCTTCAGCTATACGATAAAGAAAGTACACAAAGATCAAATTTTAGAACAAAAAGAACGTTTCATTGAAGAACAATTCAAAAAAACAAGGAGTCAATTATGAGTGAAGAACGCGAAGACAAAACCGTTTATAAGGTTGTTGTTAACGACGAAGAGCAATACTCAATTTGGCCGGCCGACCGCGAGAACGCGCCGGGTTGGAAAGACGCGGGCAAATCGGGCAGTAAGCAGGAATGCCTCGATTATGTGAAAGAGGTCTGGACCGATATGCGTCCCAAGAGCCTGCGCGAAAAAATGGACGCGCAAAAGTAAATCCGTTTCATCGCCGGGAAACCGGCGATGCATCATAGTCAAACAACAGACCTTTTATATCCGTCCGGAATACGGCTAATGCATAACAGAGGACAGGCGTGTGGATTCAAAAAAACTGGTAACCATCCTGACGGCGTTTTTAGCGATTGAATGGATATTCGCGGCCATTGCGCCCTATGACCGAAAAGACTGGCTCCTGGAAAATATCCTGGTCATTCTTTTTGTACCGGTGATCTGGCACAGTGTATTAAAGGCGCCACTGAGCCGGCTTTCATACATCTCCCTGTTTCTCTTTTTATATCTGCATGAGTTGGGCTCTCACTACACCTACGCCCAGGTGCCTTACAAGGAGTGGGCCTCCTCTCTTTTGGGCTGGGACTTAGGCGGGGGCCGTAATAATTTCGACCGTCTGGTACATTTCCTGTACGGTTTTTTGTTTACCATCCCGGTTATGGAGTGGTTTGCCCGTAAATTTTCTCTAAGGGGATTTGTAAAATATTTTTTACCGGTTAATCTGATCATGTCCACCTCCATGATTTATGAATTGATCGAATGGCTGGTGGCGGAACTTTTTGGCGGTGATTTGGGGCAGGCCTATCTGGGCACCCAGGGCGACGTGTGGGACGCCCATAAGGATATGGCCCTGGCCAGTCTCGGCTCCGTGTTAATAATGGGCCTCTATCTTCTTTATAAAAAAAAGGTGCATGAAAAATAGATGAACAGAACGTCGAATCCGTGGCTGGTAAAAAGCACGGTTAAACAGAATCCGAAATTAAAACTCTTTTGTCTGCCCTTTGCCGGCGGCAGCAGTGTGGCCTACCGGGATTGGGGCCGTTTGTTACCGGACAGCATAGAGGCCATCGCCGTGGAAATTCCCGGCCGGGGACAGCGTCTGATGGAGCCGCTGATCACCAGCCTTCCCGAACTTGTGGAGCAGATAGGCGCCAACATCCGGGATGAACTGGACAGGCCTTATGCCTTTTTCGGGCACAGCATGGGCGCCACCCTGGCTTATGAACTGAGCCATCATCTGGCCACCCGCTTTAACACGCAACCCTCTTTCCTTTTTCTTTCGGGAAGGAGCGCTCCCCATCTTTCCGACAGGGAAGAACCGATCCACCAGTTGCCGGACGAGGACTTCCGTGAGAAAATACGCAGTTTTGAAGGCACTCCGCCGGAGATTATGCAGCATAAGGAACTGATGGATCTGCTGATGCCGATAATCCGCGCCGATTTTAAGATGGTGGAAACTTATGTTCATGAAAGCCGCCCGCCGCTGAATATTCCCATGAGCCTGTTTGGCGGGCTGGAGGATGAAAGCACGCCGCGCGAGCATCTTGACGCCTGGCAGGGCTATACGACATCCTCGTTTTCCGTGCGCATGTTTCCCGGCGGGCATTTTTTTCTGCAACAACAGACGGGGCGTATTTTAGAGCTGATTCTTCGCGACCTTAGCGGAATTATGGCCCTTTAAGATATTATGGACAGCGATTTGTGGCATACATATCATGATGAACGGCCCGCCGCGGACGAACTTTTTATCTGGCTGCTCGATTTTGAGCGCCTGGGGAAAAGCTCGAGGTTTGAGGTCATGTTAACGGAAGAGGAACGGAATCGCGCCGCGCGTTTTTATTTTGAAAAAGACCGCCGCGCCTTCACCATTACCCGCGGTTATCTTAAGGAACGCCTGCAAACGTTGAGCGGTTTGCCGGTCGCGGACAGAAACTTTGAGTTTAACAGTCAGGGCAAACCCTATCTTAAGGGCTCTTCTTTTTTCTTTAACGTATCGCATTCGGGGAAAAAAGCACTTGTGGCCCTAACCCCGCTGGCGCCCGTGGGCGTGGATGTGGAAGCATTCCGCCCCGATATGGGCACGGAAAAGATAGCCCGCCGTTTTTTTTCGGAAAAAGAGGTCGGGGAATTCAATGCCCTGCCCCCGGAGCAACGCACCCAGGGCTTTTTTAATGCCTGGACACGCAAGGAGGCCTTTATAAAGGCCGCGGGACTGGGACTTTCCATGCCGCTGCACTCCTTTGACGTGACCCTGACGCCCGGCCGGGAAGCCAGACTGACCGGGGCCCGCCATCCCGGATATGACGCGCGGGACTGGCATTTAGAGGCGTTGCCGCTTGCGCCGCCCTATGCGGCGGCCTATTGCATAAAACACACATCCGCCCGGGTTCGCCTGTGGCTGGCAGAATAAGGACAAAGCAAACCATGCAGATACTTGTCGGGACAAAGCTTAACAACTGGATAAAACTTTTTGGGCGCCATTTTGGTGAAATACCTGCCGGGAAGCTGGGCATGGCCCTGCAACTTACCATTACCACTTACTTCCGCAATAACCGTTTTGAAGCGAAAGAGCGCGAAACCTATGGCGATAAAATTGATGCGGCCCGGATAAATCCGGAACCGGTATTCGTTCTGGGACACTGGCGCAGCGGTACTTCCCATCTGCACCGGCTTTTAAGCCTGGGTGAGCAGTTTACGTACCCCACGGTGTTTGATATATACAGCCCACATACTTTTCTATTCACGGAGCCTTTGCTTCGTGAAAAAATGAAAGCAGCAGGCGCGCAAAAAAGACCGATGGATCAGATGAAAATAAAATTTGACGATCCCGGCGAGGATGAGTTTGCGCTGGCGGTAATGTCCCTGATGTCTCCCGTGCTGGCCTGGGTGTTCCCTAAATCCACGGCCTTTTACGACCGTTATCTGTCCTTTGAAGAAGTGGATCAAAAGGAGATCGACCACTGGAAAGCGCAATTCCTTTACTTTATGAAAAAGCTGAATGCACGGAATCCCAAACCGGTCATCCTTAAGTCGCCACAACATACGGCGCGTATACGATTGCTTAAGGAGATGTTCCCCGGAGCGCGGTTTATCCATGTACACCGCAATCCGTACGATGTTTACAACTCCACGGTTAAACTTTATGAAAAAACCGTGCGCCCCATGCAAATGACCGACAGCATCGACGCGGAGCAAATGCGGGAAGGCATCATTGAGCGTTACGCCACCATGTACCGTAACTTTTTCCGGGAGAGCGCTCTTCTCCCGCAGGAACAGTTTTTGGACGTCAGCTATGAAGAGTTGGACCGCCAGCCTCTTCAACTTATAGAACGGATATTCAAGCATTTTGGCTTTGAAGGCTATGAAGCCTACAAGCCTTTGCTGAAAGCACATCTTGACAACATAGGAAACTACAAAAAGAACAGATATACCCCTGTGATCGAACCCTGGCTTTCACGCCTGAACAGGGAATGGACCTTTGCCTTTGATAAATGGAATTATCCTCTAAAAACGGAGAACTGATGGATAGTGTTACCGGCCTGTTACCCGGACAATGGTATAACCTGCTTCGGGATAACGGATTTAAGATTAGCCGGCCGGGGCGGACGGCCATAATTACCGCCCTCACCTTAAGAAACAGGAACTACCTGAAAAAGGAGAAAAGGCTTTATCCCGCGGAACCGCCGTCGGCGCCGGTCTCTCTGCCCCCCCTGTTTATTCTGGGGCATTGGCGCAGCGGCACCACCTTTCTGCATAATCTATTAAGTCTGGACAAGCAGTTTACCTTTCCCCATGTATATCAGGTAAACAATCCTCACACATTTTTGTATATCAGACAATGTTTTCAGAAGGAACTCACGGAGCGTTCCGCGAAGAAGCGATCCATGGATAATATAAAAACCTCACCTGTTTCTCCCGGAGAGGAGGAGTTTGCCCTGGCTGTTTTAACCCTGACCTCGCCACTGATCGGCTGGTTGTTTCCACAGCGGCAGGAATACTATGACCGCTACACTACTTTTGAAAAGGTCGCCCCGGAAATCACAGAACGCTGGAAAAAAAGCTATGGCGCTTTTTTCAGTAAAATTCAGTTTGCCGACCCTGGAATGCCCATTCTTTCAAAATCGCCCTTAAACACGGCCCGCATAAGGCTTTTAAATTCCATCTTCCCGGGAGCGCGCTTTATTTTTATCCACCGCCATCCCTTGCTGGTTTTTAAATCAACCCGCCGTCTGTATGACAGCGCCATCGCGCTTTCCGCATTTCAAAAAAGGAAATACGACGTCGATGCGCGCATCCTGAAACGTTATGTGGAGATTCACAGGGCTTATTTAGAACAAAAAACGGAGATTGACAGCGACAAGCTTTTGGAAGTATCTTTTGAAGAACTCGATTCCGATCCGCTTAAGGTGGTACAACAGATATACCGTTTTCACAAGCTTGAGGGTTTTGATGATTTTAAAATGGAAGCGGAACAGTATCTGAGCGGCCTGAACCATAAAAAAAACAGATACAATGAGGCGGAGCCCGGAATCATTGAAAAAATTAAACGGCATTGGGAACCCTTTTTAAGGGAATGGAATTACAAGCTTTAATTTTTGTAAATTACGCCTTGCTCACTTAATATAACGATGATGAAATATTTACTATTACTAACAGGCCTGACCGGGTTGTTTATCCAGGCGTGCGATGCGCCCCGCCTGAATCCTTTAGACCCGGCCGCCGAAAACTACCAGCTTCAGTCCGAAACGATTCAGTTGCGCCGTTTAAGCAACCCCGCCCTTCCCGTTCCCTCCGTGCGTGTGTTGGCGCCGGAAATCGGCCTGAGCGGCCTGAGCGACGCCAACGGGGACGTTCGTTTTTCGCACGGACGGATTGAAAGCTATACCGTGCGGACGGAAAGCGCCCTTTATTTTGACAACGGAGCAATCATAAAGGGCGGCGTCTTTAACGATCCCCTGCTGTTAAATGCCAGGCCCGTTATCAGTAGCCGGATCGTCCATTCCATCTATAACAACACCAATAAATCCACGGAGTACCTGGCCCGACTGGAGGTCAACGATCCGGATGGCCTTACCGATATCCGAACCGTGGAACTCCGCATAGAGGAAAATGCCCATCGGGACACCTTGCGGGTATTGGACGGCATGAAGGGTCTGTTCATCACCAATAAAAATATCACTGAAATCGAAGCGGGAATGACCGCCGGTGAGTTACCGGAAAAACACTTTTTATTTACCGTCTTCAATCAAAACGGAGACTCGGTACAAACGGAGGCCTCAACAATAACCCGGGTTATCGTGCAGGATATCTACTTTACGGAACCGGCGCCGCAAAGCACGCTTAGCGGTGATATCACCTTCCGTTGGAATGACTTCAGCCTGGATTATCCCTTTAGCTTTGAACTGGAGATTTTTGCCATTGTTGATAACAGTTTTCAACTGATAAAAAAGTATGAGGCCATTCCCTCTGCTCAACGGGAAATGACTATTGGCGACAGCCAGGTGTTAGCCTTGCTTTCGCCATTAAACAACTTTGCCCGTATCAGTATTGTTGACAATTCACAAAATATTTGTTATTCCGTTCCACTCTTTTTTACCTATAGCCCGTAATATGTCACAATTCGATTCCATAGACCTAAAAGAGCTGGAGGCTCTGCACGCGCTTACGGAAAAGATGGCCTCCCTTGAGGATGATCAGGAAATCCTGAGGACGGTATTAAAACACTTCGTTATTCAGATCGGCGCGGAGGTGGGCGCGTTTATATACTACGACCGGCAAAGCGACAGCTTTGATATACGCATTATAGAATCCACCCTGCCTGTACATGACGAAGCAAAGTATTTTTCCCAAACGGTTTTCAGGAAAATACTGGAAACACGCCGCGCCCATCTTAGTTTTGATACCAACACGGATGAGAG
>JALXBH010000021.1 GCA_026991535.1 Calditrichia bacterium | reverse complement strand
CCCATGTACGCCGGCAAGGTGCAGGCCACCATCAAACTGAGCTCGGCCAAAAAGGTCATTACCGTGCGTCCCAATGTATTCAGCGCCACGGAAAGCCCCGCCTCCGCCAGCGTGGAGGAGCAGGCCGCCGATGTGGACTTTAAAACCATGGTTACCGAAATCATCAGCGGAGCCAAGGGCAAACTGGACGTGACCGAGGCCGATATCGTCGTTTCCGGCGGCCGGGGCATGAAGGGGCCGGAGAACTGGCACCTGATCGAGGAACTGGCCTCCCTGCTGGGCGCGGCCAACGGCGCCTCGCGCGCGGCGGTGGACGCCGGCTGGCGGCCCCACGACGAGCAGGTGGGTCAGACGGGTAAAACCGTATCCCCCAGCCTCTATATCGCCGTCGGTATTTCCGGCGCCATTCAGCATCTGGCCGGTATGTCCTCCTCAAAATATATCGTGGCCATCAACAAGGATCCCGAAGCGCCCATTTTTAAGGTGGCCGATTACGGTATCGTGGCCGATCTGTTTGATGTGGTGCCGCGCATGATCGAGGAACTGAAAAAATAAAACATCCCAAGGGATAAAAAATTAAAAGCCATTGCCTTCCGGCAATGGCTTTTTTTTGATCCATGGTGTATATGGAACCCGCATCCCCCGGATGCGGACAAATAGCGGGATGTTACATGATAAACAGCATCTCGCGATACTTGAGCAGGGGCCACAGATCGTCCGGCGTCAGCTCCTCCAGGGCGTCGCAGTGGGCGCGCACCCGTTCCATTACCGGGATCACACTTTCGGCGATGAAATGGGCCTTTTCCTGCTCATCCTCCAGGGCTTCGGCCTTTTCCGCCGCGGAATGCAGGGCGTCATTGGACTTGAGCAGGGCGGCAATCTCCGAACTAACCCTGCGCAACAGGGCCCCCTGAGCAGCAACCGTGTCGTCATCCAGAATATCCTTAAGGGCTTGCAGCCCCTCAATACTTTGAATCAGTGTATTTTGATATTCCACGGCGGCGGGCAGCACATGGGTCCGCGTCAACGATTGCAGCATACTGTATTCGATACCCAGGGTGTTGCAATAGCGCTCCAGCTTGGTGTTGTAACGCGAACTGATTTCCGCTTCGCTGTAAATACCGGTTTGGGTCAGCATTTTTTTATTTTTCGGGAAGGTATAGGCTTCCAGGGCGGCGGGGGTATTTTTCAGATTGGGCAGACCGCGTTTTTCCGCCTCGGCCAGCCACTCTTCCGAATAGCCGTTGCCCTCGAAACGCACCGCTTTATTGTGGGCGATATATTTTTTCAACACGCTGAAACAGGCCTCGTTCAGGCTGGCGCCCTCCTTTATCCGGGCTTCCAGATCGTCACCCATGGCCTTAAGGGCCGTGGCCACGGCGCCGTTTAAAATGGTCGCCGGCGTGGAGATGCTGGCGGCGCTGCCCAGGGCGCGGAACTCGAACTTATTACCGGTAAAGGCAAAGGGCGAGGTACGGTTGCGGTCGGTGTTATCCTGCATAATCCTGGGCAGATTGGCAATGCCCAGATCGATGATTTTCTGTTCGCTGACCGCACCGTTGCTGCCGGACTCTATGCTGTCCAGAATGGCGCTGAGGGTGGAGCCGAGGAATACGGACATCACCGCCGGCGGGGCTTCATTGGCTCCCAGGCGGTGGTCGTTTCCGGCGGAGGCGATGGCCGCCCGCAACAGATCGGCGTAGTTATATACCCCTTCCAGCACGCCCACCAGAAAAACCAGAAATTGCAGATTCTCGCTGGGGGTCTGCCCCGGATCCAGCAGGTTATGCCCCGCGCCGTCCACCATGGACCAGTTCAGGTGTTTGCCGCTGCCGTTGATGGCGGCAAAGGGCTTTTCATGCAGCAACAGGGCCAGCCCCTTGCGCATGGCCACCTTTTTCAGCACCTCCATGATCTGCTGGTTGCGATCCGCGGCCACATTGGCTTCGTCAAAGATGGGCGCGATCTCAAACTGATGAGGCGCCACCTCGTTGTGCCGCGTTTTGGCCGGAACGCCCAGCTTATATAGTTCATGTTCGGCATCCTGCATAAAGTCCAGCACCCGCTCCTTGATGCTGCCGAAATAATGGTCTTCCATCTGTTGTCCCCGTGGAGGCGCCGCTCCGATCAGGGTACGTCCGGCCATGATCAGGTCGGGGCGCTGCTCAAAATATTTTTGATCCACCAAAAAGTATTCCTGTTCCGGCCCCAGGGTAATGGTTACCCGGTGTCCCTCGCGGCCAAAGAGAGCCAGAATGCGCGAGGCCTCCTTGTCGATGGCGCGCATGGAGCGCAACAGGGGCGCTTTTTTATCCAGGGCCTCACCGTTATAACTGATAAACACCGTGGGAATGCACAAAATAGCCCCGTTGCCGCTTTCCATGATAAAAGCCGGGGAGGAGGGGTCCCACATGGTGTAGCCGCGGGCTTCAAAGGTGCTGCGCATACCGCCGCTAGGAAAACTGGAAGCGTCCGGCTCGCCCTGAATGAGCATATTGCCGCTAAAGCGCTGAATGGGCTTACCGTCTTTATCGATATCCAGAAAAGCGTCATGTTTTTCCGCCGTCAGGCCGGTCATGGGCT
>JALXBH010000020.1:0-7500 GCA_026991535.1 Calditrichia bacterium | reverse complement strand
CACACCATAGTGCTTCATCCCCCACGCGGCGTTGCTGCGTCAGAGTTTCCTCCATTGCGCAATATTCCTCACTGCTGCCTCCCGTAGGAGTCTGGGCCGTATCTCAGTCCCAGTGTGGCTGATCACCCTCTCAGATCAGCTATCCATCGTCGCCTTGGTAAGCCGTTACCTTACCAACAAGCTAATGGAACGCAGGCCCATCTCTATGCAATAACTTGCGACATCTTTGATCTCAAAAACAGGCGTCTTCGAGATATTATTCGGTATTAGCCCGCCTTTCGGCGAGTTATCCCAATCATAGAGGCAGGTTGCCTACGCGTTACTCACCCGTTCGCCAGTATACTCTCTCGAGCAAGCTCGAAATTTCCCCTTGACTTGCATGTGTTAAGCACGCCGCCAGCGTTCGTCCTGAGCCAGGATCAAACTCTTCGTTGTAATTTTATTTTGTCTCAAAGGTCATAAACCTCTTTGACCCGCTCAACTCATCTTCTCAATGAACAAAGGGTGTTGAATTTAAACACGCCTTATGCAATTAGCAATTTTTATTTTAACCTTTTTCCCAAAAGGCTTCTCTGTTTACGAGAGCTTCTAATCTACCAACCATTTCTTATCTCTGCAAATCTTTTTTGAAGGTTTTTTACTTTTTATTTTCCATACCCGTCACCGTTCTATTGCTGTCCATTTACGGCCCCGTTTAGCAAGTTTTTCTTTTTTTATCCTATTATGCAATATGTGGCCATAAGGAACCAAAATGTGTATGTGAAATTTAAAATTATGATTTCTTGACTGAGTTGTTAAGCTATACTAAATTGAAATTGTTTAATTATCCTTGTGATAAAAAAGATTAAAGGTGGAACCATGGGAAACAATTTTACAAGTCGTGTTCAAAAAGTAATCCGCTACTCCAAAGAGGAAGCCATGCGTCTGGGACATGACTATATAGGCACAGAACACCTTACCCTGGGTATTATTAAGGAAGGCGAGGGCATTGCCGTAAAAATCCTCAAAAACCTGGGCTGCAATCTGGATAAACTGAAAAAAGCCATAGAAGACGCCACGGCACCCTCCGGCGGAACGATGACCATCGGTAACCTGCCCCTTTCCAAGCGGGCGGAAAAGGCCCTGAAAATGACCTATATCGAGGCTAAAAACTTTAACAATGACGTTATCGGAACCGAACACCTGCTTCTTTCCATATTAAAGGAGAAGGACAGCGTGGCTGCACAGGTACTGCAAACCTTTAATGTGGAGTATGCCGCCTGCTACAATGAACTGGAGAATATTCTGGCCGGGAAGCCTTCCGTGCCCCCCGCGCCAAAACAGACCCCTAAAAAAACCAAAACACCGGCCCTGGATCACTTTGGCCGTGATTTAACCCAAATGGCGATAGACGGCAAGCTGGACCCCATCATCGGCCGTCAGAAGGAGATCGAACGCGTGGCCCAGGTTCTCAGCCGTCGTAAGAAGAACAATCCGGTGCTGATCGGCGAACCCGGCGTGGGTAAAACGGCCATCGCCGAGGGACTGGCCATCCGCATCGTCGAAAAAAAGGTCTCGCGCGTATTACACAACAAACGCGTGGTGGCCCTGGATATGGGTTCGATCGTTGCCGGCACCAAATACCGTGGTCAGTTTGAGGAACGTATGAAAGCCTTAATGACCGAGTTGGAAAAAGCTACCGATGTGATTCTTTTTATAGACGAATTGCATACCATCGTCGGCGCGGGCGGCGCCTCCGGCTCGCTGGACGCCTCCAACATGTTTAAACCGGCCCTGGCCCGCGGTGAACTGCAATGTATCGGCGCCACCACCCTTGACGAGTACCGTATGTACATAGAAAAGGACGGCGCGCTCGAACGCCGATTCCAAAAAGTGATGGTGGAACCCACATCTAAAGATGAGACACGTGAAATACTGATGACGGTAAAGGACCGTTATGAAAAACACCATAACGTCATCTACTCCGAAGAAGCCATAGACGCTATCGTTAAAATGGCCGACCGCTATATTAGCGACAAGCACTTTCCCGACAAGGCCATCGACGTTCTTGATGAAACGGGCAGCCGGGTTCATATGGAGAACATTATCGTACCCAAGGAAATCCTTGAACTCGAGGCTGAAATTGAGCGTATCCGCACGGAAAAGGAATCCCTGGCCAAATTGCAGGATTTTGAACGGGCGGCCAAGCTGCGCGACAAAGAACGCAGCCTGAGCGAACAGTTGGAATCCGCGCGCCAGAGATGGGAACTGGAAGAAGAGAGTAAGGTGGCCAGCGTGACCGAAGACGATGTTGCCGCCGTGGTGGCCATGATGACCGGCATCCCCACCCAGCGTATCGCTTTAAGCGAAACGGAAAAGCTGGTGGACATGGACAAGGCCCTGAAAAAACGGGTTATCGGACAGGATGAAGCGGTGGAAACCATCTCCAAGGCCATACGCCGGGCCCGGGCCGGTCTTAAAGACCCCAACCGCCCGATCGGCAGCTTTATCTTTTTAGGACCTACCGGCGTGGGTAAAACCTATCTGGCCAAACAACTGGCCGATTATCTGTTTGAAAGCCCCAATGCCCTGATCCGTATCGACATGAGCGAATATATGGAGAAATTCAACGTTTCCAGACTGGTCGGTTCCCCTCCGGGGTATGTGGGTTACGAGGAAGGCGGCATCCTGACGGAAAAAGTGCGCCGCCACCCCTATTCGGTTATCCTGCTGGATGAAATCGAAAAGGCCCATCCCGACGTATTCAATTTGCTGTTACAGGTGATTGACGAAGGACATCTGACCGATTCGCTGAGCCACAAGGTGGATTTTAAAAACACGGTGCTGATCATGACCTCCAACATCGGCATGAAGTATCTGAAAAATACCAGCGGCTACGGCTTTACCAACGTGGAAACGGACGACCGCTTTGAAAATATGAAAAGCAAGATCAATGACGAATTGAAAAACGCCTTCAATCCGGAGTTTCTCAACCGTTTGGACGATGTGGTGATGTTTCATCCCCTTAAGGAGGAGAGTGCCACCTTTATCATAGATATTGCCCTTAAGGAAGTGGTCAACAAACTGGCCGAGCGCGAAATCGGTTTTCAACTGACCGACGGCGCCAAGAAATTTTTGGTGGAAAAGGGCTTTGATCCCATGTATGGCGCGCGTCCGCTTAAGAGAGCTATTCAAAAATATATAGAAGACCCCATCGCCGACGAGCTTCTAAAAGGCACTTTTAAGGAGGGTAGTGTGATACAGGTTAAGCTGAAGGGCAAGTCCGATCTTCAATTTAACGAAACCGCCACCCCCCGCTCCGATGAAGAAAAAAAGAGCGATCTTCCGCTCGATAATCTAAATTAAAAAACTCTCACCCGGGCTTCCCGCCCGGGTTTTTCTTATTATAATCACAGGAATATATAAAAATGGATATACGATTAGACTATTCTAATGTATTGGATACATCTATTGGTAATGAGCATGGCCTTAATCTGCAAGAGTTACAGAGCATGGCCGCCGCTGCCGCCCCTTACCATGAAGCCTTGCAACAAAAAAGAGCCGACGGCACGCTTGGTTTTTTTGATCTCCCCCACGATGAAACCCTGGTCAACGAGGTTAACAAGTATACCGGCTCCATCCGGGAGCGTTTTGACGCTTACGTGCATATTGGCATTGGAGGCTCCTCCCTGGGGCCGATCGCCCTGCACACTTCACTGAACAGCGCCTACTACAATATGGACCGGCAACCGGCCATGTTTTTTCCCGATAATGTGGATCCCGACTGGCTGGATGAAATCCTGCCCCACATCAATGTAAAAAAGACCTTGTTTCATGTGGTTTCCAAATCCGGCGGCACGGCGGAAACGGCCTCCACTCTGCTCTACTTCATGGAGCATCTTAAAAAAGCCCTGGGCGAGAACTTCTACCGCAACCTGCTGTTCACCACCGACCCCCATGCCGGGCTGCTCAATCAGATTGCCAACGAAAACCCCATTAAATGTTTCCGTATCCCGCAAAATGTGGGCGGACGCTTTTCCGTGTTTACGGCGCTGGGCCTTATCCCCGCCGCCCTTTCCGGCATCGACATAGCGGCCCTGATGCGCGGCGCCCGCAAGATGGACGCTCTGACCGGCCGCGAGGATTTGTTTGACAATCCCGCCTTTATGTATGCCCTGATCCATACGGAGATGATGAAGCGCGGAAAAAATATTAGCGTGATGATGCCTTATTCCAATAAATTACGCGATGTGGCCGATTGGTACCGTCAGCTCTGGGCGGAAAGCCTGGGTAAGCGTTTTGACCGTAACGGCAAGCGCGTGGATGTGGGCCAGACGCCGGTCAAGGCTCTGGGGGCCACGGATCAGCACTCCCAGGTGCAGCTTTATGTAGAGGGGCCCAACGATAAAATCACCACATTTTTAGAAGTGGGACATTTTAAGCATAACACGCCCCTGGAAAATCATTTTCCATATATTGCCGATTTTGATTACCTTGCGGGAAAATCACTGGGCCAACTGCTTAACACCGAAAAAAGCGCCACGGAACTGGCCCTGACCAACAACCGGCGACCTAATCTGACCCTGAAGCTGGAAAAGGTTGACGCCGAACATGTGGGCGGCCTGCTCTATCTGCTGGAGGTGGCCACCGCCTATGCCGGAGAACTTTTGAATATAAACGCCTTTGACCAACCGGGCGTCGAAGAAGGAAAAATTGCAACCTATGCCCTGATGGGCCGTAAAGGTTACGAAAAGAAAAAAGCGGAAATCGAAAAAGCATTGCAGGCCCGCCCTGTTCATGTGATTAAATAAAGGAACCTCTCTTATGATTATCAAGCCCCGTATACGCGGCTATGTTTGCCTGACGGCTCACCCTCAAGGCTGTACGGAACACGTCCGCCAACAGATCGATTTTGTAAAAAGCAAAGGCCCCATGAAAAACGGACCCAAAAAGGTACTGGTTATCGGCGCCTCCACCGGTTACGGTCTCGGCTCGCGCATCTCCGCCGCTTTTGGCAACGGCGCTTCCACGCTGGGCGTCTTTTTTGAAAAAGAACCCACCGAAAAGAAAACGGGAACGGCCGGCTGGTACAATTCCGTGGCCGTGGATCGTTTCGCCCGCGAAGAGGGTCTGCAAAGTTACAGCATCAACGGTGATGCCTTTTCCGACGACGTCAAGCAACAGGTGTTGCAAAAAGCGCGCGAAGGCTTCGGCCCTTTCGATATGGTGGTGTACAGCCTGGCCGCGCCAAGACGCACACACCCCAAAACGGGCTATGTGGCCAAATCCGTCCTTAAGCCCATAGGCAAACCCTATGATGGCAAAACCATTGATACCGACCGCGATGAAATCAAACCGGTACATATCGAACCGGCCACGCAACAGGAAATCGAAGACACGGTGATGGTTATGGGCGGCGAAGACTGGGAAATGTGGATGAATCTGCTGGCCCGGGAGGGTATGCTGGCCGAAGGCTGCAAAACCGTGGCCTATACCTACATCGGCCCCAAACTGACCTGGCCCATTTACTGGAAAGGCAGCATCGGCAAGGCCAAGGAAGACCTGGACAAGACCTCCGCCCGGCTGAACGAGCTGCTCAGACCGCTGAACGGCGTCTCCCATGTCTCGGTGATGAAGGCCATCGTTACCCAGGCCAGCTCGGCCATACCGGTGGTGCCGCTCTATATCTCCGTGCTCTTTAAAATCATGAAAGCCAGGGGCACCCATGAAGGACCGGTGGAACAGGCCGACCGTATGTACCGGGAGCGGCTATACGCCGACGTCACCCCCACCGACGAGGAGAACCGCCTGCGGCTGGATGACTGGGAAATGGCCGACGAGGTACAGGCCGAAGTGGACAAGGTATGGCCCCTGCTGAAAACGGAAAACATCATGGAACTGACCGATTATGCCGGTTATAAGACCGACTTTTTAAAACTCTTCGGTTTTGGGCTGGATGGCGTTGACTACGACGCGGATATCAGTCCGATTTTATAAAAGACCCTGTTTTTATGTATGGCCCTTCCGCTTGCGGGAGGGCTTTTTTTATGCTCATGCCTGCAATAGGGCTGCCTACACGCAATCTTAAACACCCGTCCGCGTGATTTTTATATTCTGAACAGCTAAAGGAAAGAACGTTATTATAAGGGCGCAAACTAAAATCATCCGACAACGTTTAACCGTACTTCACCTGGTCGAAGCTCCCGGCCATGATCTGCCGCCGGTAGGCAGCGCGGCCTAAGTCTGCTAATCTAAATATTGTTTTCAAGAACATAGCTGCCGATATCGGTCGTGAATTTTACGGCAGGGACAGTCATCCCTGTGAGTTGTATTTACAACTATTTGAAGGTAACAGGGGGAATCGATTTATTTTCAAGGCAATGGAGAAAACGGGTGTGCTTTTCCATATTATACGGACATCTGTTAATTACCGGATAACTGCTAAAATCAACAGATTATATTGACATTGACAGGGAAAGGAAGTCATTTTCCTTGCGCTAATATCCGTTTTTGCTTATTATGCATGTAAAATACGGAATTCCGGTTAATACATAGTTATGCCTGAATGTAATTTTTCTACTATAAATATATTTAAATTATATCCTATTAACCATAGGAGAAAAACAGTATGAAAAGAATAAAGTTAATAGTAATAATTCTTTTAATTTTTATCATCAATTGTACCACTCAATCTCCATCATTGAATTATAACTCTTCTTTGGATAATAGAAATAAGAAAGATGAACTTGAAATTAAATTGGATGATTTAGCAAATCAAATCGTAACCAGCATGTTAGAAGGCGGTAAAAGCAAGATTGCAGTTATAGAATTTTCTGATTTGGATGGTAAAGTAACTGAACTTGGTAAGTTTTTAGCTGAAGAATTAATTACAAAGTTGTTCTTAACGAAAAAATTTGATGTGATTGAAAGAAATCTACTCAATAAAGTGATGCAAGAACATAAGCTCAATTTTACTGGATTGATTGATCCAACTAAGGCAAAAAAGTTAGGTAAAATATTAGGAGTTGATGCTATAGCTACTGGTTCGATTACTGATTTAAGTTCAAAAGTTCGAATAAACGCAAGATTAATTTCTACTGAAACTGGGTCAATTTTTTCGGTTGCTTCTGTTAGTATACAAAAAAATAAAACAGTTTTATCATTAATGAATAAAATAACTGATTATAGTGACTTCACAAAACCAAGAAAATTTGATAAAAAAGATTATTCATCCAAAATATTTACTCCAGGTGAAATATTTTTTAAAGAGAATTTTCAAAAATATGAAGAAGGCGATGCTGTCCCTTCATGGGGTGAAGATTTGGTCATTAGAAATGGAAGAGATGGGAGAAAATATATTACTTCATTTATACCTGGAATACATATCGCAAAACAGAATATCGCTTTCCCTAATGATTTTGAGTTTCGATATGATTGGTCTAAATATGATGATCGTGGAAGTGGGACTACGGCTCCTTATGTTAGAGTTCTCTTTGAACTAATAGATGAAAAAGGTAATAT
>JALXBH010000019.1 GCA_026991535.1 Calditrichia bacterium | reverse complement strand
ACGAAAACCGGCATAATCCCGCAGCCAGGTGATAACCTCCACGGCCGTTTGCCGGCCGACAGTGGCAAAAGAGAGATCATTGCGCCGTTCATCGCGGTTTGTGACCCCAAAACGGTTTTCCAGTTCATTTAAAATCAGATCCATCGCTACCTCTTTCCGGGCTTACCAGTTGTACTCCGGCATATCCCAGTCTTTTATAATCTGTTTTTGATTTGCTTTATACCACTCCAGATTCTCCACATAGTGATTGGCCCCCTCGGCCTTTCCCGCGCGGATCTGCTCTTTAAGGGTTTCAAAACCCTTCATCAGGGCCTCGGGCCGGGGCATGCATCCGGCTATATAAACATCCACCGGCAGGTAATAATCCAGACGGTTGATGGTATTGTAACTGTCAAAATACATGCCTCCGTTAACCGTGCAACTGCCCAGCCCCAATACAAACTTGGGATTTTGCATCTGTTCATAACTGCGGATAACGCGCTTAAGCGTTTTAACCGACAAATAACCGCTGATGATAAAAACACCGGCCTGGCGCGGCGTGGGTCGGGGGAAAATGCCAAAACGGGCCACATCATAGCGCGGGGTAAAGAGGGGGGGCAGTTCAATGGAACCGCATCCGGTGCCAAAACCCAAAATCCACAGGGAGTTGGCCTGCGCCCAGTTGTAAAAGCCGCGGACGATTTTATTGGCCACCGGCTGTACCGTTTTGGGCAGTTCCTGACAATAATAGTCTTGTTCGTTAAAGCTCTTACGGGCTTCTTCAATGGTGGCTAAAACGCCGTCTTTTTCTTTGTCCATTGTACTCTCTCTTAAAATGTTCTTTTTTCCGTTATCCATGTACCGTATAGATGACCACGGCAAGAACGCCTATCATCGTGGGCAGTTTTAAGAACCAACGTACCGACTGTTCCACGCGGAAGCGGGGAAAAACCACACCTACAAATACACAAAAGAAAAATATCAGAAAGGTTTTAACAACCATTTCCGGGATGGATGTGGCGCCGCCAAAGAACAGGTTCATAAATAGAATCAGCTTGGCCGAAGCAAAGATGGAACGGTTGGACTGCATCAGCGCCAGATAGCTGCTGTTATATTCCGTTACCGGGCCGACGGGTATCTCCTGTGGGGCCATGTGCAGGTCAAAGGGAGAGTGCATCATCATGCCCAGATAGGCCAGCATGCCGGCAAGGGTGGCCAGGGGATTGGTCATCAGCGTCCAATGGCCGATACCCCCCTGTTGAGCGGCAACGATGTCGCTTATGGACAAGGTGTGGTATTGCGCCGCCACGGCAATGATGGCCAGGGCAAAGGGTACCTCCGAGGCCGTGGTATGGGCCAGTCCCCTCATAATCCCCATAGCAGAAAAAGGATGACCGCTTTCGCCCGCTCCCAAAGCCATGCCCAGCATACCGAAAAAAATAAAATAGATCACAAGAATCAGGTCGCCGCTGAAGCTGAAATTTTGCAGCCATTCCGAACCGTAAACCGCGGGAATCAGCATATAAAGGCCGATGCCTCCCGTCAGGCGGAAAACCGGTCCCAGCCAGAACATCACCCCATGGTGCACCGACGTACGCATGGAAATGCTTTTTAGCAGATCAATATAGGGCTGATAAAAGGGAGGACCGATGCGGCCGTGAGCCCGGGCGACGATTTTTGCCGTTACCCCGATAACCAGCATGCCGTAATTGAAAATCAATATGAGCGATAGTATCGCATAAACCACTTTTAAAACAATACCGTCCATGATCACGCTCCCGCCGTTAGGGCAAATAAGATGATGGCCAACAGCAATATAAGCATGGCATAGCTTTGCCCGTTTCCGTTATAGATGCGCCTCAACACACTGCCGCCGGTGGCGGTCCACTCGCCTACCCCCTGCCAGAAATGACGTATCAGAGGCTTAAGCAGGGGACGCATGGCCCTTTGGTAAGGAGTGAAAAAGTGCCAGGCATAATGAGTGGTTTGTGGACGATCCGGTTTTTCCGCGGCATAGACGATATTAAAGGGTTTAACCTTTTTACTGCCGCGCGACATCCACAACAGGTTCAACAGGACTAAGGCAAAGATGAAGACTACCAGAATCATCATCACCGTTCCGTTCCAGTACCCCAACGAACTTACCGCGGTGTCCCCCTGCCAGCCCAGGGTTGGCGTAAAATACGGCGCAACCATGGCCGAGAGCGGCTTTAACAGCCAGGCGGGCTTCAGGGAAAAAACGAAGATAAAGGCTATCAGGATATACTGAGGAAACAGTATCCGGAAAGGCGCTTCCCTTACCTGCAACTGATCCGGTTTGGGGATACCCAGGAAAATGGCATGGATTAAGCGGTAACAATAGAGAAAGGCAATGGTGCTGGCAAAAAAGGCGACTCCGGCCTGCAGATACCACCCTTTTTCGATCAGCGCTTCATAAAGCAGCCATTTGCCGCCAAAGCCGGTTAGGGGCGGCACGCCGGAAAGAGCGATAATGCCGATCATCACCGAGAAAAAGGTGAAAGGCATTCGTTTGATCAGCCCGCCCATCTCATACATATTGCGGGTGCCGGTACGATGGATGACACCGGCTATGGCCAGAAAAAGCAATCCTTTAAACAAGAAGTGGTTAAGGGTGTGCCACAAGGCGGCCAGCCAGCCCAGGTGGGACATCATGGCCACTCCCATCACAATATATCCGACCTGGCCAATGCTGGACCAGGCCAGCAGCCGTTTGGCGTCTTCCTGAAAGATGGCATACAGGGTGGCAAAAAAAGCCGTCAGGGTTCCCAGCCAGCCCAAAACAGTGTTCAGGGAAAGACTATGCCACAGGGGCGCGCCCATAAATACGGCCAGCAACAAAAGCCCCCAGATTCCGGCCTTGGAAAGGATGGCCGAAAGCATGGCCGTAAGGTCATCCTCCGCCTCGGCATAGGCGTCCGGCGCCCAGATATGCCATCCGAGCGCCGCCACCTTAACCAGAAAAGCCATGGAGATCAGGGTAAAAATAACGCCTCCGTACTCCCCCGCATACGCCAAATCCGCCAAGAGTTCCGCGCCCGGACGGATTAGTTGTAACACGGAAAATCCGGCCAGCATGGCTAAGGCGCCCCCGAGGGAAAAGAGCGCATAGAGCCAGGCGGCCTTACGGCTTTTCTTTCCACGTATAATCAACAAATAGGATGAAAATGTCATTAACTCCCAATTCATGAAAAAACCCAACTGGGTTTTGGAGGCCGTTAATACCGCCATGGAGCTGAACATGAGAACCAGCAGGGGATAATAACCGGCACTGCGCCGGGGTTGATACAATGTGGCCAACAGCATCAACAGCCCCCCTCCGATAAATATAAGGGAAAAGTAAAAGGCCAGGCCCTGCTCCAGGGGATAGAGATAAAAACCGAAAAAGAGCATAACAACCAGCGAAGCCATTACACGCAGATAGACCGAAAAACCCTCAAATAAGAAGAGTATGGCCGCCAGAATAAGAGGAAAAACATATGTCCATAGATCCGCGGTTAGCCGCATATAGCCGAACCGGGCCCCCAGTGTAAGGCTGATCAGGGCAAATAAACCGGTAACAAATATTTCCCGGACCGCCGGGGAGGGCTGTATATCGTCATGGGTGGCACCGCGCATAGCCAGGCCAAACCAGCGCAGTAAAAAGGCTGCCTCCAACAACGAACCGAACAACAAAAGCGCCACCCCCCAAAAGGTATCTTCCCGGCCCAGGTTCATAATCAGCGCCCATTTCCCCCAAAATCCGGCAAAGGGAGGTGCCCCCAGCAGGGCAAGAATGAATAAACCGGTCAGGAAGAGCAGAACGGGATTCCGCCTCAAGGCGGACCACTCCTCTATCCTCTCCTTTTTTACAATACCGGCAATCCAGTACAGGCCGGCCTTGGCAAAGAAGTGGTTAAAAAAGAGAGCGGCCAGGATAAAGGCATAGTTATCGCGTCCCCTGTTGACATAAAACCCAAATCCCAGGGCCGCAAGCAACAGTCCCATCTGCCCCACGGACGAATAGCCCAGCAGACGGGTGACCTGCCTTTGACGCAGGGCGATAAGATTGGAAATCACAAAAGTTGTGCTACCCGTTATGGCGGCGGCCAGATACCAGTTCTCTCCGGCCAGGGGAAATATTTTGTACAGTGCAAAAAAGATCGCCCCGCTGCTACCGGCGGAAATCATGGCCGAAATCCCGGGATGGGCGGCCTGATAGACGTCCAAAGCCCACCCGTTGGCCGGAAATTGTTTCATCTCGATAAACAAGGAGAGAAAGAGCATAAAAGCCGCGCCCTGAATTAGCGGGCTGTCATTTAGGGTCACGCCGGAGGCAATCATACCATCGATGTTCAGGGTTCCCGAAGCCTGATAAAGCAGAATAATACCAAACAACAAAAAGATGGAAGCAAGGCTGCCGGCAATCATATATTTAAAACCGGCAGTTAAAGATTTCAGGCGAACATCCATGCCTATCAGGGCGTAACTGGCGATGGAAGTGATTTCCAAAAAAACAAACAGGTTAAAAATATCACGGGTCATCACCAGACCGTTCATGCCCAGGGTGAACAGTAAAAAGAGCACCCTGGCCTTTAGTCCGGTAACATTGAGATGGGGCAGCAGATAAAAAGCACCGGCCAGGGACAGCACGTTAATGGCCGCCAAAAGCATGGCCTCTTGCGATCCCACCTGCAAATTGATGGAAAGGGGCGGTTTAAAACCGGCCGTGAATACCCGGAGCACCGGACTGTTGGCCATAAAAAAGTCATTAAGCCAAATCAGGGAAGCGGCGGTAAAAAAGCCAAGGGTCAGAAAAAAAAGAACATTTACCGTTTTTCGTCCAAAGCGCTCCAGCACGGGCAACAAAAAGGCCATACCCAAGGCCGCAACCGGAATAAAAATCGGGTTTACCATTTCATATCCTTATAGTCACTAATATTGAGAGAGTGTTTTTTTTGATATAGACGGATAATAAAGGTCAGCATCAATGCGTTTACGGCCACGCCGATGACAATGGCGGTAAGTACCAGGGCCTGTGGCACGGGGTCCACAACCTGTTGCACGGCAGACAATTTATCCACGGCGCTGTCCAAAATGGGTGCGGTTCCACCGTTGATATAACCAACGGCGATCATTATCAATTGCAGGCCCGTTTCCGCAATGGCCAGGCTCAGTATCATTTTAATCATGTTTCTGCGGGTAATCAGTCCCCAGAAACCGATCAGCATAAGCGCAGCTCCCAAAACCATAACAAGCTTCATTAGGCACGTCCTTTCATATTTTCCAGAATGCCGGCCAGCTCCGTACCCACCTTCAGACCAATCAGGGTATATATCAAAGGGATGGCGCCGGCGCTGAGAATGGTACCATAGGTGCCCAGGGGTAAAAAGCGGTTATCCAGAAAGCCGCCCGCCAGAAAGAGCCCCAACAGCCCCACAAGCACATAGGTAAACCCGGAAAAGGATTCGATGATATTCAGGACATTGTGCCTAAGTTTATAATCCGGATGGGCCAGAAAAAGCAGCAACACGGCCGAGGCGATTACCGCCCCACCCTGAAAGCCGCCGCCCGGAGAGAGGTGTCCGTTTAAAAAGATATAGGCGCCAAACATGACAATAAAAGGGCTAAGCAGGGAGGCGCCGGTGGTAACGATTTCACTGGCGGCTCTTTTAATCTTAACGGTGGCGGCAGCCTCATCCCTCTTGCGGCGTAACAAAACCGCCACACCGGATGCGGCCAGAAACAACACCGTCACTTCACCCAGGGTATCCAGGCCGCGATAGGTAACCACGATGGCCGTCACCAGATTCATGGCCCCCAAATCAGCGGCGCCGCGGGTCACATAGTCGTAAGCCACGCCGGACAGCCTTTCCATGGGACTCCAGTCTCCCAAAATGAAGGCCAGGATAAAGGCCAAGCCGCTCATCAGCGCCAGAGCGATGGTTTTCCTAACCATTTTCCACCTCCTCATCCCGTGTTTTTTTAAAGGCCAGCAGAAAAATAACCGTGGAAAGCCCGGCGCCTATGGCGGCCTCGGTCATGGCCACATCGGGGGCGGCCATGAGCAAATAAAGGATACTGGCAAACAAACTGACCAGTCCGGAGGCTAAAATCGCGCTGATCATATTCCTCAGATATATGGCAGCCAGGGCAGCGACTAAAATTATCAGGGATAACAGGGTTATTAAGATGTTTTCCATTACCGTTCCTCCATTTCTGCCATGGATTCCAGCCGCGGCTCTTCCTCTTCCACCAGATCATCCACAACGGATTTTTTTGTCAGTGGTATGCCGATATGATGCGCCGCCCGGGCCAGGGCATGGGAAGAGATAGGATTGGTCACGGCGATAAACAGCATCAGAATGAGCATTTGTCCCATCCATTGTGGATGATAGACGCCGAGACCAAACAGAGTGAGGATACTACCCAGGGTGGTAGACTTGGTGCCGGTTTGCATACGGTTATACACATCGGGCATGCGCCATACGCCCAGGGCGCCCAGAAACAAAAACAAGGCCCCCATCAGACTGAGGATGCTTCCTGTCAGACGGTACCATTCCATTACAGCCCCCCTTCCAGGTAACGGGCCACGGCAATTACCCCTAAAAAGCTGAGAATGCCATAAACCAATGCCACATCCAGATAGATCACCCGTTCCGCAAACAAGGCGATCATGGCCATCAGCGATATGGAAATAACGGTTAAAGTATCCAGGGCCACTGTTCTGTCCGCCACCGAGGGCCCTTTTACCATGCGCGCCGCAGCCAGGGCAACGCCTAACAGAGCTATCGCGGCGGCGATATGGATAATTAAATCAGCCAAAGATCACCTCCAGATATTTTTCGAAGCCACTGACAATGGCCTGCGTGGCCCCATGCTCATCCCTGTCGGTCACATCTATCCAATGGATATAAAAATGATCATCGCGCACATCCACGGTAAGCGTGCCGGGCGTCAGGGTGATGGAGTTGGCCAGAATCATGCGGCCAATGGGGGATTTAAGCTTGGTTTTAACGGGAACGATGCCCGGATTAATGGGCATCACCGGCTGTATCACACGCCGGGCTACATCAAAGTTGGATTTGATAATTTCCTTTATCAGAAAAAGGATATAGGCCAGGGAATATAAAATCTTTCGCAGGGTGATAGCGGGCATCTTTCGCGTATCGGCAAAGACGGCCGCCACCAACAGAGCGGTTAGAAAAATAATTGAAAGGTTTCCGGGATCAGTTGAGTGAGTCCAGATCGCATAGAAGAGGGCTAAGACAACCGCCAGAGAAACCAGCACTAATAATCGCGCAAGGCTAAACGTGGACTGTTTCATTTCACCATCCGGAAATATATGTTATGTCATTCAGGTCATATCATTGTGATAAACTTTTTAATTGATGCGTCCCTGAAAATGCTATTTTTCTCCCGCGTCAATAAGCGGGAAACTTCATTTTCAAAACGCTCGGTTTAACTTTCGCTTTTGCAAGCGGCACCATCATCCATTCTTTTTTATACTTTGTATTTTTTACTTTTTCTTCTGCGTATGCTCCGCCACCCAACCGTCTATGGCTTCGGTAAGGTGTTCAAGGGCCATCAGAACCGTCTCCTGATTGCCCGGCTCCATTTGATCCAATATCTTACCATGCAGTTCCACCGAGGCTTCACGCAGACGCTCCACCATATTGCCGCCCTTTTTGGTTAGCGAGACATTGATATTGCGCCGGTCCTCCTTCGATATCTGCCTTTTAACGATACCTTTCTTTTCCAGGGAGGTTATAATACGGGTTACGCCGCCCGGAGTGATGTCCAGTGCCCGCGCCAGGTCTTTTACACCATAGCTGTCACGACTGAAAAAGAGAACCAGGCAGTTGTACTCCGCCAGGGTAATGTTAAAGGAGTGTACAAAGTACATATCCTTGGTATAACACTTCTGCCGTAGCAGAAAAATCAGATTGGCCATGCGATGTTCGATGGAATCATTACTCATTGTCCTACCCTCTTTATTTATTTATGAAGTAAATTATTACAATTATAAATTATTTCAAATTCTAATTATTTATAAGAAATATTTTTCTATAAATAAATATTATTTGACTTCCCACACGAAGGATTGAGAGGCGTTTATACCCCGGCTCAGATAAGAAAAAAATGGCTGCGACGGTTTTTTAAGATATTTTATTTTTTACCTTATAAAAATCCAGCACATGTCCGGGCAATGAGATACCGGACTTTAGCCTGCTATCCGCCCGGGGATAGCCATAAACGGTTGTTACGGGTATTACACCTGCCCAGTAACCGGAATTGTAATCCTCCCGCTCGTCGGTCGGCTCGCCATCGGCCACTTTTGCCGAAGCACTTTCAATATGGATGGCGATGACCCGTGTGGCTTTCAACTCCTTTTTTGTCGGCGGACGGCAATGCTCCCAACGGCCGGGTACAAAGTGATTGATAATGGTTTTCAGACCTTCCACTTTTTGCTCATCACTTTTCAGTTCCTCCACCCTGCCAAAAACCACCACCGAGCGAAAATTGACGGAATGGTGAAAGGCTGAACGGGTCAGCTTCATACTGTCCAGAATCATAACGCTCAGACAGGCCTCTCCCGACTCTATCAGAGCCCGGGTCATCCTGTTATTGGGTGAACCGTGGATATAAAGCGTTTCGCCGCTGCGTCCGAAATTTACCGGCTGTACCTGTGCCCGCCCCTCAATGTTAAAGGCCACATGACATACCTCCACCGCATCCAGGATTTCATGGATAA
>JALXBH010000018.1 GCA_026991535.1 Calditrichia bacterium | reverse complement strand
TGCATATGTTGCAAAACAAGGTGGATAAAAATCCGCCGAAAAAACATGGCAATATTCCTCTGTAAAACCGGAATCTCCGGATAAGAAAAAGAAAATCATGAGTTATGAAGAAGGTGTGGAATGAGCATAAAATCGGATAAGTGGATAAGACGCATGTCCCGCGAACATTGTATGATTGAGCCCTTTTGTGAACATACGGGCGGCGATAAAATAAGCTACGGACTTTCCAGTTACGGCTACGATTTTCGCGTGGCCGATGAATATAAAATTTTTACCAACATCAACAACGCCCTGGTGGATCCGAAAAAGTTTGAGAACGGCTCCTTTATCGACTACAAAGGCGACGCCTGCATCATCCCGCCCAACAGCTTTGCCCTGGCGCGCACGGTGGAGTATTTCCGCATACCGCGGGATGTGCTGGCCATCTGCGTGGGCAAATCCACCTATGCCCGTTGCGGCATCATCATTAACGTCACCCCGCTGGAGCCGGAGTGGGAGGGGCACCTGGTGGTGGAAATTTCCAATACCACGCCGCTGCCCTCCAAAATCTATTCCAACGAGGGGCTGGGCCAGCTTTTGTTTTACGGCGGTGATGAAGCCTGCGAAACCAGCTACGCCGATCGCAGGGGTAAATACCAGAACCAGAAGGGCATCGTGCTGCCCAAAGTGGAAAGCGATAAGCGCTGAGCCGATGAGAAGGTTATTGCAACGCCTGCCCAGGGCAACCCATCCGCTGCTGGTGGTGCTGATGAGTTACCAGCTGCTGATGGCTCTGCTGATCATCCTGTTTTATCCCAAAATCGTTATGGGCGGCTGGTGGCTGCTGTTTCATCTGGCGGTGATTGCGCTGCTTCTGGGGCCTGACGGCAAGTGGGGCCGCATGCTTAAGCCCTGGAGCCCCATTGCCATCCTGCCGATGAACTTTACCGAGTTGCATTATCTGGTCTATTCGGTGCATCCGCGGGATTTTGACGTGATGTTGCTACAATGGGATTACACTCTGTTTGGCACCCATCCCACCCTGTGGCTGGAGCAGTTCACCTGGCCCCTGCTTACCGAGGTTCTGCAATGGATTTATGCCGCCTTTTACTTTTTCCCCATTATTCTGGCCGCGCGCCTCTTTTTAAAGGGTAAAATGGAAGCCTTTTACTTTGTAGCTTTCCAGATTGTGTATGGATTTTACCTTTCTTACATGGGTTACTTTGTCATACCGGCCGTCGGGCCCCGTTTTATCCTTACGGATATACAAACCATCGGCCTGCACGGCGTTTGGCTGCGCGAAAGCATAGATCACCTGCTGAGTACCCTGGAACAGCGCCAGCATGATGCTTTTCCCAGCGGGCATACGATGATTACGGTCATGACCCTTTGGTATGGCTGGAAGTTTGATAAACAGTACTTTTATGTGGCCGCCCTGCCGGGGCTGCTGCTGATATATTCCACGGTCTACCTGCGCTACCACTATTTTGTGGATATCGCGGCCGGTCTGGCCCTGGCGGTTGTGGCCGTTATATCGGGACAAAAATTGTATAACTATCTATCGGGAAGGAAAACGTGAGCTTTTATGGAAAATCTGCTGCAGGCCTTTAACGCGGCCATGCCTTTTGAAGAATATGTTCTGGAACTGGGAGAGCAAAAGACTCTTCATGATCTTCACTATAAAAGAGCCGGCGTGGACGGCCTGCAACTGCCGCCGTTTAAGGCGCTTAAAATCCTGGTCATCACCGAACCGTGGTGTGGCGACTCCACGGCCATGCTGCCGGTATTGCAGAAACTTTTCGCCGGGTATGATGTAGAATTTCGTATTGCCTTGCGTGATGAGAATCCCGAACTTATGGATCGTTTTTTAACCAATGGCGGCAGGGCCATTCCCGTTATTCTCATCCTCGATGAAAAAGGGGAGCTGCTACTGCGTTTCGGCCCGCGTCCCCAAAAGGTGCAGGACATTTTTGAACAATACCGCCGGGATATCAACGAAGGCCGGATCGAGAGAAAGGAAGTCTCGCGTAAAATTCGTAATTTTTACTCCAGGGACCGGGGAAAGGCGATACTGGAAGAATTTTTACCGCAACTAAAAAAAGCCCTGGAGAAATATGACACAAAATAAACCCAATACCTTTGTCAATGTCGCCCTGGGGATCATCGTTCTTTTTCTGCTGGTTTGGGTGCTGATCGTCGGACGAACCATCATTCTTCCTTTTATGGTGGCGATTTTCCTCACCTTTATGCTGGAACCGCTGGTGAACCTGCTGGGCAAGGTGCGCTGCCCGCGCAGTCTGGCGGTATTTATTACTTTGATCGTTTCCTTTGTGGTGCTTTACCTGCTGGGTTTGCTGGTTTACGCCAATGTGGAACAGTTTGTGGCCCGCTTTCCCAGCTATCAGGATCGTCTGGCGACCCTGCTTTACAATACGGTGGCTTCTTTGGAACATCTGATCGGTAAAAAGCTTTCCGTGGATATTCTTTCCAACATCAACTGGCTGGAGGCCTTTCAGAATATGTCCATTGCCAGCAATGTGGTTTCCGGCGTGGGAACGTTTTTTACCTTTTTCATGAAGATGCTGATCGTTATAGTTTTCATGGCCTATATGCTGGCCGGCCGGCCCCG
>JALXBH010000017.1 GCA_026991535.1 Calditrichia bacterium | reverse complement strand
TCGAATTGAGTGACCAGCCTGAAGTTGATATTGGTATAGGCGTTGAAAGGGTTGGGATGGTTGGGCAGGGGCAGAAGTACTTCCTCGCGGTCACCTTTTTGGGAGGGGGTGCTTATGCCGGTTACAGCCTGCCCCAGAGCGTAGCGGTCGATCAAAGCGCCATCCATCCGGTAAAATTCCAGTGTCAAACTGTCCCCGGTGGCCAATACACGCATGGCGCCATAGCTGTCGTTATACCGGAATTGCGAACCGGAAACAGGGGCGTTGAAATCATATATGCTGCGGCCGCCCAAACCGTTTACCACATAGAGCAGGCTGTCCACCATAATACGCTCGTAACTGTGATCGTGTCCGGCCAGCACCAAGGAAGCGCCCCATTCCCTGAAGGGCCACTGCAGGGTTTCGTTGGAGCCGTGACGGGCGGAAGAGTAGGGCGCGTGATGCATATAAACCACCTTCCAGGGGGCCTTACTGGCCTGCAGTTGGTCCCTGAGCCATAAAGCCTGGTCGGAGGTGGACGCGTTGCCGTCCGGCTCGTTGCCGTCGCTGTCTATGGCGAAAAAGTGTACCGGGCCGCGCACAAAGTCATAATAACGCTCATTGCCGGGCAGGGTAAAATAATCCAGATAGGGTTGGGCATTTTTGGCCCGCCAGTCATGATTGCCCAACGAGGGAAAGAAGCGGTTGCTGTCCGCGCCGCTGCCATAGCTGCCCGTGTAAGGGGCGATGTAAGCGTGAAAGTATTGTCCCACATTGTCATCCATGGTGGACGCTTCGCCGTCGGGGTAGTTGTTGTCGCCGGTGGTGATGATTATATCCACCTTCCATCCGTCGATCATATCGGCCACCGCCTTAAGGTTGCCGCCTGCCGAGCCGTAGTCACCGATCACGGCAAAGCTAAGGCTGTCGCCGGATTGCGCCACGACTATGCGGGTGAGGGAAATAAGAAAAAATAGTGCCATGAAGAGAGGGCGGCTGTTTTTTTGGAAAAAAGATACTTTCATGGCAGATTCCTTCCGTAATTCTGATATATCCAACGGGAAACGGCGTCTCCGCCGGGGAAATTTTATCCCAAAAGTCTTCACGACACTTTCTCTTTTAGGCATTATATCTTATTTTAGAACCTTTAATCTCCGGAGGCTGTAATGAAGCGCACAATAATAACCGTATTTCTTTTTACTCTATCCCTGTTCGCCGATGTAAATTATAACGGATTGTCTTTCCGTGCCCTGGGGCCGGCCCTCACATCGGGCCGTATCGCGGATATTGCCGTGGATCCGGCCAATCATGACCGCTTTTTTCTGGCCGTGGCCTCCGGCGGTGTATGGCGCACCCAAAACGCCGGTACCACCTTTGAACCGGTTTTTGACGGCCAGGGCAGCTACTCCATTGGCAGCGTGACCATCGATCCCAACAACCCGCTAACCGTGTGGGTGGGCAGCGGCGAAAACAACTCCCAGCGCAGCGTCTCCTACGGGGACGGAGTCTACCGCAGCCTTGACGGCGGTACGACCTGGAAAAACATGGGCTTAAAAAAGTCCGAGCATATCGCCAAAATTCTCGTCGATCCCCGCGACAGCAACAGTATTTGGGTGGCCGCCCAGGGCCCGTTGTGGAACGACGGCGGCGACCGCGGGCTGTATCATTCCACCGACGGCGGTAAAAGCTGGAAGGAAGTGCTGGGCGTGGATAAGATGACCGGATGTACCGATGTGATCATAGACCCCCGTAACCCGGATGTTATGCTGGCCGCCACCTATCAACGCCGTCGTCATGTGTGGACGCTGATAGACGGCGGGCCGGGCTCCGCCATCTACAAAAGTACCGATGGCGGCAAGAGTTGGCGCAGGCTGAAAAACGGCCTGCCGGCGGTGGATATGGGGCGGATAGGGCTGGCACAGGCGCCTTCCAACCCCGACCGTGTTTATGCCATCATCGAGGCCGAGAAGGGCAGTCAGGGTTTCTATAAATCCGATGACGGCGGTGAAAACTGGAAAAAAATGAATGCCTACATCAGCGGATCGCCGCAGTATTATCAGGAGATTGTCGTGGATCCGCAAAACCCGGACAAGGTGTACTCCCTGGATACCTTTTTAATGGTCACCCGGGATGGCGGCAAAAGCTGGAAAAAAGTGCCCGGTTTTTATAAGCATGTGGATCATCATGCCCTGTGGATAGACCCGGAAAACAGCAACCATATGCGCACGGGCACGGACGGCGGTTTGTATGAAACCTTTGACGGCGCGGCCACCTGGCGTTTTTTCCCCAACCTGCCGGTTACCCAATTTTACCGGGTCACGGCCGACAACGATTTCCCTTTTTATAACATCTACGGCGGCACGCAGGATAACGCCACCCTGGGCGGCCCCTCGCGTACCACCTCGGTTAACGGCATCACCAACCGCGATTGGTTTGTTACCGTTTTCGGCGATGGTTTCGAGACGGTGGTTGATCCGACGGACCCCAATATCATCTACTCGCAATATCAGTACGGCGGCCTGGTGCGCTTTGATAAGAAGAGCGGGGAGATGGTAAGCATCCAGCCGCAACCGGACGAGGGCCAGGCGCCGTTGCGCTGGAACTGGAACTCGGCCATTATTATCAGTCCCCACAATCCGCAACGGCTCTATTTTGCCAGTCAGATTCTTTTCCGCAGCGACGACCGGGGCCAGAGCTGGCAGGCGGTCAGCGGCGACCTGACCCGCAATCTTGACCGCAATCAGCTTAAAGTAATGGGCCGCATTTGGAGCGTGGACGCCGTGGCCAAAAACAATTCCACCTCATTCTATGGCAGTATCGTTTCCCTGGATGAGTCGACTCTGAAAGAGGGCCTGCTTTATGTGGGCACCGATGACGGGCTGATACAGGTCAGCGAAAACGGCGGCCGGAGTTGGCGCAAAACCGCCAAATTTAAAAATGTGCCGGATATGAGTTATGTCAGTGATATTCAGGCCTCCCTGTTTGATGAGAATGTGGTCTACGCCTCCTTTGATAACCACAAAAAGGGCGACTACAAGCCGTACATCCTGCGCAGCGACGACAAGGGCAAAAGCTGGCGTTCCATTGCCGGGAATTTGCCGAAAGGTACCGTTTACACCATCGCCCAGGATCATGTCATTAAAAATCTGCTCTTTGCCGGCACGGAATATGGCGTCTATTTTACCCGGGATGGCGGCAAAAAATGGCTGCCGCTAAAGGGGGGGCTGCCGGTCATCGCCGTGCGTGATATCGATATCCAGCGCCGGGAAAGCGATCTGGTACTGGCCACCTTCGGTCGCGGTTTTTACATCCTCGATGATTACAGCCCCCTTAGAATAGCGCAGGGTACGCTTGCGCGGGAAAAGGAGATGCTCTTCCCCGTAAAGGACAGTTGGATGTTTATGGAAAGCGCTCCCCTGGGGCTCTCTAAAAATGCCTTTCAGGGCGACGGCTGGTACCGGGCGGATAACCCGCCGGCAGGCGCGGTGTTTACCTACTATTTGGACAAAGAACTGAAAACGGCTAAAAAGGTGCGTCGGGAAAAGGAGAAAAAACAAAAAGACAATCCCTATCCTTCATGGGAAGCCCTGCGGGCCGAGAAACTGGAACCGGCTCCGGCCATCGTTTTTACCGTTCGGGATGAAGCAGGCCATGTCGTACGCCGCATTCAGGGCCCGGCCAGCGCCGGTTTTCACCGCGTAAGCTGGGATATGCGCTATCCTTCGGCCACCCCCGTCAACCTGAAGCCCTTCCCAGCGGATAATATGTTTGCCTCCCCTCCCCGGGGCTATCCGGCCGCGCCCGGCACCTATTCGGTGACCATGGAAAAAAGGGTGGGGGAAAAGTATATCGCCGTCGGCGAAAAGCAGACCTTTGAGTGCAAGGCCCTGCCCAACACCTCCATCCCGGCAAAGGACCGGGCGGAACTGCTGGCCTTTCAGCATAAAACCGCCGCCTTGCAGCGGGATGTGCTGGCCGTCAACCGCTCGCTGGACGAATCGGCCACGCGCATTAAACATCTGGCCAAAGGACTGTTTGACACGGCCGGCGATACCCGCGGGCTGCAAAAACGGCTGCGGGCCCTGGAACTCAGCCTCGATGAAATCCTTACCGCCTTTCGCGGTGACGCCGTGGTGCGCGGTTACAGCGAGCCCGTGGCGCCGGGCATTATTGGCCGCATCCAGGAGGTGGTCTATGGCCACTGGGCCTCCACCAGCGCCGTCACCCAAACGCATCGTGACAATCTGAAACTGGCCCGCGGGCAGTTTGAGGCCCTCCGGCCCCGGGTGCGGGAGCTTTTGCAAAATCTGACCGCTCTGGAAAAAGAGGCCGATACGCTGGGTGTGCCCTATACGCCTTACCGTATGCGTTAAACGCGAAGGGAGCGGGGCGGCGTTTTCCCGGCCGCCTCTGTTCGCACTTATTTTGCGGGAATATGGGATTAAATGGCGGAGCAGAATGACAGAAATCTACTTTTTAAGACACACCACCCCGGATATCGAGCTGGTCTATTGCTACGGCCAGAGCGATATCGGGTTAAAGGAAAGCTTTGAGCGGGAGGCGCAACGTACCCGGGCACAGTTGCCGGAGGATTTGACTCTCTACAAAGTATACAGCAGCCCTCTGCAACGCTGCTACCGTTTGGCCCAAAAGCTAAAACAGCCCGTTATACGCGATGATCGTCTGAAGGAGATTTATTTCGGTCGTTGGGAAATGCTGCGCTGGGAAGAGATCGAAAACGATCCGTTGTACAAGGAATGGCGGGCCGACTTCGCCCATATTCCCGCGCCGCAAGGGGAGTCCTTCCGTGACATGGCCGACCGCATGGAGGCCTTTTATAAGGATTTGCTGGCCGGCGAAGAAGAGAAATTTATCGTGGTCAGTCATGGCGGCGCCATACGCGCCCTGCTGGCCCGGCTGATAGAGATGCCCCTGAAAAATATGTTTCAGTTAAATATTGATTTTGGCGGTGTAACCCTGATCGAGGCCGGGGCATCGAACGTAAAAATAAAATTTTTAAACCGCTAAGGAGTCCAATGAGCTTTTCCTCGATGATGACCCTGAAATGTCCGCAATGCGAAGAGGGTAAAATGTTTAAAGGGGTGTTTAAGATGTATGAACATTGCCCCAATTGCGGCATGAAGTATGAAAAAGAGCAGGGTTACTTTACGGCGGCCATCTTTGTGGGCAATTTTCTGTATGGCCTGGTGGTGGCGCCCACTATTCTGATCATGGCGGCCATCGAATCCCCCATTTGGAAGATCGCCCTGGTGCTGGGTGGCTTCAGTCTGGTTACCGTGCCGCTTATCTTCCGCTATGCCCGCAGCATCTGGCTGTATATCGACCATATCACCGACAGTTGAACGACCCTACTTCCCCGAGCGCTTCAAAAACAGTGTGCGGCTGTCCACGGGAACGTCCGTGCGCCTGGCTTTGGGCGGTGACGGTGGCAGGGGCCGCCTTTCCCGGAAGGTAAGACGCTCCTCCAGTTGTTGCAGGCGTTGACGCATCCGGGTATTCTCCTGTTGCAACTCCCGCATTTCTTGCAGCAAAACGCCGTGATTCTCCTGCAACAGCTCATATTCCGCTTGTGCCGTGTTGATCTGCTGCTGGCGCCATAGGGTTAAAAAGAGTAGCACTCCCAGGGCAAACAGACTGATCCAGAAAAAAACACGGTCGACCGTTCCTTCAAAAAAAGTGCTTTTTCCGGCACCGTTCAGGGTGTTGCTCATCCCCGGGCTTCCGGATCGTTGAAGCTGTCATCGGCGGCAGATATCTTTTCGGCAAGGATTTTGGTTTTCTCCTTATCCGTGGCGATAACATGGTTCATCACCTTGCTGCCGAAGTAAAAAGCCAGCATCATCTGAAAGGCCACCATCAGGTCATGATGGCGATCCGAGGGGAAGTAGAGCATATCTCCCACATTTTTAGCGATCATCTGTCCGTTGCCGTCCAGCAGGGGAATGTTGAGATTGATCACCTCGATCAGGGTGACCAGAAAGAGAAGCGTCATGGTGATAAATCCGCGAAAAACCCCCGGAGGCATGGCAAAGGTTTCGTTGATATGGGGGTTGGGATTCTCTTTGGAAAATCCAACGCCGAAGGTGAAACGGATGAGCAGGGCTATAAACAACACCACCATAAAAATCATCCACACCAGCATGATGTCATAGGCATGGGCAAACAGGGATTTCCCCAAAGTAAATAAAATGTCGCTGTTCTCGTTCATCATCTTACCTTTACTTTATAAAAATGACCAGGGCCGCGGAAAGAAGCACGCCGGAAAGGAAACCTATCCTTAGATTGCGTTCCGCCCGTATTTCCGCTTTTTCCAGTTTTTCATCGGTTTTAAGCCATAAATCGCGATAATGGAGATAGCCCTTTTTGCGCAGGGCGATAATCTCCGCCATCTGTTCCGTTTTTTTCTTGTACAGATCGACCTGTTGCCGCAACAGGCTGGCCCGGGCCGAATCGATCTCCTGCTTCATGGCCCGGATGATAAAATTACGCAACTGATTTTTGTTCAGCAGCCACAGCGTATCCACCGCCTGCCCGTTATAGCGTTCCTGAACGGTAAAACGGTCTCCCGGCAACAGGGGAACGGGAAAACTTATTTCCTGGGCCTGTAGCGGAGGCAGGAAGCATAACAGACCGAGCCAGAAGAGATGTTTCATGGTTTTTCCAAAGCCTCCAGTTTTTCTTGCACCTCCCGTAACTGTTCATCCAGGGCGCGCAACTTTTCCTCTTCCATGTCGATGCGCGCTTCCCGCAAGAACTCCCGCAGATAGAGATAGAGCAACCGTTCATTGGGAAAGACCTTCAGGGTATCGCTGCCGCTGTTTACATAGCGGGCACCCGGGGGCACCTCCTTCAGCATCCATATCCAGGCACTCTCTCCGCTTTCATTTTTAAGCGTTTCGCCGGGCGCCAGCATGCTTTGCCGCGTGGCGCAGGAATTAACCGCCAGGGCCGCGCAGAGCAGCAGCACGCCGGCCAGGTGTTTAACGTCCCGCATACTTCCACACCGCCCGTTTTAATTCATCCTCATTCATGCGTTCCACAATCTTCTCCACCTCGCTGCGTTTTTGTTCCAACCGCTCCACCTGTCTTTCCAGATCGTTGAGCTGGCGATCCAGTTCCTCGATCCTTCTTTCCCGGCGGCCTATCTTACTTTCCAGGGTATCCTGATACTGCTTTTCCCTTTGGCGAATCCGTTCATGCTTTTCCCTGATCTTTTCCTCGCTGTTGTTGATCATGTTCCACACCAGGCGAAAGGGCGCTGCCAGGGCGGCCACGATCATGGCCAGCGGTTGCCAGGTGATAAGGCCGCTTTCATCAAGGTAGAAGGCCAGGGCCATCAGTAATATCAAAACCGAAATGTAAAGGACTTTTTTCATAAGGCTTATGTTTCCCCTTTTTTAGGGCTGATATAGTCTTTATGTACCCATCCCCGGATGCGCGTTTCCACCTCCACCCAGTTGCCCCGGTGCTGTAATATTTCCACCTGCTGCCCCCGGGGCAGGGGCCGGGCCACGCGACCGGCCTTAATTGACGGACCGCCGCGGATATTGAGCCTACCCGCCGTAACCACGGCAACACGGGGAGTGGCGCCTTTATCATCCTTCAAGTCGAAATCCACGCCCAAAAGGCGTCTGCGCAGGTCATCCAGCGGGAAGACCGGACCGGGATCCTGTTTACGCTCCGGCGCAATCTCCTCATGTCCCACAATCCACTTGACGGGATAGGCCCCGATCAGCAGGGCACACAGCTCTTCGGTAACCCGGAGCTGCTCATCCGTGTATTTATGCCAGTAAACATAAGGGACGTCGCTGTTGCGATGAACGGCATATATCACTTCCTCCCGGGTATACTCCCTGCCGGACTGGGCAAGGAAAATCTCTCCGGATTTTCTCAACCAGCCGGCGTTGACAATCTCGATGCCGATGCTGTACTTATTGAGACGGGTACGCTCCAGGTGACGGCTTTCTCCGGCATGCCAGGCGACGGTGTCAAAAGGCAGCAGTTGGGTTACCGTGCCGTCACGGTCGATGACCACATGGGCCGAGGCCTTCACCCGGGGGTTGCTCAGTGCATCTACCGCCTGCCGTGCCGTGGCGGTAGCCGTGTAATGGATCACGATGGTGTCGGGTCGTTTTTTGGCAAACGTACCGCCATGATTGGGCGTTGGCCGGTAAAGGGCCTTTTCCAGCTTATGCTTGATGATACGCATGAAATGTCAGTTTTAGTGAGTATGAAGCAAGCATATTGAATCCTGCTTAAAGACGCAAGTATAAAACGCACATTTGGCATCCGGGACCGCGGCCTGTTTTTCTTTTAAAAAGAATCCGCCCGCTTTGTTAAATAGAGGTTGAGCTATTGCAAGCTTTCCTTTAAATTGAACGTATGAACAAAATTTTTCTTTTAATTATTATCCTGTCGGGATTGATTTCCTGTAAAACTAAAGAAAACCATAGCGAGAAGGTGCGTTTGTCGGAGAATGTTTTGCAAAACATCCCCCGTGACGTGCTAACGACCCCGTTCAACCGGCTGATTGAGCGGCAACTGGCCGAGATGCGGGTCTATATGGACAGCAGCGCCTATGCCCAAAAGGGCGAGCCGCTGAGCAAAAAGCTGGATAGCGCTCTGTTGCGGCAAAAGGCCGATTCCCTGTTTATACACCTGGTCGACTGGGACAGCCTGAAAAGTTATCCCCTGAAGGGAAGCGGATTTCCCGCCTCGCTGAACCCGGCCGTGTACCATCCGGCGGATAGGCGCCT
>JALXBH010000016.1 GCA_026991535.1 Calditrichia bacterium | reverse complement strand
CGCACAATTCTTTTCCCGGTCACATCCGCCTTAAGCTGCATCCACGCCGCGGATCTGGCCCCGCCGCCGATGGCGCGCAAAGTATGCGGGTGACAGCCGGCCTGCTCAAGAATTTCAAGATTCAAGCGCATCTCAAAGGTAACGCCCTCCAAAAGCGCCCGGATAATCTCTCCCCGGGTGGTGGAAAGGCGCAACCCGCTGATGACGCCCGGCGTGCGCGTATCAAAATAGGGCGTACCGGAGGGGGTAAAGTAAGGTAACACCAACAACGGGGTGGGCGTATCGGGCATGGAGCTCAATAACTGTTCGTAAGCATCCGCCCCGCCCGAAGCCTCAATCTTCTTCTCCTTTTCGCCAAACACATCCCTGAACCATTTTAAAATATTGCCCCCTGTCAGGCTGTAAGCTACCGTGGTGTAGGAATCCTCCAGAACATGATTGTAGGTACAAAGATTGGCCGCCATTAAACGCTCATTGAACAGGGCCTTATCAAAAACGGGAGCGATGCATTCCACGGTACCCGTGGCATACATGGCTTCTTCCGCGCCGCCCGCGCCGGCGCCCAGGGCGCCGCAGGGCTGATCGTGGCCGCCGGTCACCACGGCCACCCTGCCGGAAAGACCCAGCCGGGCAAGAATCTCCGGCGACGGGTAGCCCGCTATTTTCCCCGAGGCCAGCGGCCGGGCCAGTTGTTCCGGCCGTATTCCGGCCAGGGCCAGAATTTCAGGGGCCCACTTTTTGCAGCGGACATCAAACAGCATGGTGCGCCCGGCCAGGGAATGGCCGATGGCCGGCTTGAGCCCCAACCGTAAGTGGAACAAGTCTTCAAAGCATAAAAAATAGCGGGTCCGCCGCCAAAGATCGGCTCTGTTTTCCCGGAACCACAGCAGCTTAAACAGGGTAAACATGGGATGCGCGGTATGCCCCGTGGTCCGGTACAGTTTTTCGCGGCCAAGGGCCTGCAACGCAGGTTCCACACAGGCCTCGGCCCGCGTATCCGAGGAGATCATGGCCCGGCACAGGGCCCGGCCCGAATCATCCACGGCGGTAAAGGCCTCGCCCTGACTGGAAACGGCCAGGGCGGCCACCGATCCCGCTTCAACCCCGGAGGCGCACTGACGGACAACTTCAAAACAACGTTCTATCACCTCATCGCTATCCAGTTCCGCTCCGCCATCTTCCGTAAAGCAGACGTCATATTCACGGTAGGCCGAGGCCCGCTGACGGCCGCGGTCGTCAAAAACAACCGCCTTGCAACCACTGCTGCCGATATCAAGCCCGAGATAATGCTTTTTTTCACTCTTTTTCATGATACGCCATGCATCCCTGGGTTAAACCCCGCTCCCGTTAACCGTAAAATATCCGGTAATACTTTTTTACCATTTCCTTCATGGCCTTAAATACTATTTCCTGGCGATAGGCCGTAGTACAATAGTCAACCGAGGCTTCGTTCTCCGCCTTAACCAGCGGCCCCAGCCATCCTTTTTCCAGCAATTGCCTTGTTTTGTCCGCGCCGACTATGGACGAGGCGTGCTTGAGCATGGACTGCAACAGCACGGCGGAGCTTTCCCGCTCCAGCGCCGTCCAGATGTTTATCCGCCGGATACCGTCGTTAAACAGGGTGCCCAGATGTTCCGGGGGAACCGATGAAGCGCCGTGCAGACACAGACATCCGCGCCCCAAACGCCTGCTGATCTCCCGGGCCAGCGAGGCATGATACCTTACGCCTGCCCGGGAAGCGCGGTGCTCCGTCCCCAGGTTGGCCACGATGATATCCACGCCGGTTTTGCTGAGATAGGCGTGGGCGTCCTCCGGCGTGGTCAGCCCGGTATCGTTGTCCGACGCCGGGCGGATCACATCGCAGGCTCCCTCGATCAGGATATGCCGTTGATGTTTTTCCACAAAGGCCGCGGTTTTAGCGATATTTTCTTCCAGGGAGAGGGTGGAGGCATCAAACATGATCGAGGAAAACTGCCCCATGTCCCATTCCAGCAATCCGGCGTCCACATCCCACAGTATATGATCCAGATGAATCATTACCTGCAACGCGGCATAAGGCGAGCCCGGAGAGGTTAATATCTCCAGTTCCTTTAGGAACAGACGCATGCCCAGTTCCCACCGGGCGCCATGGCTGTATTTACGCGCCTGAGGACGCGAGGGATAATTGTTGGTAATACCGATGATCACCGGCATATCGCTCAGCCCGCGACCGGCCGCGTACTCCGTGGCCGCCGCCAGAATGGCTTCCGTGGTGGTCAGGTTTTCCGTGTTAAAGGCGGGCAACACCCATCCCCGGACCGCCGCGCTTTCATAAATAGCCTCAACCTGTTTACGCTCTGTAATAAGAGGCATATCGCTCACTTTCTTTTTCTGCGTTTAAAAAATCCTCTTCCTCCGGGCGGCCGTCAGTCAACGGCCTGAAGATGCCAGCTTATCTGCCAGCGGAATCTCTGCCCGGGTTCCACAAACAGGCAGCTATTTTCTTCAAAGGCATCGGACAGGGTGCTGTTGGAGCCGGGCACCGGTTCAAAGGCGCATTCATTGCGGCGCAGCCCCTCTTCATCGGGATAGCCGTCCCTGTTCCACCAGATGCCGATGGTTGAAAAGTATTCCGCCGGAAAAACAATGGTCAAACCCAGTTGTTTCCTCAGCTC
>JALXBH010000015.1 GCA_026991535.1 Calditrichia bacterium | reverse complement strand
AAGCTTTTTAGTGCCCATAATTCAAATTTTTCCCGAATCGCCGATAAACAGATAGTTATTTCCGGGATCATATCATATAAAAATCCGGGCTAAATCCGTCCAAGTGATGAAGGTCATCTTTTGTCATGCCCCGGAATTGGAAATTAACAGGGTCTGTACCGGGTTTTGATATGAAAAATATTCAACTAAATTGTACAAGCCGGAAAACCCATAAAGGAGGACACATGAAACGCATATCCGTATTAATCATTTTTTTAATTTTTAGCTTTACCCTGACGGCTCTGGCCAGCGACGAGGAGCCCTATGGCCTTAAGATGCCCCCGCCCGATGGTGAAAGCAGCAGCGGTTTTAGCTTTAACATGGGTGTTTCCGCCGGCGCCGCCGTGCTGGACGGACAGCTTTACAACCAGATCGGCATCCGGCCACTGATCACCTTTGGCAAGCTGGGCATCGCCCTGGATCTGAGCCTGTACCTGGACGCCGACGGCAATATCCGCAAGGAGAACTGGGACGAGCCATCCGATTTTTTTGAAAAACTCTATTTTGTGCGCTGGGGACGCCCCAACGATCCCCTGTATATTAAGGTCGGCGCGATTGAAAACTATCGTCTGGGGTTTGGGCTGTTGATGAATCACTACTACAACACGGTGGAGTACCCCAGCGTTATCCGTACCGGTATGGAGCTGGGCATTAACACCGGCGCCATCGGGGTGCAGGCCATGGTCAACAATTATAAGGAAGTCTTTAACTCCGGCGGCCTGTTTGCCGGTCGTGTGGGGGTTAAGGTGATCGGCGATCTGGAAATCGGCGTCAGCGCCGTTTATGATGCCAACCAGTACAAAGGTCTGGCCGATAAGGATGGCGACGGCGTGCCCGACTTTGCCGATGACTTCCCCGATGATGCCGATAACGCGGTAGATACCGACGGCGACGGCATCCCCGACGCCATCGATCCGGATCGCGACGGTGACGGTTATACGGACAATTCCCAAAATCCGCTGGTGGCCAATAACGATCCCGACGGGGTGGTTTTAAAAGGCGATCCCTTTAGCATTAATGACGCCGCCAATCAGTCGCAGATCGCCTTTGCCGCCGATATCTCCTATCCCGTCTTTCAGAAAAAATATCTGCAACTGGTGGTCTACTCCCAGTTTGCCCAGTTCGGCAACAACGGTGGCTGGGGCGCCACGGCCCCCGGTCTGCGGGCCAAATTCTCCTTCATCAACGCTTTTGCCGAGTACCGCATCTTTGATAACAAATTCATCCCCGAATACTTTAACACCACCTACGAAATCGAGCGGGCCGTTGTACGCGGAGACAGCGTCTTTACCAAGCGCGATCTGCTCTCCACGGTAAATGAAAAATTGCAGGGTTATGTGATCGGGGCGGATTTTGATATTGCCAACTTTTTGATTTTTGGCGCGGAATATCAGAATATGAGCAGAAACGATATCGCCCTGAAAACCTTCCGGGCCAACCTGGATATCAACGCCTCGCTGATTCCCAAGATCAATAAGGCCGGCGCCTATTTTTACCAAAACAATACGGATCTGACCGATCTGTTTGCCAAAACGGAAGGAACCATCCTCGGCTACCGCCTGGGATATGAGATCGGCAACGGCGCGTCGCTTATTCTGGATTACCGCACCACCTACCGCGACAAAAACGGCGACGGGGTGATTTCCGGCTCCAATGAAGTGATTCAGACCACTCAGATTCAAACGGTCTTTGTATTCTAAAAAGAACCTCTTTCCGACAAAGCCCGGCATGCCGGGCTTTTTTTGTTTAAAGCTCCTTTTCTTTACAGACAGAAATATTTTTCAAAAGCCTCATTTTGATTTGAACCCGTGCACTTAGATCATTATATTGATTTTTGTTATATATGCATAACATATGTCAATACAAAGAACCGGGAGATTGTTTTGAGAAAATCATTATGGATTATTTTTATACTGGCCTCGCTGACCGCGGCACAGGATGACGAGTTTTTCGAGGCGGAAACCAATGTGGGCGGTTATGGCGAGCTGCATTACAATGGGGTCAGCGCGCCGGGCGAAGAGACGACAAAAACTCTGGACTTCCACCGCTTTGTCCTTTTTATCAATCATAACTGGACGGAGAAATTCTCCTTCAAATCCGAGTTGGAGGTGGAGCACAATATGGTACAGGGCAACAAGGAAACCGGCATGGTTGCCCTGGAGCAGGCTTTTGTGGATTATCACTACTCTGACCTTATAGGCTTCCAGGCCGGTATTATTTTAGTGCCCGCCGGCCTGATCAACCCCTATCATGAGCCGCCCCTGTTTTTCAGCGTGGAGCGGCCGGACTACAGCAAGTACATAATTCCCACCACCTGGTCCGGTAACGGTTTATCCCTTTATGGGCGCTACAAGGGGCTGGAGTACCGTCTCACCGCCATTGAAGGATTGAACGGGGCCAATTTTTCCAGGACAAACGGAATTCGCAAAGGACGGCAAAAAGGCTATCTTGCGGATGCTTCCACCCTGCTTTATACCCTGTCGCTGGATTATACCGCGATTCCGGGACTGCGCGTCGGTTTCTCCTCCAGCTATAATAAGGCTGTTGTCAGCAAAGATATTTTTTTACCTGTAAGGCTCAACGAAGGCCACCTTCAATACCGCTATCATAACTTTATGCTGCGCGGAGAATTCGGTCAGATAAACTATGACGGCGGCCAAAGCGG
>JALXBH010000014.1 GCA_026991535.1 Calditrichia bacterium | reverse complement strand
CCGATCACCTGATCCAGGCGGAAGTAGGCGCCGAAACCGACCTGAAGCACGCCATAGAATTTAACCGCGACGTGTATGACTTTATGGCCACGGGCGCAAAAAAATATGGCATCGACTTCTGGAAAGCCGGCGCCGGTATCATCCATCAGGTAGTGCTGGAAAACTATGCCTTCCCCGGCGGGTTGATGATCGGTTCCGACTCACACACGGTGAATGCCGGCGGTCTGGGTATGATTGCCGTGGGCGTGGGCGGCGCCGATGTGGTGGATGTGATTGCCGGCATGCCCTGGGAACTCAAGTTCCCCAAGCTGATCGGCATTAAGCTGACCGGTAAGCTGAACGGCTGGACTTCGGCCAAGGATGTGATCCTTAAGGTGGCCGGTATGCTGACCGTTAAGGGTGGAACCGGCTATATCGTGGAATATTTTGGCGAGGGTGCCAAAAACCTTTCCTGTACGGGCAAGGGAACTATCTGTAACATGGGCGCGGAGATCGGCGCCACCACCTCTACCTTTGCCTATGACGCCAGCATGGCCGAATATCTTTCCGGTACGGGTCGCGCCGAAGTGGCCGCCCTGGCCGATGGCGTTGCCGAACATCTGACCGCCGACCCGGAGGTTTACGATGAGCCGGAGAAATATTTTGACAAGGTGATCGAAATTAATCTGGACGAGTTGGAACCGCACATCAACGGTCCCTTCACCCCGGATCGCGCCACGCCGATTTCCAAATTCGCGGAAGAAGTTAAAAAGAATGACTGGCCGGAAAAGCTTTCGGTGGGGCTGATCGGTTCCTGTACCAACTCCTCCTATGAGGATATCTCCCGCGCGGCATCCATCGCCCGCCAGGCGGTGGATAAAAAGCTGAAGGTCAATGCCGAGTTTACCATTACGCCCGGTTCGGAGCAGGTGCGCTACACAGCGGAACGTGACGGCTTTTTGGATGACTTTGCCAAAATCGGCGGCATGGTGCTGGCCAACGCCTGCGGTCCCTGTATCGGTCAGTGGAAACGCCACGGCGCCGAAAAAAAGGAAAAGAATGCCATTATCACTTCCTTTAACCGTAACTTTTCCAAGCGTAACGACGGCAACCCCAACACCTATAGCTTTGTGGCCTCGCCCGAACTGGTGACGGCCATGACCATCGCCGGAGATATGAGCTTTAACCCGCTTACCGACACGCTGACCAATGAAGAGGGACAGGCGGTGAAGCTGGATGAACCGAAGGGTGAAAAGCTGCCGGCCAAAGGTTTTGACGTGAAGGATAACGGCTATCAGGCCCCGGCCGAGGATGGCAGCAATATCGAGATTAAGATTGCCCCCGATTCCAAAAGGCTGCAACTGCTCAAGCCCTTTGATCCCTGGGACGGCAAGAATATTCTGGGTATGAAACTGTTGATTAAGGCCAAGGGTAAATGTACCACGGATCATATCTCCCCCGCCGGACACTGGCTGTTCCTGCGCGGTCACCTGGAAAACCTTTCGGCCAATACGCTGACCGGCGCGGTAAACGCTTTTAACGGCGAAACCGACAAGGTGAAAAATCAGCTGACCGGAGAGTATGACTCGGTGCCGGTGGTGCAGCGCGCCTATCAAAAGGCGGGCATTCCCAGTATTGTGGTGGGTGATGAGAACTACGGCGAGGGCTCTTCCCGTGAGCATGCCGCCATGCAGCCGCGTTACCTGGGGGTAAAGGCGGTGCTGGTACGCTCCTTTGCCCGCATCCATGAAACCAACCTGAAAAAGCAGGGTATGCTGGCCCTTACCTTTGCCGATCCGGCGGACTACGATAAGATTCTGGAAGATGATACCATCGACCTGATCGACCTGACGGAATTCGCCCCGGGCCGCCAACTGACGCTGGTTCTGCATCATGCCGACGGCAGCGAAGAGACGATCAAGGCCAATCATTCTTATAATGATGTGCAGATCGCCTGGTTTAAAGCCGGCTCGGCTCTGAACCTTTTGCGTCAGCAGAATCAGGGTTAAGCAGCCCGTCCTCATCGCTTAAAACTAAAAAGCCCCGGCATGCCGGGGCTTTTTTTATATCAATCCATGGCCTGCGGGGCACAATGCCCGGTCAAAAGCTCAGGGGTTAAAAACCACAACGTCACGACCGTTCAAGGGCTGAACGGGACGGTAGTTGTTATCCAAAATCGCGGCAAAGGCTTTCAGTTGTTTCGCGGAAGCGGTAACCGGCGTTTTGAGGACATACCAGCTAACCACCTCGGAACAGGGCGGCGTGGTCAGCGAACCCTGGTAATGATAATAACCCATATCGGACGGCAGCGTGGAAGCCGGTTCAAAGGTCTCTTCCGTACTGTACTCGCCCCTGGATTGCGGGAAGTGATCCAGGTATTTACTAAACAGCGGGTTTTCCGCGCCTTCCTCGAACATCACGCCGATAACGGCAAAGTCGGTGTCGGAATGTTTATGTACAAAGTGTACTTCCAACGGATAGTACTTTCCGTCGATGGTATGCTCGCTCAGGGCATGGTAGTGAAATTGCAGCAGTGTGTACTTCTTGCCGCCCAGCATGGCGCTATGCTCGCCGGAGATATTAAACTGCACCGTGTGGCCGTTGTTGATGATATCCACGGGGGATGCGCCATAGTTTACGGCAATGGCCTGCAGCCCGGCCGGGCTTTTCAGCGCGTCGCTTTTAATATCTATGGGCGATTGTGCCTGACCGCCGCAATCGGAAAAACCATCGCA
>JALXBH010000013.1 GCA_026991535.1 Calditrichia bacterium | reverse complement strand
CGTAAACGGCTTGGCCGTGCTGCCCACCACCTGGGCGGCGGAAAAGGTAAAAAGAGAAAGAAGTAAAATAAGGGTTCTCATGGTTTCCTCCTAAATACGGGTTGTGATCTGAAGTTCCAGACCGTTAAAGGGCAAAACACGGTAACAGATACCGCCGGTACAGGCGTTGCCGCCCCGGCGCCTTCCATAAAAAAGATTGAAAGAGGTGTGACTGTCCATCTGATAGTTCACAAGCAGCGCCGGCCAGTAGATGATGGTATCGTTGTTGTATATTTCGATGGGGTCGTTGGAGCGTTCCAGCAAAAGGGCCACGGAAAAATCGGGCGCGCGGCTCAGGGAAAGGGAAAAGAGCTGATTGGCCACCACATCCACCGGTGTAAAACGGCGCTTTAACTGTTGCAGTTGTATCTCCAGGGCCAGACCCCACAGGGCCGTTATACCCCCCTCCACCTGAAAACCGGCCGTATAGCGTTCCGTTTCACCCAGCAGCTCATCCTGACTGAAATCGACAAAAGCCTTGCCCTGCCAGGTTTCATAAAAAAAGTATTGCAGATCGGCATAGTACTCATAAAAAACCGCTTCAAAGCCGGCGATCTGGTTGACGGCCCGGCTGGCATTCAGCGTTACCGTGTTGAAGTCACCTACATTAAATAAAGCCTCGAGCTGAAAGCCGGTTTCACTGTTGGGTTCCGGGGAGTGGGTGGAGCGGTTCAGCAGGGTAAAGCTGTGCTCCTTAACCGTGGGCGGCGGCTCGTTAAAGCCCAGGGTAAACTTTTTATAATCCTTATACTCCAGACTCAGGGCCACGGCGTCCAGATAAAAATTAAAGGCGCCGTACAGGGCATAAGGCGTGCCTTCCTGCAGAGGATCAAAACCCTGTTGCTGGTTGTACTCCAGATAATAATCAAACATCTCCGCCCTGCCTTCGGAAAGCGCCCCCCAATAGCTTGTGGACTGCTTGTTGGCATCGCTGCGTAAATAGACCAGACCGGGCCGCCACAGGGGGGAAACGTTATAAAGAGCCTGCACTCCCTGTACCAGGCGCGAACGTCGTTGCTCCCGGCCATAGGCCGGAGGGATGATCAGGTCCAGCGGCCGGCCGTAAACCGCGCTGACATCCCAGCCGTTTTTTTCATAGCGCAGGTTCAGCCCCTCGATATCGCGGTAAAAGCCGTAACGCTGACGGGTGCCGGTATCCTCGTAGACCGTGCCGGGGATTTCGTACATGCGCAACAGGGAGCCGCGGCCGAACATTTCATAAAAATTTCCGATCTGCACGGTAAAACCGTTGTAGCTGTAACGCAGCAGCTTTTGAGATATATTGTTATACTTGCGCCGGTCGTCAACGGCATAGCTTTCGGCGCGCAGCACCAGTTGGATGTTCTGCCAGTTGGCCTGCAGGTTTAGCTGGTTATAAAGGTTGGAGCGGTCGGACGGCTGTTGTTCGGGTAAATTGCCGATTTGAAAAACAGCCTGATTGGAGCCGGTCACCTGCGCGCGGATAAAAAGCGGCAGCAGGACAAACAGAATGAGGAGAGCTTTATTCACCGCCGTCCTCCAGAAAAGCGTCCAGTTTTTTTCGCAGTTGTTCGCCGTCGCCGGGCCGGAAACCGATATGCGTATAGAGGATTTCATTCTTCTCGTTGACGATAAACAGGGTGGGATAGGCGTTGACGTTCAGCCGGGCGGTAACGATGCCGTTGGGGTCCAGCAGAATGGTGTAATTCATGCGGTACATGCGGGCGAAAGGTTTTACCTTGCTGCTGTTGCGGGGACTGTCCGTGTTGATGCTCACCACCTTTACCCCCCTGCTTTCATAATCGCGGGAAATGGCCGCCAGCTTGGGAATGGCTTTCAGGCAGGGTTTGCACCAGGTGGCCCAAAAATCGACCAGGGTCAGCTTTTCTCCCCGTACCATGGAAAATTTTTTGGTCTGGCCGTTGATATCCTTCAGCTCAAAATCGGCGATCTCTCCCGCCCGGGCGGAGAAGCCCAAAAGCATTACCAAAAAAGTCAATCTTAAAAAAAGGATTTTCATGGGTCTATTCCTTTAACAGTTCATCTATTTTTTGTTTAAGCAGGGAGATGTTGGCGCCGGAATTCTCATAGACCTTTTGTCCCTTTTTATTGATCAACACGGAATAGTCTACCGTGGCCCCGTAAAGGGCGCCGACGCCGCTGCCCGTCAATCCCAGCGGAAAGGTGACGCCGGTTTGTATTTTGAAATTGGCCAGCTGCCCGATGGTACCGTCCCACACATCCACGCCGATCACCGTCAGCTTTCCGGCGTCATAAACCTGAACGATATCCTTTTCCACTTCCGGTGACGCGGCAATACAGGGCGGGCAGTTAAAACCGACAAAATAGATGTAAACGACCTTCCCCCGTTGCGCGGCCAGACGGAAGGTGCCGTGATCCAGTGTTTCAAGGGTAAAGTCCGGGGCGGCGGATGGATCGGCCTCATCTTCCGGCGACGTATCGCCCGGGTTGGCGCAGGCCTGAAGCACAAAAAAAAGGGAAAGAATAAAAAAGCGTGTTTTCATATTGGTTTTTCCGCTAATGATTTAAAACAGACTAAAGCTCAACATTCACAAAACATTCACGTTTTATCGAAAAAAGGCCGGGAAAAAGATTCAAGTCCGCCCTCTTTGCTACGATTTCACTAATCCACACGGTGGTATCCGTGCGATAAAACCGTCGCGGAGGGTTCTTCCCCGGCGGGGAATAATTATCACAACCGGTTTGCAACTTTTTTGTTATTTTTCGCCCTCACGGCAAAAGGGCAGACGAACCGCCGTGTTTATCAATGACAAACGCATTAAAATTGTATGGGAGGTCTTGTGTCTCGACTCATGGTTTCGGTTTCCGGTATTCGCGGCGAGGTGGGCAGTACGCTCACGCCGCAGGTAATTTCAAAATATACGCTGGCCTTCGGCTCCTGGCTTGAGGGCGGCACGGTGATCGTCGGCCGCGATTCCCGCGTTTCCGGGCCCTTTGTGGCCGATATCGTCAAGGGCTGTCTGCTGGCCTGTGGCTGCACGGTGATCGATATCGGCATTGTGCCCACGCCCACGGTGCAGATGGCCATAGAACATCACCACGCGGACGGCGGCATCGCCATAACCGCCAGCCACAACCCCATTCAGTGGAACGGCTTAAAGTTCATGGATGGCAACGGCCGTTTTCTGAGTCCCGATAACGCGGCGAAGGTCTATGCCCTGGGCGACGCCGGGAAATGGAGCCTAAAGAACTGGGACGGGCTGGGTTCCGAAAGCGTGGACGGGCAGGCCAACGCCCGTCATGTCCGGGCCGTGCTGGATTTGGATTATATCGATGTGCCGCTGATCCGCTCCAAAAAGTTTAAGGTAGCGCTGGATACGGTTAACGGCGCGGGCGGGTTGATCATACCCCAACTGCTGGAAGAGCTGGGCTGCGCATATACGCTCATTAACGGCGAGCCCAACGGCCGCTTTGCCCATACCCCCGAACCTCTTCCGGAAAACATCACCGGGCTGTGTGAAACCGTTATCCGTGAAAAGGCCGACGTCGGTTTTGCCGTGGACCCGGATGTGGATCGTTGCGCCATTGTGGATAACACCGGCAGCCCCCTGGGCGAGGAGTACACCCTGGCTTTGGCCACCAAATTGATCCTTTCGCAAAAGATGGGCCGGGTGGTGGTGAACATGTCCACCTCGCGCGCCTCGGAGGATATCGCCAATTATTACAACTGCATGTTCAGCCGCAGCAAGGTGGGTGAAATAAACGTGGCCGAAAAGATGCTGGAAATGGAAGCCATTATCGGCGGCGAAGGCAACGGGGGGGTGATCCTGCCCGAATTGCATCTGGGAAGGGACGCGCCGCTGGCCGTGGCCCTGACCCTGCAGCACATGGCTGTTTTTGACGGCAGTCTGCATGAACTCTTTTTATCCCTGCCACAGTATAAGATGGTTAAGGCCAAGGTCTCCATCGAGGGCATGGACCCCGATCAGGTACTGCAACGGATAGCGGAAAAATATAAGGATGAAAAGATCAACCTGCTGGACGGGGTGAAGATCGATTTTGAGGATTCCTGGGTGCATATGCGCAAGTCCAACACCGAGCCGATCGTGCGCGTGATGACCGAAGCGCCCACCCGGGAAGAGGCCGAAGCCCTGGCCGGGCGCTTTATGAAGGAGGTCACCTCCGTCTGACCTGCCCCTTTCCGCAAGGCGTTTTATCAACAGGAACCCCGCTGCCACGCCGCGGGGTTCTTTTTTACCTTTTTTATTTTCCGCTGTTTTTTTTACTTATGGCGCTTCCTTCGTAACTTAATCCGACTGCTGTAAAGAATGATATAACGAAAGGATCGCCGTGATTATCCATGGGAGACAACCCGTTTGGGAAGCCCTGCAAGCCGGACACACCATCAACACCCTCTACCGGGTTCCGGGCGCCGAAGCGCGTATCATCAATGCTATACTGGAAAAGGCCGAAAAGGCATCGATCCCCGTTAAAACCGTTAACCGCGACGCCCTGCAAAAGCTGACCGGGCCGGTGGTCAACCAGGGGCTCGCCGCCGACATTGCTCCCCTGCCCATCGGCGATATGTATAAGCTGGATCAGGCCGTGACCTCAGGCGGACAACCTTTTATCGTCATCCTGGATCAGATTCAGGATCCGCATAATGTGGGAGCGATAATCCGAACGGCCGAGGTGGCCGGAGCCACCGCCCTGGTGCTGGGCGCCAAGGGCAGCCCGGAAATAAACGCCACCATCGTCAAAACATCCGTGGGCGCCGTTTTTCACCTGCCCCTGTTCCGTGTGGAGCGCATGGATACATTAATTGAACATTTCAACAAAGAGAACATTTATACGTTATCACTCAAGGAGGGCGGCAGCTCTCCGATGTACGAACTGAACCTGCGACAGCCCGCGGCCCTGGTCATCGGCAACGAAGGAGCGGGGGTGCGCAAGAACATCAGCCGTCTGTGCCGGGGGGTGCTGACCATCCCCCAATTCGGGCGCATCGGCTCGCTGAACGCCTCCGTGGCCGCGGCCATCGCCCTGTTTGAGGTTGTCCGACAAAGGCAGGAGTAGAACCATGTATAGATATCTTCTTGTTTTTATCAGCCTTACCCTTTGCGCCGGATGGGCCCGGGCACAACAGTATTGGGATATCGCTACCTATGACGGATCGCCCTATGCCAATGTGTCCGTCAGGGATTTGCGGGGCGACACGCTTGTCGTCAGCGCCATGGGCCGGGAACATGAGCTTTCCATTTTTCGCATAGCTTCCATGAAAATGGAAACGCCTTCTCACACGGGTAGCGGCCTGTTACTGGGCGCCTTGGCCGGGGGCGCTGTCAGCGCCACCCTGCTGACGACCTCTTCCACCAATGCGCCGGCAGATGCGGGTATATCCGACCTGGGAAACGGTCTGATTATTGTGGGCGGCGTTGTTACCGGAGGCCTTTTGGGCGGATTTATAGGCAGTTCCCACGAAAAAACCCTTTCCTTTCCCCGGGAGATGAGTCCCGAAAAACGTCGCCGGCGTTTTGAACGTTTTCTTAAGAATATCCAGCAAACCAAACCGTAAGACCGCCGTGAGGAGAACTGATGTACCATATTTTGTGGGCCGATGACGAAATAGAACTGTTGCAGGCGCATGTGCGCTTTTTACAATCCCGGGACTACCGGGTCACCACCGTTACTAACGGGGACGACGCCCTGGCCCGTATACAGCAAACTTCCTTCGATCTGGTTTTGCTGGATGAAACCATGCCCGGCAAGGACGGTCTGACCACCCTGAATGAGATCAAGGATTATAACCCGCAAATCCCGGTGATCATGATTACCAAAAACGAGGAAGAGAGCCTGATGGAAGAGGCCATCGGCAAGCGTATTGACGACTATCTGACCAAGCCGGTCAATCCCAGCCAGATATTGATGGCCTGCAAAAAAATCCTGCAAAAGAAAAACATCATCATCGAAAAGCGCAGCCAAAGCTATGCCTCGGAGATCAGCAAGCTTTCCATGACCCTGATGAACATTCAAAGCCCCGATGACTGGATCAACCACGCCCTGAAAATCTCCCGCATGGATATGGAGCTGGACGCGGCCACCGATTCCGACTTCCGGCAGATTCTCTACGATCAGCGCAAGGAGAGCAACCGCGAGTTTGGCCGTTATGTGGAAAAAAACTACCATCACTGGATATACGGAAAAAACGAGGGGCCGCGCCTTTCGGTGGATGTGGTGCCCGACCATGTGATTCCGCGCCTGAAGAAAAAAAAGAAAACCGTGCTGGTGATTATCGACTGCATGCGCATGGATCAGTGGTTTATGCTGGAGCCCTTTTTTTACGAGCGCTTTAATGTGAACACGGAATACTTTTTTTCCATCCTGCCCACGGCCACTCCTTTTTCGCGTAACGCCATCTTCAGCGGCCTTTTTCCGGTGGAAATCGAAAAGGCCTACCCCGAACTGTGGTCGCTGAACGAAGATGACGAGAGCCTGAACCGTTATGAAAAGGAGCTGCTGGAACTGCAACTGAAACGGCAGCGGGTAACGGCCCAATCCAAATATGTTAAAATCATGAACAATGATGACGCCCGTAATTTTGAAAAGAATCTGGACAGTTACATGGACAGCGATCTGTTGGCGGTGGTCATAAACTTTGTGGACATCCTGGCCCACAGCCGTTCCGACCTGCCCATCCTTAAGGAGATTGCTCCCAACGAGGCGGCCTACCGCTCGCTGACCCGCTCCTGGTTTGAGCATTCGCCCTTTGTCTCCATTTTCAACAAAATGGCCGGATACGACGCCGATATCATTGTCACCTCCGATCATGGCAGCGTACGCGGTTTGCGCGCCTCAAAAGTGATCGGCGACCGCGAAACCTCCACCAGTCTGCGCTATAAATACGGCCGCAGCCTTAAGGTGGATAAAAAGCAGGCGGTCTACCTGAAAAACCCGGAAGAGTGGAAACTGCCCAAACGCGGCCTGAACACCACCTATATTATCGCCAAGGAAGATTATTATTTCGTCTATCCCACAAACTATCATAAATATCTGAACCAGTATAAGGACAGTTTTCAGCACGGCGGCATTTCCCTGGAAGAGGTGATCCTGCCGCTGATAACGCTGAAGGCCAAATAGATGACGGTTAAATTTATTCGGTTTGAACCGTTCCGCTTAAAGCGATATATTAACGGTATAAGAATAAAACGGCATTATGTTATGCGTCTCTAAAACAGTTCCCCAAAAACGGAGGCCGGCATGTTTAGATCACTGAGAATCCTTGCGCTCACCCTGCTGCTCGCCCTTTCCGGCGCTTATGCCCAGGGTACATCGATATTCACCTTTTTGCTGGTGCCTCCCGCCTCCGGACTGAACGGCCAGGCCGGGGCCTATACCGCCCTGCCCACAACGGATTTCCTGGGCGCCTTTTTCAATCCGGCTCAACTGGGCAACTTTGGCCGGGAAAAAAATATCGCCTTTCAGTCCTATACCCGGAAAACCGACTGGCTGGCCGGGCTTTCCCTCTCCGATGTGACTTTTGACAGCCGCGGCCTGGCCCTGGGCTACAATTTGGAAAGTATCTTTCCCGATATGCCCCTGAGCCTGGGGTTTGCCTATTACAGCGGATCACTGGATCTGGGCACAAATATCATAACCGATAATAACGGCACGGTCATCGACCGTTTCGACGCGCGTGAATATTACAGCGCCTGGGCCTTTGGCGTCGGCATCGATTATGTTCTGCGCTTTAACCTGGGCTATACCCTTAAAAAGGCCACGTCGGACGTGTTCCCGGAAAAAAGGAATGCGGATGTTTACGATATCGGCGCGCAGGCCATCCTGCCGGTGATGGCCATGTGGGACGAACCGTATACGGTTTTTAACGGTCAGAAGGTTTCATTCGATGTGGCCCTGGGTCTGGCCCTTGTCAATAACGGTGACGCCGTTAATACCTCCGGCAGCGTTGTTCCCGAAAGACTGGCCCGCGAAGCGCGCATCGGCTATGCGTTTACATGGGGTCTGGACAAACAGTTTGAGGGTTTTTCCATACAAACTATAAAAATCAGCTGGTCCTCGGAAGCCCGCGATGAGCTGGTACAGGCGGGTCAATACACGGCCTTTCCGGGTAATATCGATATTTGGGACAATATGATTCTGGGTAAAAGCAGTGCCGATATAACCGTGCACAGCGGTTGGAGCGTGACGGTTCTTGAAATGATCCGTTACCAGCGGGGGCACTATAAGGGGGGCGGCTTTCCGGAATTTGTAAAAACCGGCGGCCTTTCCCTGAGCTCCAGGGGGCTGGTCAACGGCCTCAGCCTATTGCTGGAACTACCCGCCCTGCGCACGGCCAACGACCATTTTGAAGTGAACTATTTTTACAGTTGGTATACGGGCGGCAATGAAGCGCTGAACGGCACCGCTTTTTCGGGGATAAATCTTTCCATTCACGGTTTTTAATCAGCTAAAAATTATTAAACTTCTTTTGTGTTTTACAAGATTTAATACTATTCTTATTTTAGATACTTAAAATATTCTAACAAGAGTAAGGACAAAGGTTTTGACATTTATTTGTGAATCATGTGGTGAGCTTCTTGAAAACGAGTACAAGTATTGTGTAAAATGTGGTGTTAAAGTTGAAAAGATTCGTTGTACTAATTGTAACACTATCGCCTCTCTATCAGACAAATATTGTACATATTGTGGGAAACCTTTAGTCCAGAATAATCAAAAAAAATCTAACGATAGGCCTAAAAATAGGATAATTAGTTCTGCTGAAAAAAAATATGCTTCGACTTTAGGTATAAATGGTGCTATAACAATAGAAGAAATAAAAAAAAAATATAAGCAACTTATATTTTTATATCATCCTGACCGGGTTAGTAATACGGGTAAAGAAATTCAAGAACTTGCTAAAAGAAAAACACAGGAAATAAATGATGCTTTTACATTTTTTCAAAATAAGTATAAGTTTAAATAATTTGTTTGTTTATGGATTGTATATGTTCCAATAAACTTAAAAATGGTAGAAAGTCTATTGAAGAATTTTTAAAAGTTCGAGAATCTTGTTTTATTCTTAAAAATATTTTTA
>JALXBH010000012.1 GCA_026991535.1 Calditrichia bacterium | reverse complement strand
CACCGTTACAAGGAAGAGATTTCGCCCCTGGAAAGGGAGCTGGTTCTGATAAGCAAGGAAAAGGAAGAGAGCTCCCACCAGATTACCATAGAAGAAGCCCTGTTGGAAGACTATAACCGGCAGAGCATTGTGCTTGAGCAGGAGATAAAAGAGGTCAACGGCAATATCCACAGTTTGGACAGCCGTATCAACAGCCTGAATCAGGAAAATGCCGTCGCCGCAACAAAAATCGATGAGATGGCCAAAAACAGGGAACGCTATCTGCAGGAGATCGCCGAACACGGGCAAAAAATTGAGATGTACACCGCCAACAGGGAAGAAATTACGGGCGAACTCGACAGTTTGCGTGAAAAACGGGAAAGTTTGCAACAGGCCTTTAATGTGATTGCCGGAAAACGGGCGGAAATGCAAAAGAGGATCGAAAGCGAAAAGGCCGCCATCGACAAACTGACCCGCGACTACCGCCATAAGTTCCAACTGCTTTCCGATAAGAAGGAAGCTATCCAGAAAAAAAACTATCAACTGGAATTTAACAAGGAACAGATAGAAAAGATCGAAAGCCAGCGCGCGCAATTAAAGGCGGAATACGAAACCATGCTCAGGCAAAGTGACCATCTGCACAGCGATACGCGGAACATTGAGTCCGAGCGGGTGGAGAGCGCCCGGCGGCTGGACAGCCTGCGGCATGAAAACAAGACGATGGAGCAGGAACTGCAAAGCCTGCAACAGCACTATAACCGTACCCTTTCCGAATTTGAAAAAATCAAAAGCAGGCAGGCCTTCTACGAAAATGTTATCTCCAATTTTGAGGGACACACCAAAAGCACGCAGTTTGTGATGACCCAAAAAGACGCCCTCCATGGCGTGCATGGTCCCCTGGCCGAGCTGATTTCCGCCGATGAACCCTATGCCGCCCTAAGTGAGCAGATACTGGGAGAAGCTTTAAATTACATCGTTGTGGACAGCGTGGCCGACGCTGAGCGCCTTATCCGTAGGGTCAGGGATAACAACCAGGGCCGGATCACCTGTATCCCCCTGGAGCGGGTAAACCGTATTTCCCTCTCTCCCGTTACGGTGGAGCAGGAGCACGAGCGTCTTATCGAACATCTGCAATGCGACGCCCCTTTCCACCATCTACTGGAGTTGTTGCTGGGGGACGTTTTTATCGCGGAGACCCTGCACCAGGCCATTGAACGCTCCGGCCGTAGCCCGGAGGCGCGCTTTATCACCCTTGACGGCGGTCAGGTGCGTTTTAACCGCGAAATCAGCGGCGGCTCCTCCTCGCAAAAAGAGGCCAACATCCTGACCCGTAAAAATAAATTGCGGGAGTTAAAGGAAAGCTCGAGAAAATATGAACAGGAACTGATCTCCATTTCCTCCAAAATGGATGAACTAAACGACGCCATTTCCGACAATCGGGAACAGATTGAAACCTTGACCCGAGAGCTGGAACAGATACAAAACAAATTTTACCAACAAAAAAACGAAGCCCGGCAGGCCGAATACCGCAAGGATCAGGCATCCAAACAGTTAGAAGCCAGCGCCATTCAGTTAAAACGACTGCGGGAGCAGATAGAGGCCATTGGCCGGGATGTGGGACAAATGGAAGGCTCCATTTCCGGCGAGCAGGAGTCACTCAACGATCTGGAGCGCGAGAGCATAAAACGCAGTAACGCCTTTGATGTTATCAATGATGAATTTCAACAGCTGTTGGATGAGTATCAACAGACGCAATTGACGTTGAGTAACGCCAACAATCAGGTGAGCAACCGGGAAAATGACCTGCGCCGTTTGGAACACACCCTGAGGGAGTTGCGGGAAAATATCGAACGGCGGCATAAAGCCATAGACGATATCGATCAAAGCACGGTACAGCTTAATAAAGAAATTGAACAGCGCAAAACCACACGGGACGATCTTTGGGAAAAACGCGATGCCCTGGATAAAAAGCGTGAAGAGCTGGACATAAGTTATAGCGAACTGAAGGATAAAAAGCACCGGCTTGAGAATGAAATAAAAGAGTTCCGGCGCAAGCATGACTCCTCGCTGGAAAAATCAAAAAAACTGGAAGTTAAGATTAACGAATACAGTTTTAAAACGGAGAATATCCGCAATCAGATCAGCGAGGAGTACGGTGTTGATATTGACGCCCATATTCCCAACGTGAATCTGGATGAGGATGAAACCGACAGGGAAATCCAGTCGTTAAAGAATCGTATTAAAAATCTGGGCCCGGTTAATCCACTGGCTGTTTCCGAGTATGAAACGGAAAGCGAACGCCTGAATTTTTTAACCACCCAGCGGGACGATCTGGAGAAAGCCGAAGCCTCGCTGACGGAAACTATTGAAAAAATAAATACAACAGCCCGTAAACAGTTTGTGGAAACCTTTGAAGCGGTTAAAGGTCATTTTGAACAGGTGTTTAAATCCTTTTTTGCCAATGGCCAGGGCACCATCAGGCTGGATCCGGGCAAGGACCCTTTGGAAGCGGATATTGATATAGAAGTGACGGCCAAGGGACGTAACCTGCAAACATTGTCATTGCTCTCCGGGGGTGAAAAAACCCTTACGGCTATCTCGCTTTTATTCTCAATATATCTGGTAAAGCCTTCTCCATTTTGTATATTAGACGAAGTAGACGCCCCACTGGATGATGTGAATATCGGGCGCTTTACCGAAGCACTGAAAAGCTTTACAGACAAAACCCAATTCATGGTGGT
>JALXBH010000011.1 GCA_026991535.1 Calditrichia bacterium | reverse complement strand
TGGGATCGTTCCGGAGCTCATTACAGTCGTTACCGTCTTCATATCCGGCGGCAATTTGAAACACGCGTTGGCGAAGAAGTTGCCGAATGTTGTGTTTCACATAGGATGGATTTCTTTTATCATTTAGAACTTTGCAGACACTGTCAATAATTCCGGTTTGAGATTCGGTTTCCCGTAAAAACAGAATGCCCGCGTCGGAGGTAATCTCTCCACCGTCAAAGTCAACTTCTACTTTTTTGTTTGAAAAGTCTTTGAATAACATCGTTTGTTTTGTATGTTTTCCCATAGCTGTTTCTCTAATTTTGTTTTGTTTGTTTTTTTTTGCTAAAAGATTATAAAACAATAACTTATTAGAGTAAACAGCTTTTTTTATGAATTTTTCAGGTTAGACACATGGCAGCAAGTATTTAGGACAAAACAGTCTTGTTTTTTTGTCGATAAAATCGTGATTTCAGTTCGGGAAAAAAGAGAATATGTCTTAATAATGAAAGGAAAAAGGGGCTATTTTCTTGATTAAGGACTTGCATTTTATGATTTTCCCATCTATACTTAAGACCAGTTTTCTAACCAGTACTTTTGAAACTCACAAACGTCTAACGGGATTTAGGTCAAAAGGCTGTTATATTCGTCCGGGAAATGAATATAGTAGTACTCTAAGTCCAAATCGGGAAAATAATAAATTCATAGCAAAAAAATGACTCCTGCGCATAATGTGTGCTACCGGGGAATACTACGCAAAGAATCGATCGGAATAAAAACCGTTCAGCCGGGATTGGGATTGTGTCTGTATATTAACGCAATTCATAAAATCGTTTTATCCGCTAAATAAACTAACGATGTCTAAAAGAGGAGGGTTGTAAATAGGCAATAGTATTTTTTTCATAAATGGTATATCCATTTTTCTCACTTTTGTAATAATTAATTAATGATGGAGGTATAATGAGGAAAACAGCACTATTTTTATGGCTGAATTTTTTTCTTGTTGCGTTCTTATTTGCTCAAGAAGGTATTACAGTTAAAGGGGTCGTAATCGACGAAGTCGGTAACCCTCTTCCCGGAGCCAACATTACCGTGGTTGGAGAGCCTCTGGGGGCTTCAACGGATGTTGACGGCTTTTATTCTTTCACGATGAGCGCTGCTGACGTTGGAGAAAAAACTTCAATAACACTGGAAGTCAGCTACATCGGTTATAAACCGGCCAAGGCAACCATTGAATTGTCCGGTAAGGAAATCGAACAAAATTTTGAATTGGAACCGGATCTGTTAAATACCGAGACGATTGTTGTTACCGGTATGGGTACGGAAATCAAAAAAGAAAAACTGGGTGTAACCATCGCTTCCGTCCCCGCCGAGGAAATTGTACGAAGTGAGGAAAGTAACGTTGTTGCCGGTCTGGCCGGTAAGGTTTCCAACGTGGAAATTACCACCAACAGTGGTGAGCCGGGTGCATCTGCTTATATCCGTATTCGTGGTTCGAATACGCTTATCGGCGGAACACAGCCCCTGTTCGTTGTTGATGGTGTGCCTATTAACAACCGATCGATCAACCCCAGTCCTCACGGTGGTGTTACCGAGATGAACCGTGCTTCGGATATCAACCCGGAAGACATCGCATCCATAGAGATTCTTAAGGGCGCCGCAGCGGCCGCAATTTACGGATCACGCGCTGCTAACGGTGTAATTTTGATTACCACCAAATCCGGTAAGCCGGGTAAAGTACGCGCCACCTATAAGATTACCTCCTCCTCGGATGAGGTAACTCAATTGCCTGCGCTGCAAACCAAATATGGACAGGGGCTTTTTGGTGTCAATTATGGTCCTTTTGCTACTATTTCTACATCTTGGGGACCTAAACTGGATACACTGTCTGACGTTAGCATCTATGATCATGCCAAGGAATTGTTCCGCACGGGTAACCGTATCGAGCAAAACCTGAGTCTTTCCGGTGGCAGCAAAACCACCGATTATTATCTCTCCTTTGGCCGCACGGACCATCAGGGCTTCATCAAGGGGAACAACGACTATGAACGTAGTTCTTTCCGCCTGAAGGCCACTCAGCGTATCGGTGCTCAGTTGGATGTAACCGGTAACCTCGGTTATGTGAACACTAAAGCAAACCGTATTCAAAAAGGTTCCAACCTTTCCGGTCTGCTGCTTGGGGCTTTCCGTACGCCGCCGGATTTCAACAATGAACCTTATATTGACCCTGTAACCGGTCTGCATCGTTCTTATCGCTATCCCAACCCGACCGTTCTGAAAAGAACCCGTGGGTACGATAACCCCTTCTTTATCGCCAACGAGCAGATAAACCTGACCGAGGTTAGTCGTGTTTATGGTAATGTTACGATAAACTATGATCCGATGGACTGGTTAAACGTCCGTTATGTATTGGGCCGTGACTTCTCCACCGACAACCGTCGTTATGTATTGCCGCCCAGTTCCTCCAGCGCGCCCGAGGGAACGATTACCCGTTCCGAGTATGGTTATCAGGAGACGGACGGTAACCTGATCATTAAAGCGGCCGGTAATTTTGATTTTGCCGACATGGCCGTAACCGCCTATGTGGGGCATAACTGGAACGAGCGTAAATCGACCTCTTTCTCTACCACCGGGGACAATATGGCCGTTTACGGCTTTAATCAACTGGGCAACACCAGTTCCTATTCTCCCGGAGAATATGAATCCACGGTGCGCCTCGAATCCTTCTATGGTCAGGTGACCTTTGATATGTGGAATCAATTGTATGTTACGGCTGCCTTGCGTAACGACGGGTTTTCTACCTTTAACGCCGGTAAAAACCGTTTTTGGTTTCCCAAGGTGAGCACCGCCTGGGAATTTACCAAGCTGCCTTTCCTTAGCGAAAGTGATGTGCTGAAGCAATGGTTGCCTTATGGTAAACTGCGCCTGGCATACGGCGAAACCGGTCGTGAAGCTCCCGCATATTCTACAATCTCAGGCTTTGGTACAGATACAGAAGCTTTTGGCTCCGGTTGGGGTGAAAGATTAGGTTCTACAGCCTATGGTTTTGGTGGATTTTATACATCAGGCCTTAGGGGCAATCCCGATCTACGCGTGGAGAGAACCAAGGAACTGGAATATGGTTTTGAGTTGGGCTTGATCGAGAATCGCTTAAGTGTAGACTTTACGGTTTATGATTCCGAAACAGAGGATGTACTTTATCCAATATCTTTGCCATCATCAACAGGTTTTACCAGTCAGTTCCGTAATGCCGCCGTTATCCAGAACAAGGGTATCGAGATCGGCATTCAGGCCCGTCCCATAAATATGAAGAATTTTAAATGGGATGTGAATCTGCAATACGGTCAAAATGATAATATGGTACTTAGTCTACCTGATGTTGATTTTTACCCTATTGGTGGATTTGCAAGTCTTGCAGCTTATGCCGTTGAGGGACAGCCTCTCGGCGTATTCCGCGGTGAGGACTTTGTCCGCTTTGGACGCGGTATTGTAACCAATGTCGTCGATGAAAACGGTAATGTACAGCAGGGCGTTAATATCGACGAGGCCTATAGCGGCTGGAAAAACGGCGATCTGTTTGTAAACGGTGACGGTTATCCTATTGTGGATACGGAAATTCGCATACTCGGCGATCCGAACCCGGATTGGACCGGCAGTATCCGTAACACTTTTACCATCTTTAAAAAATGGCGTATTTCCACACTGTTTGATATCAAGCAGGGTGGCGATATCTGGAACGGTACCAAAGGCGCGCTGATGTTCTTTGGAACCCATAAGGATAGTGAAGACCGTGACGGTACGCGCGTTTTTGAAGGCGCCGGACCGGGTCAGGGCAAGGAAGTTTCCAATGAAGGATTTTACAATTTTGTTGGCGCCAATGGTTTAGGTAACGGATTTACAGGACCTCCATCACAATTTATCGAAGATGGCAGCTATGTAAAACTGAGAGAGCTTTCGCTCAGCTATCTGCTGGATCTGCCGGAAATTAATCAATGGACAGGTCTGAGAGATATCGAATTGACCCTAACCGGTCGCAATCTCTTTACCTGGACCGACTATACCGGTATCGATCCGGAAACAAACCTGGGTGCAAACGTTAGCTGGCGCGGATTTGACTACTTTAATATGCCTCAGACCCGTTCCATCATCTTTGGCCTGCGGTTTAACTATTAATAAGGAGTGAAAGTATGACTAGAAAAAACATAATAAGCATGGTCAGGTTGCTCATCGTTTTCATAACGACATTATACATGGCATCCTGCCAAAACTTTCTGGATGCGGAAGAAGCAACGAAAGATCCTAATCGGGCAACAGAAGTTACACCGGATCTATTGTTCAATTCGGTTCAGGTAAAAGGATTTTTTATGTTCGAAGGCCAGTTGGCCCGTACCACCACCATCTGGATGCAACAGATGTCCGGTACCGACCGTCAATTAGCCGGTTTTGGACAGTATGTCGTAACAGAGACCGACCACTCCGGGGAAATGTCCGGGGTATATACCGGTGGCGGTCTGATTGATATCCGAAACATTCAAAAAGATGCCGAAGCAAAAGGCTGGCGCGAGTATGCCGGTATTGCCAAGGTCTGGGAAGCCCTCGTGATGGGTATGGCCTCCAGCCTGTGGGGTGACCTGCCTTATTCCGAGGCTGTAGATATCGAAAACTTTCCCACGCCAAAACTGGATAAAATGTCTGATATTTATGCGGCTTTACAAAGCCTGTTGGATGAAGCCATTGCCGATCTGCAAAGTAGTTCCGGTGGGTATATGCCGCCCAATGACTTTGTATACGGTAGCGATGTAAACAAGTGGGTGGAAGCGGCCTATACGCTGAAGGCCCGTCTCTATATGCACTGGGCCAAGGTGGATGCCGCCAACTACGGTCGCGCCCTGGCAGCCGCCCAAAAAGGTATCTCCTCCACGGCAAATAACTTTAAAACGTTTCATACTACAACAGAAAACGAATCAAACGGCTGGTATCAATTCTTTAAGAATCGTGACAGCTATATGCGCAGTGGACGTTTTCTGGTTGAATTGCTGAAAACCCGTCAGGATACGGTTCGTCTCGAGCAGTATTTTGAGCGCCTCGACGGTACCAGCGCCACCGGTCCCACCGCCTTTGTTGGTTCGGATCCGGGTGATGGTAACTCCGGCGCCTCTAGTTTGAGTGATATATATCTGGCCAAGGATCTGAGTACCTCGATCCTGAGCTGGGAAGAAACCCAGTTGATCATCGCCGAAGCCGCCTTTAAGACCGGCGATGAAGCTACGGCCCTGGCCAAGCTGAATGAGGTTCGCGCTAATTTTAATCTTCCCGCGCTTAGCGTAAGCGGTAGCGATCTGTTTACCGCCATTGCTGAAGAAAAGTATGTTGCTTTGTTTCTGAATATGGAAGTCTATAATGACTGGAAACGTACCGGTTATCCGGAAAGCAGCTCGGACTTTAGCTCCTATAATGGGTTAGATATTCCGCGTAGACTTCTGTACGGCAGCGGTGAAAGGAATGCCAATCCAAACATTCCTGCCCCTTCCCAGCAGCCTGCTCGAAATGAGAACGACCCGAGCTAAATTAGACAAAGACCCCGAGAAATCGGGGTTTTTTTTTATCCTTTTTGATGTATGTATGATTGATAAGGTGATCACGAAAGATGTTTCATATCCTGAAAAAAAGTTTTCATTTTCAAATTCGTAAATACCACCGTTATCTGGGACTGTTTATCGGGATTCAATTCTTTCTATGGACAGCCGGGGGCTTATACTTCAGTTGGACGAATCTGGATGATATTCACGGCGACCATCTGCATAAAAATCCTCCCTTGTTACCGGTAAACATACCGGAAATAAACAGTGCAGGAATCGTGGAACAACTTAAAAAGGCCGGGGCGGATTCCATCCGTGCTTTCTCACTGATAGAACTTAATGGTCAGATATTGGCGCGCGTCCGTTATCTTCTGCCTGACGGCAGCGGGGATACACGGCTTTTCGATGCTGTTACCGGGAATGAACGCCCTCCCATTAACCGCCGGGAAGCGATACGGATGGCCAAAAGTCTGATTATTCCTCCGACGGAGCCGGTTAAGGTGGAATACCTGACACAAACCGGGCCGCATCATGAGTATCGCGAAAAACCGCTGCCGGCCTGGGCGATTTCCTTTGACACGGATGATGCGCCGACCATTTATATCGCCGCTAAAGAAGGAAGCTACAATACCATCCGTCATACCCGTTGGCGATATTTTGACTTCCTGTGGATGCTGCATACCATGGATTACGCCGAGAGGGACGACTTTAACAACACCTTGCTGCGCATTTTTTCCGTTTTGGGGCTGATCACCATTCTCAGTGGGTTTGTTTTATTTTATATATCCTCTCCGCTGATCCGCCGCAAAAGAAAAAAGGAACGGGCGGGTAATGAGCGTTCTTAGCTTTAAGACCCGGCCGACAGATTTACAGTCTGTTGCGTTTCTCCGCTTCGCTTTTTCTCCAAAAGAGGGGCTTATAGAAGAAAGACTTTAAATATACGATATATGGTGTTCTATTTCAGTTTTTGCAAAAACGCTTTTACCGCAGCCCGGTAAGCTTTATGCTCCGGAAATTTTTTCCACAGGGCGCGTGAGCCGTGTTGACCGGCGGTGACCGGTAAAAATGAGCTTTTTTCCTTTGAGGGAATAACTGAAAATATATTTTTCCAGTTTTCATACTCTTTTTTAGCTGAGGTGACAAAGACGGGTATCTTAAGTTTGCGGGCATGGTCGGCGATAAAATGATCGCTTTTGCCAAACCGGCTGAAGTACTCCCCCGGCGCAAAGGCCAGCATGGCCCGGACTTTACCCGGATTATTGGCGCTCAGTACAAAGGCGAGGGCGGAAGAATAGGAACTGCCCCAAACAATGACCGTTTTGATACCCAGTACGGACAGGGCATAATCTACCGTAGCTTGCATATCCTGAACGGCGTCAAGATACGTTGTGGGCAGGCCTTTGTCTAATGCACGTTTATGTGTGGCGTTTACCACCCCGTTTACTTCCCCGCCGGAACGCTGATCTATGGCCAGACAGGCAAAACCCTGAGCGTTAAGCCAGGGAGCTGTTTCACGGTATTCACCGCGACTCCAACCGGCCTGGTGAAAAAGAAGGATAAGCGGGGCACCCTTTGCGGGGTAGTAGTCCGCCGTGATCATCAATCCGTCCCTGGAGGGAAACTCTAACGGTTGGGGTACCTCTTGCGCAAAGATCGTTCCGGTTAATAGAAAGATTGAAGCTAAAAAAACTTTATACATGATTGTTTCCCTCGAGAATAGTTGCTTTATAAAGATATAAAATACTTTACGGTTCTTTATCACGCTACTATAAAATATGGGACCGGCTTCATGCCAGGGCAAGAAAATAATCAAGGAGTTGAATTGATGAAGGTAGTTATTACCGGCGGAGCGGGATTTATTGGCAGTCATTTGGTGGAACACTGGCTTGGTGAAGGCGCGGAGGTGCATATTCTGGACAATTTCCGTAGCGGAAGGCGGGAGAACACAGCGCTGTTCCCCCGGGCACAGCTCCATGAAGCCAGCATCACCGACCGGGAGGCTGTCTTTGACGTATTACGGAATGCCGACTATGTACATCACCTTGCGGCCATGATATCGGTTCCGGAATCAATGGAAAAGCCGTTGGAATGTGTGGAAATTAATGTGAACGGTTTAATCCATATACTGGACGCGGCCCGGGAACACGGGGTCAAAAAAGTTGTGCACTCCAGTTCCGCGGCGGTGTATGGTGACAACCCCGCTTCACCCAAAACCACCGATATGCGTCCCGAGCCTAAATCGCCCTATGGCATTACCAAGCTGGATGGTGAATATTATCTGGATATGTACCGGGAAGCCTTTGGATTGGGAACGGTATCCCTGCGCTATTTCAATGTCTTCGGCCCGCGGCAGGACCCTAAGAGCCAGTATGCGGCGGCCATACCGATTTTTGTGAACCGGGCCCTTAAAAATGAAGACCTGGTCATCTTTGGAGACGGAGAGCAGACACGGGACTTTGTATACGTAAAAGATGTGGTTCAGGCTAACGTTTTGGCGGCCACGGGTAAGGCGGGCGGGCGTTATAATGTGGCCAACGGCTACGCCATCAGTATCCGCGAGTTGTGCGAGCTCATTATCCGCACAACGGATTCGAAAAGTAAAATCGTCTTTGCCGATGAACGCCCCGGCGATATCAAGCACAGCCTGGCCTCGGTGGAGAAGACGCGCGAGGCCCTGGGATACCAACCGCGTTTTGATCTCATCGAGGGGCTGACGCATACCATCCGCTACTTTGCCGGCCTGTTTGCTCAGGGGGACTAACTGTGTACAGACACTCGGAAATCTGAGACCTATATCGGATTTCCGAGGGTTTTGCATACGGGCCCGCACCTTGTATCTTTCTCATTACCCCTTAAATAACAAGAAGATAGCCAATCCACATTAGTTGGCACATCAATTGTAATCTCCCTCGTGTTATTTGGTCACTTATTTTACCGGGAGGCGATATGAAGTTTATTATAATATTTTTAATAACAATCCCCTGGTCTCTGGGGGCACAGTTTATCGGTATTAAGACCCTTCCACTGGCGTCGGGAGAACAATTCAATCTGTTCCCCTCACAGAATGAAAGCTTTGGCGGTATGAATATTGCCATGACCGACGCCTGGGCGGAAGCATTTTCCAATCCTGCCAAAGGTTTTAGCGCCGGCTTGTTTTTTTTGCCCGCCGTTTCTACTATCAGTAATAATCTTGGGGGAACGGCAACCGTGCCCGTAGCCTGGCATTTTAACAACAAGAACTTTCTTGGCAGTGTAATGTTTTCATGGCAACGTCTTAAGGGAGCTTCCGCCGGTCAAAACAGGTTTATCGGCAGGGAGATCGCCGCACTCCCGGAAAAAACAGCCGAAGATGCTCAAAACAGGTATATTTTTGCTTCTCTTGGAAAATCGTTTCGCGATAACAGATGGGCAGGAATTTCCCTGCTTTATGCGGATATTAGTGCCGTAAGCGGTGTGGATATACTTTATCCCAATGCCGAATCGGTTACTCAAAAAGGGGATATGACAGAGGTACGGGCAGCTCTGCATAAAAAAACGAAAGATATGGAGTGGAGCGTTCAGGCCCTTTACCGAAATTTTGAAATGTTGCAGGATGTGGAAAATAAAGTATGGCTTTGGGATACACGAACCCAATGGTATGTAACGAAGTCAAACATAGTCAGAAATCTGGACTATACTGATACATGGGGCATGCATCTAAACTATAGGGAAAAAGTAAATGGTAACGGCCTGACCATAGGAAGTATATTTACTTTTAACTGGAAAACCCATCCTAAAATTCCAAACTATGAGATTATGAACATTCCCCGCGACCCCGGAAACAGCTATGCTTACAATCTGGGTATTGGCATCGCCCGGGAACAAGAAAGCTCCCGCATCGGTTTAGACTTTATCTTCGAGCCGGTTTGGAGCAATACATGGGCTAATGCGATCGATACGATAGAAACATCCTTTGGAAAAATATATCCCGGACAAAAAACCGTAGAGAATGATTTTACCTTTAGTAATTGGATAGTACGTTTTGGCGGTTTTAAGAATACGGGATTTTGGGGATTTGGGGCCGGGGTGGAACTATATAAAAGGAACTACAGCCTTGTGCAACAGGATTTTGTTACGGGAGTGGAGAGACGACAGGATGAGGGCTGGATGCAGATTTCCTATAACTGGGGAATATCGCTCTATTTTCGTAAATTTACCCTTGCTTATAGCGGACGAATGATAACGGGAAACGGTGTTCCCTTCGTTTCCGGGAGCTTTATTGGGGTTTCCGGCAGGTTTGCAGCGATGAGCGATTTTGTTGTCGCTCCGGGCGGCGCGCTTAATGTCAATGAGGCCGAGACCGTAACCCACAAGTTTACCCTGCGCCTTCCCCTGGATGGGGAAAAATAGAACAGCTTTAACCGATAACGGAAGGATTTAAATCGATGAAAAACATCATCTTGATGGCCGTTTTTACGGTAGTGTTGGCCTCATGCTCGATTGTTGAAGATGGTAAGGATAAAGTAACTCAAAAGTATATTTTTGAGGTGCAATATATTAATGCTGCCTGGGGCTTTACTCATGCGGGCCTCTATATAGATTACCTGGGAGAGGTTCACGCCTTTCGTTATGATAGTGCCGCTCAGTTTCTGGATTATGAAAAAGAAACATACAGGGAAGCAGAATTAGGTGAGCGATACAACCTAAATCCCTATATTTTAGGTACGGTAGGCCGTGATACCCTGGCCGAATACAAAGCCCTGGTAGCCCTGGTAACGGCGGCCGGTTATTCGGATACCCTGAGAGTGGGAGCGGATATGGGACAAAAAATGTATAGCTGTTTTATATACAATAACGGTTTATATGAAAAAATACTTCTTAAAACGGAGGGAGATTGGGTTTATCAACTAAAGGTGGCGGAAGCGGACTCTATGGTAAAGTGGCTCGATACGGTGTGGAACCGTCACGCCGAAACTCTGCTCACTTATTAGCCTGGAGCGGGAAGTGAAAAGCGGAGCGCCATAGATGTTGTTTCGGGAAAGAAAGCCGTTTTCCCTAAAGAGCCGGATAATAACCGGTTTTAGTTCATTAACTTTTCTGGTAGTAGTCGTTCTGTCCTTTGTTAGTTATCGCACTGCACGTGATATATACAGCGACCAGATAAAAGAACAGATGCGACAGATTGCGGTTTTGATGGGAAAGGGTATGGATGGGCGTTTTTTACCCCTTTTAAGGGCAGGGAAACGGGACGCCGCTTCGGAATATTATGAAAGCTATCTTAAAAAAAAGGCCCTGGAAGTTGGCCTGAACAGCGCTTTTTTGTTTGATAACCGCTATAGAATACTGGCCACATCGGATAGCAGTGCCGGTCGCTTGTTTTTGGAATTAAACCGCTATGAGCTGCAACAACTCGAGCCGGGACATGCGGTAACCTCTCTTTTGTTTAAGGGACATGATCAAAAATGGTATTTGTGGAGTTTTTATCGTCTTTCTGCCAATTGTTTCCTGGGCCTGGGGGAGGATGCGGCCCGTCTTTCATATCTGGATCAATTACTGCGTTACTTTATCATGATTGGAATGGGTGGTTTGCTGCTTACGGTTATCCTGGCTCGTTGGATTGCCCGTCAGATTGGCGCACCCATACAAAAACTGGTTGAGTTTAGCCGTCATCTCGGCGACGGGGATTTCTCGAAAAAGGCGCCCCGGGATATATATGGCGAATTGACTGTATTGCGGGATACGATGGAGCAGATGAGGCTTGATTTATCGGAACAGCACAGGGAAAGAGAACAATTGCTGGCACAGATTGCCCATGAAATCCGCAATCCTCTGGGGGGGATTGAATTACTGGCAGGACTGATACAGGAAGAGAATACGGACAATACCTCAACCCGGCAGAAAGCCGGGACGATTTTAAGAGAGACTTCCGAGCTAAAGAAGTACATTGCTTCCTTCATCGAGTTGAATAAGCCGCTTGAACCGCAACCGGAGTTTGTGGACCCGATTGTCATCCTTAGTGAAGTAAAAAACAGTTTGCGGGAGATGTTTACGGAAAAGAATATATGTTGGCAGTCGGAAATTAAACCGGTACGGATATTTTTTGATCGCAGTCATCTGCGGCAGATTCTTTTCAATCTGGTAAAGAATGCCCTGGAGGCTGTGGAACAAGAAGGCCGGGTGCTGGTTCGGGGTAATTTTGCCAGGGGGAAATATGTATTGCAGGTAAGCGACTCTGGCCCCGGCGTTACCGGGGAGATACGTACGAACCTGTTCAAACCTTTTTTTACAACCAAAGTCAACGGCAGCGGCCTCGGACTTGCTTTTTCAAAAAAACTATGTACCCTTAACGGAGCGCTCCTATATTTGGAATCCACAAGAGCATTAACGACATTTTCTATTGAAATACCTAAAAACGGTGTGCAAAATGAGCCTCGGGGATAAACGGATTCTGATTATCGATGATAATGAAACCATGCTTATGGGGATGAGTGAAAGCCTGAACCGCCAGGGGTACCGGGTAACGGCCTGTACAGACGCGGAGGAGGCCATGGAAAAATTTAAAGCAGCTCCTTTTCCCCTGGTGATAAGTGATCTGCGTATGGCTCCCCTGGATGGCATGGCCGTATTAAATGTTGTAAAACAATGGCGGCCGCAAAGCGAGGTTTTAATGATATCGGCCTATGGCAATGTTGAAAAAGCTGTGGAAGCCATGAAGTTGGGCGCGGTTGATTTTATGACAAAGCCTTTTAGCAATGAAGAACTGCGCCTGCGTGTAGACAGGATTTTTGAACGGATTGATAAAAACAGGCAATTACATCACCTTGAGGATGAAAATCGTTATCTGACCGAGGAACTGGCAAGCCGCTATCCCGAAATGATAGGTCGTTCTCCGGTCATGCAAAAGATTCATGATATGATAAGGCGGGTGGCTTCCGAAGATAGCGCCGTATTAATTGAGGGTGAAAGCGGAACAGGTAAGGAGTTGGTGGCCCGGGCCCTTCATCAGTCGGGTAAGCGGGCGGATAAGCCCTTTATACGGGTAAACTGCGGCGCGTTGAATGACAATCTGTTGGAAAGCGAATTATTCGGTCATGAAAAAGGGGCCTTTACAGGCGCTATCCGCCAAAGAAAGGGGCGCTTCGAACTGGCCGACGGCGGTACATTGTTTCTGGATGAAATCAGCGAAGTTTCCCAAAGACTTCAGGTAAAGTTGTTAAGAGCTGTTCAGCAAAAGGAATTTGAAAGGGTTGGCGGAGAAAAAACGTTGAAGGTGAATATACGCATTGTGACTGCCAGTAACCGTAAACTGTTAAAAGCGGTGCAGGCCGGTGAATTCCGTGAAGACCTCTATTACCGGTTGAACATCATTCCCATAAGTCTGCCTCCCCTGAGGGAGAGAGTCGAGGATATACCACTGCTGGCCACATTTTTTTTACAAAAACTAAACAGACAAATGAAAAAGAATCTCCGCTTTAGTGAAGAGGCGTTAAAAAGTCTTAGTCGTTACTCCTGGCCGGGAAATATACGTGAACTGGAAAATATGGTGGAGAGACTGGTCGTCATTTCGTCGGAAACATTGATCTCAGCTGCGACCATAGAAGCATACCTGGGAGGGGAGCAGGCACGGGGCATGGCGGTGCTGGATCGTTTACCTCTGGATGAAGCCCTGGAGCTCTATGAAAAAAGAAGAGTCAAAGAAGCCCTGGAACATTGCGGATATAACAGAAGCAAAACAGCGAGAATGCTAGGCATTAAAACAGGAGCCCTTTATTATAAACTGGAGAAGCACGGTTTATTATGAAAAAGCTTTTTTTTATAATGATTTTCACCACTTTTGCATTTGGCCAAACCTTAAAAGTTATGGAACTGGAATGGACAAAGCTCAACCGGAACTATGGCCTGCAAAAAGAAACCCTTGCCAGGGAACGAGCGCGACTGGACACGCTATTGGCCCGTATTGACGTCCAAAAGGGTAAGCCGCGACGAGACGAGTCCCTTCTGAAAAAACTTATGGCCGAAGGTTTGCGGAAAAGCGATCTGCTGGAAAAAAAATACAGGGAACTGACACGGACAGAAACCCGGTTGAGCCGATTAAGGCAACAGCTTTATCGCCAATATTCTGCTCGTATAGATTCGCTAAGCACAGTCTTACCAAAGGCGGATGCCCAAAAACACCGAATCCTGGAAAAACAACTGGCGTCCCTGCAAACAAGGCGTTTGTATGTATCTCCCTGGATTCCGCGGATTTCCTTTAATCAGCAACTCATTCACGCCATATCCCTGCAAAAAACGGATTCCACGGGGAAAAGAATATACCGGGCTTATTTAAAAAATACTCTTGAGGATGTGGACAGCAGTCTGGCGGTAATAGGCCAAAAGCGGGAAGAGTTGCAAAGCCTTCTCCGGTTAGAACAAAGGTCAAGGGATTTTCAGGCGGATATCGAGGATGTTTACGCTTTTGATGATGTCTATTCAGGAGACTTGTTGGAACGAAAAGGAGAAGCAGGGGCACAGGGATTTGTTTCCGACAATGCGGCCCGAAGCGGAAATTTTGTTGAATCAGCGCCATTTTTATTTAATATCGCGCAGCTCAACAGTTTTTTATTAATATCAAACGAACGGGAAAACATAAGTATTGAGGCGGATTCCCTTTCAACGGAAAACTATCTGCGGGCCTTAACGGAGGGACAAAAACAGTTGTTACAACTGCGTGCGGAAATCTTAGCCCGCCTAAAGGGCAACTGATGCCGTGGGAACGTACATCCGTTTAAACACAACCCTGATTAGGAGCGTTTTTGGGCTCCTGAGCATAGTCATCTTTTGTTTTGCGCGAACCGGACAGGGTAGGAGTTTCCGGCTTACGGCGGAATCGGGAGTTATCGAAGGTAACCGTTTACAGGCGGGACCTCTGGCGCGTCTTGTGTTCCGATATTCATCCGGGCAGAAAGATGAAAACCACACCTTGGGATTTAAAACTTCCTTTGCCCCCGAACTGTTGCTGGGAGCCTCCGCGCTTTTTTCCTGGCGCTGGAACGGGCGCCTGGACTATTCCATGAAGATTAAAGAATGGCCCCTTAGTGCCCTGCTGCATGCCGGCGCGCTTAACCTTTCCCCGGGCAGGGATCAGGAGTACGCATATACCGTTATGGAGGGCCGTCTGCAAACACGGGTGATCCTGAACCGCCGCCTGATGTTTTTACCGGGCGGAGGCATTAAAAAACAGATTTTTTCTGCACAACGGGATGAAGGTGTAATATCCGTTCCGCTGGAAACTGTTTTCCTGTATCGCCTGGGGCGGGAAAATAGCGTGTCCTTTGGCGCAGCCTGGGAAAAATATTTCATTGACGAAAGCATGGACAGCGGCCTCCGGTACAGTCCGGTGATGCGGTTTGACCATAAGGGTGGGTTGATTTTTTCGTTGGCTTACCGCTACTATATATACGAAGGTTCTCCTTATCGCGGCCGGGAACATCGCATACGCTTTAACATGGCCATGATGCTTGGCAGGGACGCATCATTGTTGCTTAACGGCTCGTTGATACTTCTGCCGTCAAAACAGGAGATAAGAAGTGAACAGGTGAATGTCTCCGGACTGGGTGAACGCAGCAGTATATATCTGAAAACAGTATATGATCTGTCAAAGCATTCGGATCTGTTTATAAAATATATATACGAAAGGGATCGATATAAGAATGATTATAAAAGCTTTTCCTGGCAGGTACTGGTCGGTTTCGATTACCTCTATGGGACAAAGTAAAAATGAAAGGCCGTTTAATGGGTAAGCTGGAAGCTTTTCCTCAGGTTATTGGGGAATACCGCTTTGAATGTACCCGGTGCGGGAATTGTTGCACGGGTGATCAGCGGGTTTGGCTTAATCCCGGCGATTTAAAACGGATGGCTGTTCATTTGGGATATGACCACACGGAAGAGCTGTTTCGCCGTAAACTGGTGGTGTTGGAACAGGGGGAGAATGGGGCCTGGAGACCGCGAATTTTGTTTAAACATTATAAAAAACTGCGTTTTTGTCCATTTTTGGAAAACAGTCTCGGTGAAGACGGAGCGGTTACAGGCCTGTGTCGCCTGCATCCGCTGCATAAGCCGTTAATATGCAGCCTGGCCCCCCTGGGACGACGGTGGGACGCGGAAACGGAAAAGAGTGAGTGGATTTTTGTAAAACCCGCTCCCGACTGTCCGGGCGTGAACAGCAAAAAGGTACAACTACTGCGGGAGACCCTGGAAAGACATGACCGGGAAATTGAGGAGGAAAATCTTTTCTTTGCCAAACTTCAACACCTGCTGGGGAATAAAAGTAAGCAACCCGCTTTCAGGGAGTTATATTTTTTTAAGACCGGACTGCGGGAAGAGAGTCCCGGATAGTTATGTAGCCTAATCTTTTATATACTTAAGAGCGTTTCGCCTGACTTCCGCGGTGACCCATTCCCGGTGGCGGGCAAGAAATTCCTGTACAAATCCTGTATCCAGTTTTGAAAACTCACGCAGCACCCAACCCACGGCTGTTTTGCAAAACCGTTCTTCGCGTTTAATAAGCGCCGTGGAAAAAATCTCAACGGTCTTTCTGTGTTCACGGAGAGTTTTACATTGGGCAAAAGGAACCAGCGAAGCCCTTGCCTTCCACAGGCAGGCGCTTTTATTCCATTCCGCAAATTCTTTTAGCGCTGCTTCAGGCCAGGCATCCACCATCGGCGTTAACAGGCGTACACAGAGCCAGTCACAGACGTTCCAGTCGCTTATCCACCGGTGGTCAAACCACCCGGCGGTTACATCCAGAATCGCGCGCGGTTTTGTGTTTTTCCAAAAGAGCTGCAGATACAAAACAGCCGCCAGCTTGTCTTCCGTAAAAGGACTGCTCATGAGCCTGTTCAGCACATTGGTCTGTTGATGAAATGGGGCGGAAGATAAGCCATATTCACGGTTGACTTCTTTTACAATGGCCCGGATAGCGGGTATCCCGACGCCTTTTGATTTTATGTTGTGCTTGACATAGTTTTCAAGCCACTCTGCCTTTTGGGGATTGGCCTGTCCGCTTAGTTTGTCCTGAATGACTTTGGCAATGTCCGCCATATTGTTATCTTCCTGAACTGTTCCACAGGTCCGGCGCGGGAAAAGACACAGACGCCGGATTTTTACGCCGGCAATATAAGCCCCTGCCCGTGAAAAGACAAACAGGATAACAGGGCAGGGAGCTTCTGTCTTTTTATTTTGTTGCTGACAGAATAATCTGAACATCAAAACCGTTATACCGTTTTAAAAATAAAAAGATCGCCATGCATAAAGTATTTTTCTCCAGGTTTATCGCGGATGGATCGTCAAAAAATCGCTTTGATAAGTTATTGGATATCTTTCTGCAATTACTTACCTACTCCGGCGGAAGCGTGACCGAAGCGCTTAACTGGATGAATCAACTGGATCAAAAACACCAATTGACGGATGATGCTTATGGCATGGGCGATTTTATCCGTGATTTAAAGGAAAAGGGCTATATTGAGGATGACCCGGAGAAGCCCGGCCTGTTTAAGGTCAGGCCCAAAGCAGGGCAAACGATCCGCAAACGCTCTTTGGATGAAATTTTCGGGAAATTGAAAAAGTCGGGCCGGGGCAATCACCGCACACCGTTCAGTGGCCCTGGAGACGAGACGACCTCGGAGAACCGCCGTTTTGTCTATGGCGATGAGGCGCATAATATTGACGCCACGACTTCCTTACGAAACGCTCAGATCAATCATGGCCTGGATGACTTTATGATGACCGAGGAGGATTTGGTTGTGCGCGAGATGGAAGCCAAAACATTGACTTCCACGGTGTTGATGATCGACATATCCCATTCCATGATTCTCTATGGCGAGGATCGTATCACCCCCGCCAAAAACGTGGCCATGGCTCTGGCGGAGCTGATAACCACACGCTATCCGAAGGATACCCTGGATATTATTGTTTTTGGCAATCAGGCTTGGCCGGTGGCTATCCGTGATTTGCCTTATCTGCAGGTGGGCCCGTTCCATACCAACACCCATGCCGGACTTGAACTGGCCATGGATATTTTACGAAGGCGTAAGACCCACAATAAGCAGATTTTTATGATTACAGACGGTAAACCGACCTGCATTATAGAAAACGGCCGCCTGTATAAAAACAGCTATGGTCTTGACCGGAAAATTATCAATAAAACCCTTAACCAGGCCGCGCGTTGCCGCAGGCTGAACATTCCGGTCACCACGTTTATGATAGCCAGCGATCCTTATTTACAACAGTTTGTCAGAGATTTTACCAAAATAAATCATGGTCGCGCTTTTTACAGTGACCTGAAGGGGCTGGGTGAATACATTTTTGAAGATTATGTACGAAACAGAAAAAAGAGAACCCGATAGAAGGTATTCGTTATGCTAGAATATGACATTGAGAAAATAAAAACACTGGGTGATTTAAGAAAAAGCGGTTATGTTTCCAGGAGTATTAAAGATGAAATGCGGGAAAATCTGATACGAAAACTGAAAAAGAAAGAAGTGCTCTTTCCCGGAATCATCGGATATGAACGGACGGTGATCCCGGAAGTGGAACGGGCCATTCTGTCGCGACACAATATGATATTTCTTGGCTTGCGGGGTCAGGCCAAAACCCGCATGGCCCGTTTGATGGAAAATCTTCTTGACCCCTATATACCCGTGGTTGCAGGCTCCGAGCTTAATGATGACCCCTTTCACCCCATATCCCGTTATGCAAAAGACCGTATTGGGAAAGAGGGGGACAATACACCGCTGGAATGGGTGTATAAAAGCGAGCGCTATACGGAAAAACTGGCCACCCCCGATGTGACCATTGCCGATCTGATAGGCGATGTGGACCCCATTAAAGCGGCAAATTTGAAACTGCCTTTTTCCGATGAACGGGTTTTACACTACGGTTTAATTCCCCGCGCACATCGCTCCATTTTTGTTATCAATGAACTGCCCGATTTACAGGCCCGCATTCAGGTAGCCCTGTTTAACATCCTGCAGGAGGAAGATATCCAGATTCGCGGTTTTAAACTGCGGCTGCCTTTGGATATTCAATTTGTCTTTACGGCAAACCCCGAGGATTATACCAATCGCGGTTCCATTGTTACGCCATTGAAGGACCGCATAGACAGCCAGATACTGACCCACTATCCGCGTACCCTGGAAGAAGCGGGGCGCATAACCGAGCAGGAAGCGCGTATCACCCCGGAACAGCGGGATGCGATATACGTGCCGGACCTGATAAAGGTGCTCATTGAGGAGTGTGTATTTCAGGCCAGGGAAAGTGAATATGTAGATCAAAACAGCGGTGTATCGGCGCGGCTGACCATCAGCGCCCTGGAAAATGTGTACAGCACCGCCGAACGACGCATGCTGATAAACGGAGAAAACGCCACAACCGCCCGTATAAGCGATCTTTATGGGGCGATCCCCTCGATTACGGGTAAAGTGGAACTGGTCTATGAGGGCGAACAGGAAGGGCCGCTAAAAATCGCCCACATTCTGATAAATAAATCCATTCGTAAACATTTTAAGAATTTTTTTCCCGATCCTGAAAAAGCGCGTAACAATGAAGAAGGCAATCCCTATACCTCCGTGGTTGACTGGTTTAACCGGGGAAAATATGTGGAGCTGATTCTGGACGCGGATCAGAAAAACTATGAAAAGACATTGAACGAGGTGAGGGGCGTTGGTACTATTGTAGATGCCTATTTCCCTGATTTTGACTCGAGGGATAAAATGGTTTTAAAGGAGTTTATCCTCTATGGCCTGGCCGAATTCTCGTTTTTAAGTAAAACGCCGCAGGATGACCGGTTGCGATTTCATGATATGCTTAGCGGTATGATGCCAGGAGAAGACGAGGATGAGGGATCGATGTTTATATAAGCCATGCCGGTAATAATGTTTTTCTGCCAAAATGATAAAAAAGTTAAAAAAGAAGGCAACCTTTTCCGAGGCTCCATCGTACATAGGCAAAAACAACGGAGCAAAAAAGATGACTGATTTTTTAAAGATAACGGTAACGGTTTTAATGGCTATTCCTTTTATCTACATGTTTTATGACGTCATGCTGGATTTGTCCAGAAAAGCTATCCGCATCACACAGCGTGATAACAGCCAAGGAAGAAAATAACTTTCCTTAACATACCCCCTGAAATCCCGGTTTTGAACGACGACCGGGATTTTTTTATTTTAGCCGTTCCCACAAATAAACTTCAGGCTTTAAATAAATATGCACATAAGCGTTGTCATTCCCACTTATAACCGGGCGGCCCTTTTGCCGCGCGCGTTGGATTCGGTTTTGGGGCAAAAATACCCGCCATGGGAAGTCATTGTGGTGGATGACGGCAGCACGGATGACACCAGCAAAGTCTTAAACGGATATCAGCCAGATATTATAGTGATCCGTCAGAAGAACAAGGGTGTTTCCTCCGCGCGTAACCGGGGCATCGAACAGGCAACAGGGGAGTGGATTGCCCTGTTGGATAGCGATGATGCCTGGATGCCTAAAAAATTAATGAACCAATATGCCTATCATCTGCAAAACCCCGGTCTTAAAATTTTCCAGTCTCAGGAGATTTGGATACGCAATGGCCGGCGGGTAAATCCAAAAAAGAAACACCGCAAGACGGGTGGTTGGATTTTCAAGGAAGCCTTGCCGTTTTGTATTGTTTCGCCCTCGGCGGTTATTTTTAAAAAAGAACTTTGGCGGGAAACCGGTGGCTTTGACCCGCACCTGCCGGTAGCGGAGGATTATGATTTCTGGCTGCGCATTCTAAAAAATCACCCTATCGGTCTGGATGAAAAGGAGTCCGTGATAAAGTACGGCGGACATGGAGATCAGCTTTCACGAACGACGCCTCTTATGGATTATTACCGTGTACTGGCCATGGCCAAACATCTAAGGGATGAAAATCTTCGATATGATTATTTTCAGGAATTGGTAAAAAATATGAGACTAAAACTTGAGATATTGATAAAAGGGGCGCAAAAGCATGGCGGAAACTTAAAAGAGTACCTGAGATTGGAGTCGGAACTTGAACAGGCGATATGTTGGCGTAAAGAATATGTAGACTAATCCGCCTGGCATGAGCGGCGGCCAATCATTTTGCTTCTTTCTTCTTTGATATCTGATCGATAATAATATCAGCGTGAATTCGGGCCGTTTCTATAAACCAGCGTCCCGTGTGCATGCCGCCATTGACGACGCCGGCCAAAAAAATACCGGATACATTGGTCTCCAGCGTTTCAGGATCATGTCGTGGTATTTTTAGCGCATCTTCATTGATATGGATACCGATTTTTCTTAAAAAAGGATAATCCGGTTTATAGCCGGTCATGGCCAGAACAAAGTCATTTTCCAGGGTAACGGGCCCCGCGGGCGTTTCTATGTCGACCTCATTTTCCCGGATTTCCCTCAACATGCTGTTGAAATAAGCATGGATAGCCCCTTCCCGGATGCGGTTTTCCAGATTGGGACGAATCCAATACTTCAGGCTGTCCTTAAAAGTATCCTCACGGATAACCATGGTCACCTCTGCCCCTTTAAGGTAGGTTTCTATGGCCACGTCCGCCGCGGAATTGCCGCCGCCCACCACCACAATTTTTTGGCCCACATACGGGTGGGGTTCGTCATAGTAATGCTTTACCTTGGGCAGCTCCTCGCCCGGAATGCCCATTAGGTTGGGCGTATCGTAAAATCCGGTGGCAACAATTATGTAATCCGCTGTGTAAATGCTTTTTTCCGTTTCAACACGATGCCCCGCGCCCTCCGGGGATGATACATCCGTAACCGCTTCATAAAGGTTTATATTCAGCTTCCAGCTTTCGGCTACCCGGCGGTAATACTCCAGGGCTTCACGGCGCGTGGGCTTGTCCCCATGAGCGATAAAGGGGACGTCACCGATCTCCAGTAACTGCGAGGTGGAAAAGAAGGTCATGTTGGTGGGGAAGTGAAAAATGCTGTTTACCAGTACCCCTTTTTCGATGACGATGTAATCGAGACCCGCTTTTTGGGCGGCAATGGCACAGGCCAGGCCGATAGGGCCCGCACCGATTATAAGTAGCTCTTTTTTTATGCTTTCCATGATATTATTCCTTAAAAAAGCCAAAGTTAGAAAATGTCTTCTTCAAAGACAATGAGCATATAAGGGAATAATTCAATTAGCAAAACCGTTTCCCACAGTCACAATACTAACAAAGGAGGGACTCTTGAAAAAAATATTAATCGCTGTGGTATTGGTACTGTTTTTGATCATTTCGGTAATGTTGATCGCTCCCAAAAGTTATACCGTGCAAAGACAGGTGGACGTCAACAAATCCGACAGTTTGGTATTTAGTTATCTGAAACTCCTGAAAAATCAGGATGAATTCAGCGTATGGGCCCGCATGGATCCCGGTATGAAAAAAAGCTATCGCGGGGAGGATGGAAAACCCGGATTTGTTTCAGCCTGGGACAGTGAGGATGAAAATGTGGGCAGCGGCGAGCAGGAGATCGTCTCTATAGAGGATGGAAAGCGTATTGACTATGAGTTAAGATTTATAAAACCGTACGAAGCCGTGGGAAAAGCCTATATGGAAATTGAGCCGCTATCCGCGGACAGCACCCGGGTTACCTGGGGATTTGAAGGGGATATGCCCTATCCCATGAATATCATGCTGCTTTTTATGGATATGGAAGAGCAGTTGGGGCCTGCACTGGAACAGGGCCTTGATAATCTGAAGAAAATTATGAACACGGAAAGCCCGGAAGATAAGGCGCCGGATGTTTAGAAGAAGTGGATATTGTGTGTTCTTTGGTTTCAAGTAAAGGGGAAAACAGGAGAGTCCAACGACCCCTGCCGGCCGTTGGACATACCTGTTAAGGTTTTAGTTTAGTTTAAAATGGCTGACCGCGTCATTCAGTTCCTTGCTCAGCTCGGAAAGCTGAACCGCTTCATTGTTGACGCTGGTACTCATATTATGGATCTCATGACTGGTATTATCCACGGTTATGATATCCTGCGCCACCATTTGGGTAACCTCGGCCGCCTGGTGAATATTATGGGCCATTTCGGATACACCCGTGGCCGCCTGTTTAACATTACCCGCGATATCCTGGGTGGTTACCGATTGCTCTTCCACGGCAGAAGCGATGCTGGTAACAATATCATTAACCTCGCTGATTACCTTGTTGATGGAAGAAATCTGCTCTACAGTACCTTCCGTGGATGACTGCATGTTTTCAATCTTATTTTTTATGTTTTCTATAGCGGTATTGGTCTGTCCGGCCAGTTCCTTAACCTCGTTGGCCACCACGGCAAAACCTTTGCCTGCCTCTCCGGCCCGTGCAGCTTCAATCGTGGCATTAAGGGCCAGCAGCTTGGTTTGTTCGCTGATTTCATTGATAACTTCCATGACTTTATTTATCTCTTCCGCGGCATTACCCAACTCATTGACCTGAGTGGTGGCCAGTTGTACGGCGGTAACCGCCTTGGAGGTGATTTCCTGGGCCCGGTGTGTATTTTGTGAAATCTCGGAAACCGTCGAGGACATTTCTTCCGTGGAATTGGCTACCAGATTGATGTTTTGTGTGGTTACTTCCGCGGAGCTGGAAACAGTAGCCATGCTGGCGTTAAGTTGCTCTGCCGCCGAGGCTACGGCGTTGGATTTCTCGCTTAATCCGCCGGCGTTTGCGCTGGCTGTATCCGAGATATGTTTGAAATCCTCGGACATGCTATTGATTTTAGTGGCATTCTCAATAACATTGCCGGTAACCTTACGCAGATTATAAACCATTTCATTAAGGGAATGGGTTAGCTGTCCTACTTCATCCTCGCTTTTTACCTCCAACTCGCCGCTTAAATCACCATCCTGAATTTGTTCCGCAAATCCTACGCAATCCTGAATTGGGCTGACTATCACTTTCTTAATAAGGACGAAGATGCCACCTACGGAAAGAATAACCATTACAACAAAGAGTATCATGTTACTGGTCATGGAGGCGCTCAGCTTATCGTCGATAACCGACTTGGGAATAACGACCTCATAAGCACCGTGTATATCGCCAACTTTCCAGTTCTCCATACGGAAACCCAGCATATCGGTTCCGTCGCCATTGGGGCTGTTGGCCGGATTGCCATGACAGGTTATGCAGCCCTTTTCCAACTTTATAGGGCGTACAAAGTAGTAATTGTTGTCCTTCTCGTTGAGTTCCACAACATAATCCGCCTCATGTCGTTCTACCTTTTCATTGGCGGTACGCAGAAGCTTTGCGCGAAAAGCTCCGTTTACCGGGTCCCTGTTCGGATCATGGTCGGGATTCCGGGCATCGAAAGAGATAATATTGAAAACCATGTTTTCCCGTTTAGCCGCCTTGCCCGCCGCCGTCCAACCGGCCACAACAGGTATGGTTTCAAAAAAACGGGTATCCTGATAATTACCATTATTAGCAATAATTTCCTGGGCTTCCGCCAGCAGTTCTTCCTTATTTATGGCGCCGGCCTTATGCAGGCGGGACATGTGATTCTTGGCCTCATCAGCCACAGCCGTGAATGCGCTGGCCTTTTCCACCATGGCGTTTTCGATCTCTTCACTGAGATCGGAATTGAAATTGTAAATGGTAATAGCCATAACCAGCATGGCGCTTATGCCCACAATCATAAGTATTTTGAATGTTATGGAAAGACGACTAAACATGCGAACCCCTTATCTGATGGTACTCGATTATTTTTCTTTACAAGGTTATATCGGGTATTAAAGGGGCTAAATAAGGAACCGTTGTTTGCTGGTCAAAAGTTTATCGTACCGGTTTACCGAGTTGGAAGAACACTTCGTTGCCTTTTCGTGCCGGGTGGGAATTGTAGCAGAGGCTGATCCGCACTTCGGAAAAATAAGGGGAAAATAATGCATCATACTCTTCCGGGGAACCACCGAAGGGGGGCTTGTCCTGGTTTATATCCAGGGGAAAAGTAAATAACAGACCACATAGTTTCCCGCCGGGACTAAGAAGCTCGCGCATCCTGGCCGCGTAGCGCTGGCGCAGGGAAGGGTGCAGCGCGCAAAAAAAGGTTTGCTCTAAAATAAGGTCATATTTTCCTTTGTGCCTAAAAAAATCCCCGCGGATAAGTTGTTCGTCCGGCATATCGGGAATCCTTTCCCGCAAGTTTTTTAAAGGCAGCGGGGATATGTCAAGAACATATATATTATGAAAACCCTGTTGCCAGAGATATTCCGCTTCATGACCGTTGCCCGCGCCGGGAATGAGTATTTTTTTTTGTTTATCGGTCAGTTGGTCAATATAGGCTTTTAGCGGAGGGGAAACTTCCCCCATGTCCCAGGGAAGGTTCCGCTCCCTGTAGTAACTGTCCCAGAATTGTTGATCGAACATCAGTCGGTAACCCGTATGATATGTGATGAGTCGCCGTTTTCAATCCTGCCGATGGAACGGTGTGGCCAGTTTCTCTCTTTAAGCATTTTTTCCACGGCCGGGGCCTGTTCCGGGGAGACGGATATAAGCAGACCGCCGCTGGTTTGAGGGTCGCAAAGCACGGCGCGGTATTCTTCACTCATGGGGCTGATATGCTGCCCGTAGCTGTCAAAGTTGCGTTGAACGCCTCCGGCAAAGGTTTTGAGTTTTATGTAGCGCTCCAGACCCGTCATACGGGGGACGCGACCGTAGGAGATTGTGGCGCTAACTTTGCTGCCCTGACACAACTCCAGCAAATGCCCCAGCAGACCGAAACCGGTAACGTCGGTCAGGGCATGCACACCCTCCAGTTGAGCCAGGTCGCGCCCCAGCGAGTTGAGCGTGGTCATCCATTTGCGGGCTTCCTTCAGGTCTTCCTCAAGCAAAAGTCCCCGTTTCTGGGCCGTGGTCATAATGCCGACCCCCAGGGGCTTGGTGAGATAAAGGTGATCACCGGCTTGCGCGGCATCGTTGGTTTTCAGCTCCTTCTTTTGGGCCGTGCCGGTAACCGCCAGGCCAAAGATGGGTTCGGGGGCGTCGATGCTGTGGCCGCCGGCCAGGGAAATGCCGGCCTGCCCGCAAACAGAGCGCGCTCCGCGCAAGACCTCCGCGGCAACTTCTGCCGGAATCTTATCCAGCGGCCAGCCTAAAATAGCGATGGCCATAATCGGCGTCCCGCCCATGGCATAAATATCACTGATGGCATTTACGGAGGCGATGGCGCCGAAATCAAAAGGGTCATCCACAATGGGCATAAAAAAATCGGTGGTACTGATGATCACCCTTTCATCATCCAGGGCATAAACGGCCGCGTCGTCACGGGTATCGTTACCCACCAACAGGCGCGGATCGGGAACAGGTACTTCATTGGTGGCCAGGATTTTCGTCAGCGTTTCCGGGGATATCTTGCATCCGCAGCCGGAGCCGTGCGAGTATTGGGTCAGCTTAATCGTTTCAATGGGCATGGAGCCTCTCCTCCTGATTGAGTTTTTCGGCAATAAAACGCGCCGCCGCCCGCGGATCAAATTGCGCGCTGTGATAGGTAAAAAGAATCTCCTTAAGGTGATGCTTCCGGGAACGCTCATAACTGGCGTCGTAATAGTCCAATACTTCCGATACCGCCTGCCGGACGTCTCCCTGTTTCAACAGCTCCGTTACCAGAGACAGCCGGCGACCACCCAGATGGGCGGCAATCCGTTGTGTGGACTGCAGCAGCTCTCCGATGGGATAACGACCGTAATTTTCCATAAGATGCCTGAAGCGGGCAGCCCGGTCGATATCAATATGTATAACGGGGCTTTTCTTCATCCGTGCCCACAGGGTATCCGGGAGATTAACCCGGCCGATATTGGCGCTTTCCGCCTCCACAAATACGGGGCGGCTTAAATCGAAATCCCGCATTACATGAAAGATATCGTTATGAAACTGCTGGCTGGTCGGTTGTTCTCCCTGACCCAGGTGCCCGAACGCGGAACCTTTGTGACGGGCAAGGCCTTCCAGATCGATGACCTGCATGCCCAAATCCCTTATGGCCTTAAGAATCTCCGTTTTGCCCGATCCCGTGGGCCCCTGGATTAAGATGAGATGTTCAATGTGCCCAAAAGCTTCCATAATCGTTCCGCGATAGGCCTTATAGCCGCCATTAAGTACCGTACATTGTAAACCGCTCAACTCAAACAACCAGGCCATCTTTTCGCTGCGCATGCCGCCGCGCCAGCAATAAACGCGGCGCTGTCGCTCTTCCGAGAGGCCTTTTGCCGACTGGGCCAGGATAGCCATTTTGGGCCCCACCAACTCAAGCCCCAGCTCGATAGCCTGTTCCCGACCGGTCTGTACATATTTTTTACCCACTTCGTGGCGTTCGTCATCATCCAACAGGGGGATATTGTAAGCGCCGGGAATATGGCCGCGGGCAAACTCCGCCGGTGAACGCACATCGATGAGCGGACAATCGCTATCCCGAAGAAATGATAAAACGTCAGCTCGTTGCATATGGGCATCCCATCATAAAAGAAAAACGGATACGTTTAAACAGGGTGAATTGATGTTTTAAATCCAATAAAGTGAATTTAAATGAAATTTTACCGATAAAACAGAAGTTGAAGTTAAATAATTTATGAACGCGTTTAAAGATTTATTACATTTAATGCTATCTAATTTTTAGATTCCGCGTCTTTACTTCAGTGAGGCTCTCATTTTCCCGGTGACTCATTATTATCATCCGAAAAGAATCGGCGGGCATTGCTGTTAGAAAAGGCGGTTAAAAGACCCTGGATATATAAAGTCCGCAAGGTTGCCGGGCAATAAGCCGGGTCATAAAAAAGATGGAAAGAATCTCTGTAATAAAAACGATGAAAATATAAACGCATAAGAACAGGAGTATATATGCTTAAGGAGAATAATTATAAAATTGCCGATATCGGGCTGGCTGATTTCGGACGGAGGGAAATAGCCCTGGCCGAGCGGGAGATGCCCGCCCTGATGACCCTGCGTAAAAAATACAGTAAGGAAAAGCCCCTGAAAGGCGCCAAAATTCTGGGTTGTATTCATATGACCATCCAGACGGCCGTATTGATGGAAACGCTGGTGGAGCTGGGCGCGGAACTGCGCTGGTCTTCCTGCAATATCTTTTCCACCCAGGATCACGCCGCCGCCGCCGTTGTGGCAGCAGGCATCCCCACCTTTGCCTGGAAAGGGGAGACGGAGGAGGAGTTCTTTTGGTGCATCGAACAAACCATTCTGGAAGACGGCAAGCCCTGGGACGCCAATATGGTGCTGGATGACGGAGGCGATCTTACCGCCATGCTGCATGAAAAGTATCCCGAGGTGCTGAAAAACATTCATGGTATCAGCGAGGAAACCACCACCGGCGTGCATCGTCTGTATGAAATGCTGGAAAAGGGCGAACTCAAGGTGCCGGCCATCAACGTTAATGATTCGGTAACCAAATCCAAAAATGATAACAAATACGGCTGTCGTCACAGTCTGAACGATGCCATTAAGCGTGGTACCGACATGCTGATGTCCGGTAAAAAGGCGCTGGTGATCGGTTATGGCGATGTGGGCAAGGGTTCCGCCCAGAGTCTGCGTCAGGAAGGTATGATCGTAAAGATATCGGAAATAGACCCCATCTGCGCCATGCAGGCCTGCATGGATGGTTTTGAGGTGGTTTCGCCCTTTAAGGACGGCATAAACACCGGCGATATCTCCTGCATCAATACAGAACTGTTGTCCACAACCGATCTGCTGGTCACCACCACGGGCAATCTGAATGTATGTGACAGCAATATGCTGAAAACCATCAAGGCGGGCGCCGTGGTCTGCAACATCGGCCATTTCGACAATGAGATCGATACCAAGTTCATGCGCGATAACTGGGAATGGCAGGAGGTTAAGCCGCAGGTACATCAGATATACCGCAGCGACTCGCGCGATGATTACATCATACTGCTTTCCGAGGGGCGCCTGGTCAACCTGGGCAATGCCACCGGTCATCCTTCCCGGGTAATGGACGGCTCTTTTGCCAACCAGGTTCTGGCGCAGATACATCTGTACAAGGCGCGATTTGCCGACAACCCCTCGCCGGAGAAAATTACCGTGACCGTGCTACCCAAGAAGCTGGACGAGGAAGTGGCCGCGGGCATGGTGGCCGGCTTTGGTGGCGTCATTACCAAAATGACCCCTACCCAGGCCGAGTATATCAATACCCCCATAGATGGTCCGTTTAAGCCGGACAGCTATAAATATTAGGTCTGTGGTTTTTACTATCGATCCCGGCATGGGATATTCGCCCGCGCCGGGATTGTTTTACCTACTTCCGGATTTCGTATGAAAAAAAATTTAAAGAGCCTTTTTGTAGCTCTTATCGGCCCGGAACGCTATCATCATTACATCACCTTTAGCGAACAACTCATAAAAAGCCTGCAGCCTTTTAACGGCACGGGTAAGGGCATTATGGCCGGGGAGCTGATAAAAAAAGGTGATGTTATCCTGGATATCGGCGCCAATATCGGCCGTTTCGTCAGCTTTGCCTGTCCCCTGATAAAAAGGGAAGGGCGCATGGTTTGTTTTGAACCGGTGACCCATTGCCGCCGCGTTTTGGAATGGATGCTCAAACTAAGACGTTGTTTCCGGGCTTCGGTGGTGCCCGTGGCCCTTTCGGATCGCGTGGATACGCTGGAGATAGCCATACCCGTAAAAAGAGGATGGAAGCTGCAAACCTCCACTGCTCATATCTGCAGGGCGCCGGAGGAGAATTGCCGTCTGGAAAAAGTTCCCGTCCTGCCGCTGGATCACTTTTGCCGGGAGAATAAGCTTGACCGGATCGACTTTATAAAGTGTGATACGGAAGGATATGAATACTTTGTCTTCAGGGGCGCGCAAAAGGTGTTGAGCAGCCATAAACCCGCCATTTATTGTGAAATCGAGGAACCCTATGTCCGCCGTCAGGGGCTGGAGCCCAACGCGGTTTTTGATATATTAAAAAAACTGGGTTACCGGGCTTTCCTCTCCGTGGGCGATGACAGGCTGAAACCCGTGGACAGCTATTCCCGGCGCGGAGACTATTTCTTTCTGCATCATACAAAAATAACGCCGCGACTTAAAAACTACTATATCTCCGCATAGACTCCTTGTAACGTAATATAAAAATATCTTTTTCGTTCGCGATAAATTGTGTACATTAAAGGCTGTCATAAATTAGATCAGGATTATCATGGATATTACAAAAATAAGAAATGTAGCCATCATCGCCCACGTCGATCATGGTAAAACCACCCTTGTGGATGAACTCTTGAAAAACACCCATTTTTTCCGGGAAAATGAGAAGGTACAGGAACGCTTCATGGACTCCAACGATTTGGAACGGGAGCGGGGCATTACCATTCTTTCCAAAAATATTTCCATCCGCTATAACGATCATAAAATCAATATCATCGATACACCGGGTCACGCCGACTTTGGCGGCGAGGTGGAACGCGTGCTGAAAATGTCCAATGGCGTACTGCTGTTGGTGGACGCCTTTGAAGGCACCATGCCGCAAACCCGTTTTGTATTGCAAAAGGCGCTGGCTCTGCAACTAAAGCCGGTGGTGGTCATCAATAAAATGGATCGCCCCCAGGCCCGGCCCGATGAAGTGCTGGATGAAATATACGACCTGTTTATCGATCTGGGCGCCAATGACGACCAGCTTGAGTTCCCCGTGGTTTACGCTTCGGCCAAGAACGGCTGGTCGTCGCTTTCAAAATCCGAACAGGGTAAGGATATGCTGCCCCTGTTGGACGTCATGATCAGGGATATTCCCTCTCCCGAATTTATCGAAGGCACCACGCAAATGCAGATCACTTCGCTGGACTATTCGCCTTATGTGGGGCGTATCGGCATCG
>JALXBH010000010.1 GCA_026991535.1 Calditrichia bacterium | reverse complement strand
ATCGGTTGTGATATGGGCGGCAAAGTTGTCGCGCGCGTTGCGGGCGGTGTTTACCGCGCCCACGGTCAGGGCATGTTCGGCCGTGGAGGGCAGCCCGATGGAGGAGAGCCCCGGCCCCTCATTGCCCGCGCTCAGGCAAACATAAACGTTGTTGTGGCTTTCTATCAGGTCATTGATCTGATATTCCATCACTGAAGCGCCTTCTTCTTCGGCGCCGATACCGTAACTCATGGTGGCCACGATAGGCTGCTCCGGGTGGGTGCGGGCATATTCGTCAATAAACTCGTAGGCCCGGCGCATGCTGTTGCCGGTTGTCGCCGCTCCGGAAAGCCGTTCGTCTCCTATTTTAAGGGAAATGATTTGGGCGCCCGGAGCGATACCGTCAAAGCCTTCCATATGGCCTATGTTATGTCCCGCGGCAATTCCGGCCACATGGGTGCCATGGCCGCCGGCATCAAAATGGAAAAAGGCTTTTTCTTCATCCATATCTACTTTAAGCGCCACGCCGAACGGAGCGGGGCGCCTGCCGGGTGAGCGGAACTTTAGCGGTCGCCTGCTTTGGGCGTAGTCCCGTAACACCTTTTCATCGTGCAGGTTACCGTCGCCATCCAGGTCAACAACAGCCCGCCACACATCGCTGCTGTCCAGAAAAACGGCCAAACCATAGCTATCATCCCGGCGGCCGTTGCCGTTCAGATCGGCAAATTGCGGGTTTATAAACTGCTTTTCTTCAAAAAAACCGATATAAAAAAGGGAATCCGCGGAAAGGGCTAAAAAGGAACCGTGGCCGTACAGGCGGCGTCCGTCGGGCGCCTGTAAAAACTCTTCGTTGTTTTCCCTTCCGCTTTCGGCCGGATCAAGGGGGATGTCGCCCTCGCCGGAAAAATCGCGCACATCTATCACTTTAACCGTGTCCCGGGGGGTATCGCGCAATCCCGGTACGCTCATATCAACGCCGCTGTCGATCACCATGATGATCACCCCGCGTCCGTCATGATCGGGATGCGCGCGCGTAAAGATATCCGCGCCGATGGCCTGGCGGTCTAAGAAGGTATAGCTGTTTTGAGCGGTAAGAATGAATGCAAGGGAAAACAGATAGAAAAAAGAACGCATGGTATTACCCCGGCCTAAGGTTGTTAATGTGCTTATCGTATTTTATATCCGGCCGGATATGGGGATGGCCGGACAACGGTTGTGTTATTGAATTTTTCCCGCGGCCGGCGTTTGTTGGCTGCTGATGGGCAGTTGCGCGTCCCGGGCGCAGCGGAACCCTATAAACTCAAAACGGACGCCGGGATTAAAAAAGCTGCGATAGCTGGCGCGCATATATTTTCCGCTACGATTCCACGATGCGCCGCGCAGGGAGCGGTAAAAGCCTTTTTGTGGACCGCGGGGATTGCGCTGCTCCCCGGCCTGATAGCGGTCGGCATACCAGTCGGCCACCCATTCCAGCACATTGCCGTTCAGGTCATACAGGCCAAAGCGATTGGGAGGATAGCTGGCCACCGGAGCGGTGTAGACATAGCCGTCATCGTAGCCCTCCACCACGGGAAAATGAAATTTTACGCGCCGCATGGACTCATCGGCGATGTTCTCATAATTTTTGCCATACCCCCTGCTGCCCTGAAAAACGTAATCGTAATTCATCTGGCCCCCGCGGGCGGCATATTCCCACTCCGCCTCCGTGGGCAGGCGTTTCCCGGCCCAGCGGGCATAGGCGGCAGCCTGCTTCCAGGTAACGTTCACCACGGGATGATTACCCCGGTTCCATGACGGTTGCCTGGGCATTTTACGGCGCGTGGCCTTTGTGAACTCCCGGAACTGGGCCACGGTAACCTCGGTCTCATCCATATAAAAGTCATCGATGTAAACGCGGTGAACCGGTTTCTCATTATCGGCGTTTTCGGAACCCATGTTGAACCAGCCGCCGGGCACCAGGGCCATGCCGGCCACCGTCGGGTACATCTCCACGCGGGAAACGGCCTTGGGATTTGTGGCGGCGGGCGGCTCCTTTTTGGTAAGCAATCCGTCGCCGCAGGCGCTCAGAATAAAAACAAGGGAAAGGGTCAGGATAAATCTCATAGGTTTCAGCTTTAGTGATTTTAAAATCTTATCGGAGGGAATGGAGCGATCTTGACCGGGGAGAAGCAAAGAAATGGTATTGTTCACGGACATGGCTCTTTTTCAGGCCGCCGGTTTGTCAGGGGCCTTTATTCAGATCGTAAACAAAGGTATAGGTTTCCGCCGGGCGGAAGAAACGCTGCTCATCTATCCAGGTGTTTGCGCCGCCGCTGATGCGGATACGGTGCCAGCCTGGGCTTAACTGCAAGGGGGCTGTAATGTTTTCGATGCGGATGCCGTCGATGAAAAGGCGCGCGCCGGCCGGAGATATATGAAAGCGGCTGGTGCTGCCCTGGCTGTTTCCCGGAAAGCGCAGGGATATACGGGCCGTATCATCGGGGAACAGATGAAATACCCGGATATAGCTGGCATTGGTCAGGATGTTATGGGCGGTGATTTCGTGAGTTCCTTTTAAAAAAGGACCGCTAAGCGTGGAGGCCGGTCTGGCCGTTAGGGGCTTGCCGTCCATCCGCAGTTCGATGTTTTCACCGCTGTGCTCCAGACGAACATAGCCCATCTGGGTTTTATGAAAGCGTTGCAGAGTGCTAAAGGAGGCCAAAATAAAGGAGAGGGTCAATAACAGACGCCAGCCCATCCAGGCCTTGCCCGAGGCGTTTTCGGCCATATTCATTTTCAGGGTTTCGTCGGTGGTGGCCGCCGGCGCGGATTCCAACTGTTCCAGAAAACGGGCCAGAATGATTTTTTTACGGCCGCGATGTTGCCAGGGCAGGGTTTTCTCCAGATCATGGATCATGGCCGTGGCGGTTTTATAGCGCCTGCGCCGGTCGCGGTGGAGTGATTTACGGATGATGCGTTGAATTTTACGGGGAATTTCCGGGTTGAGCACCGGAGCGGAGGTGTAGCGTCCCTTGATGATCTTGGCCAGAATTTCCGTGTTGTTGGAACCGTAAAAAGGTTTCAGTCCGGTAAGCATCTCATACAGTAAAATACCCAGGGCGTAAAGGTCGCTTTGCGGGGTCAGCGGATCGCCGTGGGCCTGTTCCGGGGACATATAGGCGGGGGTGCCGACGATAAGCCCGGTCATGGTCAGCTTGGAGTCATCGTCGTCCTTGGCCACGCCAAAATCGATCAGCTTAACCTTACCATCGCGGGAGATGAGAATATTGCCCGGCTTTATATCGCGGTGAATGATGTTTTGGTTATGGGTGTACTCCAGCCCGCGGGCGATCTCCAGAATGATCAGAACGGCGATGTCTATGGGGAAAGGCGAGTGGCGATCCAGCAGGGTGCGCAGGTCTTCGCCATCCACATATTCCATCACCAGATAATAGCTGCGTCCGTGGTAGATAAAATCATAAATACTTAAAACATTTTCCTGGCTGAAGCCGGCACTGAGCAGGGCCTCTTTTTTGAAACGGGCCACAATCTCGCGGTTGGGGTCTTTTAGTTTTTTGATAACCACCATGCGCCGCAAGGCCGCCTGTTGGGCGGTATATATTTCGGCCATGCCGCCCTCACCGATCTTTTCGATGATGCGGTAGCCGCCGATAACGCTGTTCTTTTCGTTTTTAGCCATACGGGTTGTACCTGTTTCGGGGATTAATTACAGGGCATTGTCGTATTCATCGATCAGAGCGGCTATTTCCTGAGGGGAGGAGGCTTTTAATATGTTGTCGCGAAATTCCGCGTTGTTCAACAGGCGTGATATCCTGCTGAGCAGTTTAATATGTTGGGCGGGGCTGTTTTCCGGTCCCACAAGCAGAACCACAATCTTAACCGGCTGTTTATCCACGGATTCAAAGTCGATGCCCTGGGGCTGAACGCCCAGGGCCACGGCAAATTCCGGGCATGATTCATTTTTGCAATGGGGGATGGCCAGACCGTTGCCCACGCCGGTGGTCATAATTTTTTCCCGTTCCAGCACGGCGGTATAGGCTTTTTCACTGTCGCCAAGCCGGGGCGCCATCATTTCGATAAGTTCACGGATGGCCCCGTCGCGGGTGGTTGCCTCCAGGGGTACTTTTATATGATCAACTGTAAGATATTCACTCAAACTCATACCGGCTCCTTGTCCTTTCCCCTAATTTAGGTAAGCCTGCCCAGTAATCAAAACTATTAAGCGCCAGCGGAAGCCGCCGGTTTAAACATAGATAACGGCTTTTATTATTGGCGTTGTCGGCGGATATTAAAGATTCTTGCGCGCAGCCTCTTTTTTCGGTTTCCATAGTACTGTCTTATTCGTAAATTCATAACGAGCTATACCTTTGTTAACCAGGAGATAAAAAATGTCCCAAAATATTGTGAGCAGCGCCCGGGAGGCGGTATCGATTATCGATTCCGGAGAATATGTATACACCCATTCCATGGCCGCCACGCCGGTTGCCCTGCTGGAATCGCTTTATGAACATGCTTTGACTAAAAAAGATATTACGGTGATGCAGTTGCACACGGAACAACCGGATACGATTGATCCCCAAAAACTTGCCGGCCATCTGCGCAACCGCTGCTTCTTTGTAGGCGCCCCCACACGCAGGCTGGTGCAGGAGGGCCACGCCGACTATATTCCCATTTTCCTTTCGGAGGTGCCCCAGCTTTTCCGGCGCAGGGTACAAAAGGTGGATACGGTACTGGTGCAGGTTTCCCCGCCCGATCGTCACGGCATGTGTACCCTGGGTATTTCGGTGGAAGCTACCAAGGCGGCCATAGAAATGGCCGATAAGGTGGTGGCGCAGATCAATCCCAATATGCCCCGCACCCATGGCGATTCCTTTTTGGGGCGGAAACTGTTCGATAGGGTTGTGGAACTGGACACCCCGCTGGTGGAACACCGTCCCGCGCCCCAAACGGAAGTGACCCGCAAAATTGGCCGGCTGATTGCCGAACTGGTGGAGGACGGTTCCTGCCTGCAAATGGGCATAGGCGCCATCCCCGACGCCGCTCTGACCGCCATGGAAAACCATAAAAATCTGGGCATACACACAGAAATGTTCTCCGACGGCATCCTGAAACTGATGAAACGCGGCGCCATTACCAACCGCAATAAAACCAAGCACCCCGGCAAGGTGGTTACCAGCTTTGCCATGGGCACACGGGAACTATACGACTTTATTGATGATAATCCCGAGATTGTTTTTCTGGATGTGCAATACACCAACAATACCTATGTCATCCGTCAAAATAAAAAGGTGGTGGCCATCAACAGCGCCCTGCAGGTGGATCTGTCCGGACAGATATGTGCCGATTCCATGGGGACGCACATATACAGTGGCGTGGGCGGACAGATGGATTTTATGCGTGGCGCGGCGCTTTCCGAAGGGGGTAAGCCCATTATCGCGCTGCCCTCCACGGCAAAAAACGACACCATCTCGCGTATCGCGCCCGTGTTGACGCCCGGAGCGGGCGTGGTGACTACCCGGGCCCATGCCCATTACATTGTTACCGAATACGGCGTGGCCTATCTGTACGGGAAAAGTTTACGGGAGCGTGCCCGCGCCCTGATCAACATAGCCCATCCCAAATTCCGCGAGGAACTGGAACGGCAGGCCCGGGAAGTATGGCGGCTTGAAATTTAAAACCGTCCTTCCCTCTTGCGGAAAGATTAAATTTCCTTTTTCACAATATTCATATTAACTTGTGCAAAACATCATAAAAACAAAGGAAAACGATGAAGATAGCAGAAAAAAGCGTGGTAGGTATTGACTACACTTTAAAAAATGACAACGGCGAGGTGCTGGATAGTTCCCAGGGACGCGAGCCGCTTTATTACCTGCAGGGTTTTGGAAACATAATTCCCGGTTTGGAGGAAGCATTGCTGGATAAGGAAGTGGGTGATTCCATCCAGGTAAGCATTCCCCCGGAGAAAGCCTACGGCCCGCGCAATGAGGAAGCCGTGGTGCAGGTGAGCCGCGATCAGTTTGAAGGCGTAGATGACATTCAGGTGGGCATGGAAGTGCAAACCCAGGGCGAGCAGGGCATCCAGTTGTTTACCGTGTCCAAAATCTTCGGCGATACCATTATGCTGGACGGCAACCATCCCCTGGCCGGTGAAACGCTGCATTTTGACGTGAAGGTGACGGACGTGCGTGAAGCCAGTGAGGAAGAGCTGGCCCACGGCCATGTTCATGGACCGGGCGGTCATCACCACTAATCGGCTTTTACAAAGGGCGTCATTTTTGCCGCCCTTTTTTTCTTCCCCATAAACCTGTAAATTCGGCCATTCATTTTAAACCCGTGGACTATTGTAGATCAGGAGCGGCCTATGACCCTCTTTCCCGGACATCGTCTGTCGTGGCTGCGCATAAAGAATTTTTTTATCCCCGAACGGTTGTTTTTGCTCAGTTTCGCGGGCATTATTCTGGTGGGCGCGTTGTTGTTGCACCAGCCTTTTGCCGTGCATGGCGCTCCGCTTAGCCTGACCGACGCTTTTTTTACCGCTACCTCCGCCACCTGTGTTACGGGGCTTATCGTGGTGGATACGGCCACCAAATTCACCTTTTCAGGTCAACTGATTCTTCTTGTGTTGATACAGATGGGCGGTTTGGGCATTATGACCTTTTCCGTGGCCTTTGTTACCCTGTTTGCCGGCCGGCTGAGCCTGGGCGGAAGGGACATGCTGGAGGCCACCTTCAGCCAGATGCCCATGCGCGGTATGCGCCGCCTGCTCAGAACCATCTTTACGGCCACGCTGATCACTGAAATGGTGGGCGCCCTGTTGCTCAGCCTGCGCTTTATGGCCGACATGCCCCTGCCCAGGGCGCTTTGGTTTGGCACTTTTCACGCGGTATCGGCCTTTTGTAACGCCGGCTTTGCCCTCTTTAGTGACAGCCTGGTCAGTTATCAGGGCGATGTGACGGTCATAATGGTCATTTCGGCGCTGATCATCATCGGCGGTTTGGGTTTTATTGTTTTGTTTGAACTACAACACACGCCGCGTCCCTTCCGTTTTAAAACACTCAGCCTGCATACGCGGGTAGTTTTGCAGGCTTCGTTGCTGCTGATTGTTTTCGGTTTTATAACCATGATGCTGTTTGAGTGGGGCAATTCCCTCAATCATCTGCCCTGGCCCAAAAAGATACTGGAGGCTTTTTTTCAATCGGTCACCACGCGTACGGCCGGTTTTAATTCCGTAAATCTGGGCATGCTCAGCAACGGCACCCTGTTTTTTATGCTGATTTTGATGTTTATCGGCGCCTCGCCTTCCTCCACGGGAGGGGGCATAAAAACCACCACCTTTGCCACCATCCTTTCGTTTGCCCGGGCCCGCTTTAAAAACAGGGAGCATACGCAAATAATGAACCGCACCATACCGGAATCGGCGGTATCCCGGGCGGTGACCATTGCCATTTTTTCTTCACTGGTGGTGATTTTGTTTACAACCCTCCTTTTGTTTACGGAGCTCTCCGGGCACTCGCATCAGGAAAGCCGGGGGCTGTTTCTGGAAATCCTGTTTGAGGTAACCTCCGCCTTTGGCACCGTGGGACTTTCCATGGGCGTTACGGCGCATCTTTCGGAAGCGGGGCGCATACTGATTACAATGCTTATGTTTATCGGTCGCCTGGGGCCGCTGACCCTGGCGCTGGCCATCAGTCAAAAACAGGCCGTTAAATATCAACTGGCCAGGGAAGATTTATTAATCGGATAGGAGAAAATATGCAACATATCGCTGTAATCGGCATAAGCAGTTTCGGTTATTACCTGTGCAAATACCTGAGCGCGGCCGGCGCGGGCGTTATGGCCATCGATATCGACGAGTCTAAGGTGGACAGCGTAAAGGATATCGTGGAAAAAGCGGTCATCGCCGACGCCACTCAGCGCGATGTCTTGGCCAATTTTGAACTGAATGAGTTTGACAATGTCATCGTATCGGTAGGGGAAAGCATCGACACCAGCATTCTCATCACCCTCTATTTGAAAGAGCTGAAGGTGAAAAATATCATCGTTAAGGCTTTTACGGCGGATCATGCCAAAATCCTGGACAAGATAGGCGCCACACAGATCGTTTTTCCGGAACGGGATACGGCCAAGCGCGTGGCCTACACCATGCAAAGCAACAATTTGCTGGATTATTTCCCCATCGGTAAGGATCATGGTTTTGTGGAGGTGACCGTGCCGCCGGACTGGTCGGGTAAGTCGCTTGTTGAACTGGATGTACGCCGCAAATATGGCATTCAGGTGGTGCTGATCAAGGAAATATTGCCTGATGACAAGGTGGTTGTTCCCGGCGGTGACTATGTGTTAAAGGACAGCGATGTGTTGGTGGTAGTGGGCAAGAATAAAGACCTGGAACGCCTGGAAACATCATAACGGTTTAGGGAACACTATTTTGTTTTTTCAGTTTATCTTCATCGTTCCTTCATTACCATGATCTATATTCTCTATTAAAAAAAATCTAAGAGGAGGAGAAAAAGATGCGTTCAGGTAATCCTGTACTTTCGGAGAAAAAGTTCAGCCCGTCGATGGTAATCGGCGAGCGCATGACCATTGAAGGCGTGGTCAACAAATCATTTGCCATGCTGGGCCTGGTGGTTGTTTCCGCCTGGTATGTGTGGGACAAGTTTTTTACAACCATGGATATGACCTCGGTCAGTCCGTTCATCATGTTTGGCGTAATCGGAGGACTGGTAGCGGCCCTGGTTACCGTTTTTAAACCGACGGTGGCCCGCTATTCGGCGCCGGTGTATGCCGTGCTGGAAGGACTGGCCCTGGGTGGTATTTCCGCTTTTATGGAAAGCCGTTACCCGGGTATCGTTTTTCAGGCGGTTTCGCTGACCTTTGCCGTGTTTTTCTCGCTGCTGTTTTTGTATAAAACCGGCAGAATCAAGGTGACCGAAAATTTTAAGATGATGGTCGTCAGCGCCACGGGCGGTATTTTTCTGGTTTATCTGCTCGATTTTGTACTGATGTTTTTCGGTATCCGCCTGCCGATGATTCATGAGGGCGGCTTTTTCGGTATATTGTTCAGCCTGGTGGTGGTGGGCATTGCCTCCATGAACCTGGTGCTGGATTTTGATTTTATAGAAAAAGGGGCCGAGCGCGGCGCTCCGC
>JALXBH010000009.1 GCA_026991535.1 Calditrichia bacterium | reverse complement strand
TAGTCCAGCACGGTGCCGTTAAAGGTTTGCATGGCCGGCCGCGCATGATCCGTGGGCAGTTGCAGCGGGGGGGGATTAAGACCGATTTTTTCCTTCCAGTAGGCCATCTGCTCTTCCAGGGCCTCATTCGCCAGCCAGCGGCGTTGCCAGATGGCATAGTCGGTGTATTGCAGCGGTAACGGCGGCAACGGCGGTGTTTCTCCACGGGTGAAGGCCCGGTACAATATACTTACCTCGCGCATCAGCACCGATGTGGACCATCCGTCCGAAATGATGTGGTGCATGTTCAGGATCAGAAGATGGCTTTGCTCCTCAAGGCGCACCACGGTCAGACGTAGCAGCGGGCCCCGGTGCAGGTCAAAGGGCTTAACGGCCTCTGTGGCGGCAATCTGCCGGGCGCGCCGCAAGCGCTCCGCCGCTTCCGCTTCGCGGATATCCACGAAATCGATCTCCGGCTCCAAATGATCATGGATGACCACATAGGGCTTGCCTTGCGCGCTGTCGAACGTGCTGCGCAGGGTTTCATGCCGTTCGGCAATGGCATTCAGGGTGCGTCGCAGGGCTTCATGATCCAGCTCGCCTTTTAAAATAAAAGCGGCGGGGATGTTATAAAGGGCGCTGCCGGGATTGAGCTGATCGAGGAACCACAACCTTTGCTGGGCAAATGAAAGAGGCAGCGGTTCCTCGCGGGGCATGGGCCTTAGAGGGGGCATGGCGACCGTCGCGCCTGCTTCCATGGTATCCAGCCGTCCGGCCAGCCCTTCCAGCGTGGGCGTTTCAAACAACAGACGCAGCGGCGCCTCCAGGGAAAAGTGTTCCCGGATACGAGCCATAAGCTGAGTCGCCAGCAGGGAATGACCGCCCAACTCGAAGAAATTATCCAGCTTGCCCACCTGATCCACCTGCAGCAGAGCTTCCCAGATTTCCGCCAGCTTTCTTTCGCTTTCGGTTTCCGGGGCGATGTATTCGCGGGAAAGCGCCGAGCGGTCCAGCTCCGGAGCGGGCAGCGCCTTGCGGTCTACCTTGCCGTTGGGCGTCAGCGGAATGTTTTCCAGCGAGACATAGGCTGATGGCTGCATATATTCGGGCAGGGCCAGGGCCAGGGCCTGGCGGAGGGCTTCCGTTTGTGCCGTTTTATCGGCGGGAACCCAGTAGGCCACTATACGCTTATCACCGGGTACGTCCTCGCGTACAACAACCACGGCCTCCCTTACCTGTGGCTGTTCATGGAGCAGGCTTTCAATTTCTCCCAATTCAATACGATAACCGCGCACCTTAACCTGATCATCGGCGCGGCCCAGAAAGATCAACAGGCCGTTGTTCAGATAGCGCACGATGTCGCCGGTTTTATACATACGGCTACCCGGAGGGCCAAAGGGATCCGGTAAAAAACGTTCCGCGGTAAGGTCCGGCCGCCGGTGATAGCCGCGGGCCACGCCCGCCCCCCCGATATAGAGCTCTCCGGGTACGCCGTGGGGCGCCGGTTGCAGACTGCTGTCCAGCACATAAACCGGCGTTCCGGGAATGGAGCGGCCGATGGGCACGGAGCCCTGACCCTGCCAGCCCCGGGCGTCAAAAACCACACAGCCCACTACCGTTTCCGTGGGGCCGTATTCATTAAAAAGATGTGTATCCGACGCATGCTCTTGCCAAAATGATATCTGATCCGCGCTAAGGTTCTCTCCGCCTATAACAAAGGCGCGGCTCAGGATGGCGGCCTGAGCGGGCGGAATCTGGTGGGCCAGCAGCTCAAGATGGGCCGGGGTGATTTTGACGATGTTAAAATCCTTGTAGCGGGTCAGGGCCCCGGCCAGCGCTTCCAAATCGTTTCCATTGTCCGCCAGGGTGATGGTTTGCCCGTTCAGCAAGGGGGTGTATACGGCGGTTACGGTGGCGTCAAAGGCCAGGGTAGCGTGTACCAGGGAACCGCGTCCTTCCTTAAGGGGATAGCCCTGGGCCGTCCAGTTCAGGTAGTGCATCAGTCCGCCGTGGGTGATCAGGGTGCCCTTGGGCCGGCCAGTGGAGCCGGAGGTATAGATCATATAGGCCAGTTGTTCGGCGGCCATGTCTGTTTGGGGATTGTGTATCTTCCCGCCGGAAGGTTCCCGGGCGGAAAGGGTGACCGCCTGCCTCGGAACATCCGGGGACAAACCTTCCAAAACCGCCGCCGTGGGTTGATGGTACAGAATAAGGGCCAGCCCGGCGTCATCCGTCATATAGGCGATACGTTCCGCGGGATAGGCCGGGTCTATGGGCACATAAGCCGCTCCGCTTTTAAGGATGGCGAACAGGGCGATGATCATTTCCGGGCTACGCTCAAAACAGAGACCGACACGTTGCTCGGCGCCCAGTCCCTTTTCGATGAGTAAGTGGGCCAGACGATTAATCTCTTTGTTGAATTCGCCGTAGCTGTAGCGCACGTCGTCCTGCTCCAGGGCAATCTTGTCGGCGGAGAGTTCGGCCTGGTGTTCCAAAAGACGGACAATGTTGTCATAGGGCAGTACCGGCGCCGGAGGGGTATTGTATTCCGTGATGAGCAGCGCCTGCTCCCGTTCGTCTATAAAAGGCACGGCATCCACGGGCGTATGAGGCTGACGGATCAGTTGCATGGTAAGCAGCTTAAAGTGGGCGGCCATGCGTTCCATGGTTTCGGCGTCAAACAGATCTGTGGCATATTCAAAGGCCCCGGCCCAGGCCCCTTCCTGTTCCAGCATAAACAGGGTGATATCGAACTTGGACATACCGCTGTGGGCCTCCACCGGTTC
>JALXBH010000008.1 GCA_026991535.1 Calditrichia bacterium | reverse complement strand
CGTACGGGCAATAGCGTTAACACCCGGATTTATCCGGGTGGACGAAAAAGACGTGAAAGTCCCCAAATCCGTTTCAACGGATTGGCCCAAGTCTGATGGCACTGTCAGACATGCCGGTTTAAATAGCACACCGGAGGACCCTTTATATTTGATCGTTTTGTGATTTTATAGGCACTTTAAATCCTTATCCTATATATTCTTACTTTAAATCCTTAATATGATCCAAGCGGAGGGGCGATGGAATCTCGCATAAGCCTGAACATGGAAAAGCTCTCCCACCTGTTTAACAACAGTCTTTACCTGTTGCTGGTGGTTTCATTTTTATTGGGCAATCATGTTTCGTTTTATTTCCACTTTTTAACGGTTACCTTTTTTCTGCTGATACTGATCAATATCTACTATCTTTACATACAAAAGCAGCACGCCCTGCTCTCCAACTTCGGTTTGCTGGCCCAGATTCGCTATATGGTGGAAAGCGTGGGGCCGGAATTTCGCCAGTATCTGTTTATGAGTGATACCGAGGAAAGGCCCTTTACACGCATCGAGCGCAATGAAATTTACCGCAAGGCTAAAAATGTGGACTCCTCGGCCGCCTTCGGCTCCCAGCTTAATTTTGACCATACGGAAATAAAACTGCGTCACTCCATGTATCCCATGGATAAAAGCCGCCTGCGGCCCTTTGAACTGGTTTTTGGCGAGGAAAGAGCCCTGGCCCGCAGCCATGTTATCACCAAACCGCTGATGATATCGGCCATGAGCTACGGCGCCCTGGGCAGTCACGCCGTCCGCGCCCTGGCCCGCGGCGCGCGCAAGGCGGGTATCACCATGAATACCGGCGAGGGCGGCTTTCCCAAATATCACCTGATGGAAAACTGTGACCTTGTTTTTCAGATGGGCACGGCCAAGTTCGGCGTGCGTCACGAGGACGGCACCCTGGACGATGATAAACTGGAAAAGCTGGCCGCTCTTGAACAGATAAAAATGATAGAAATAAAGTTCTCCCAGGGCGCCAAACCCGGCAAGGGGGGATTGCTGCCCCGGGAAAAGATCACCGAGGAGATTGCCCAGCTGCGCGGGGTGCCCATGGATCGCGATGTGGTTTCGCCCGCCTATCATGCCGAATGTACAAGCCCGGAGGCCAGCGTAAAATTTATCCGCCATGTGCAGGAAGTGGCCCAATTGCCCGTGGGTATCAAAATGTGTCTGGGTCGCCCCGATGAGTTGGGGGCCCTGTTGCGCGAAATGAAGGCACAGATGGTTTTTCCCGATTATATGGTCATCGACGGCGCGGAAGGCGGAACGGGTGCCGCGCCCAAGGCTTTTATGGATGACTTCGGCCTGCCCCTGTTTACCGCCCTGCCGCTTGTTGAAAAGCTTTTGCGGGAAGAGGGCGTCCGCGACCGGCTGAAGCTGCTCTCATCGGGCAAGCTCATCCACGCCGGCAGGCAGTTTACGGCTCTTTCCCTGGGCGCGGACGCCATCTACACGGCGCGCGGCTTTTTACTGGCCATCGGCTGCATCCAGTCTCTGCAATGCAACAACAACACCTGCCCCGTGGGCATCACCACTCAGGATCCGGCCCTGCAAAAGGGGCTGGATATCGAGCAGAAATCCCAAAGGGTGGCCAATTATGTCAACAATCTGTGGCATGACCACCGGGAGATGCTGGCCGCCATGGGCAAAACCACACACCGGCAATTGAATCCGGATAATGTTTACATTCCACAGCCATTTTAAAAGGAGTCGGCATGAAGAAAAATAAAAAACGTCTGGCCTGGCTGTTCCAGCTTCTGGCGGCGGCTATTTTAATTACCGTCGGCGTGATGAAAATAGATGGCAGCCCCGAAAACGTGATGATGTTTCAGGCCCTGGATATGGAGCCCGGCGGGCGCTATCTGATCGGCATCATAGAGATCGTTGCCGGTTTGCTGCTGTTAACCGACGCCCTGGCCGCCACGGGCGCCTTTATCGCCATTGGCGTTATGCTGGGGGCCATCATCGCCCACGCCACCGTTCTGGGCTATGCCATCAATAACGACGGCGGCATGCACCTGTGGTTGTTGATCGTGCTGCTCGCTTGTTGTCTGGCCGTGGCCTGGCTGCGCCGGGAACAGATGCCCTTTATCGGTAAAACATTCGAATAGAAACCTTAAAACAGCGCCCGTTCACTCATCCCGTTCCGGGGAAGGAGACTGATCTCATGACACCGACAAAAAAAATCATCTGGCATAAGGTGCTGGAAAATAAAAATGAATTGCCCGAGGGGCGGGTTATGACCGTCACCGCCGGACACACACAAATCGCCCTAAGCCATTTCGAGGGCTCCCTGTGCGCCCTGAGCAATAGATGCCCCCATCAGGGCGGGCCCCTGGGTGAGGGCGCCATAGAAAACGGCTGGCTGCGCTGCCCCTGGCACGGCTGGGATTACCACCCCTGCAGCGGCAAGCCCCCGGGGGGATACGATGACGGCCTGCCGGTATACCGGGTGGAAGAACGGGCGGACGGCATTTATGTGGGCCTGGAAGAGGAGCCCCCGCGCAGGCACACCGTTTCCGACCTGATGGTGGAAACCATGACCAACTGGGGCGTGGATACGGTGTTTGGCATGGTGGGCCATTCCAATCTGGGTCTGGCCGACGCCCTGCGCCGCGCCGAGGAAAAAGGCCGTCTTAAGTTTATCGCCATCCGTCATGAAGGGGCGGGCGCCTTTGCCGCCTCGGCCTATGGCAAGCTCAGCGGAAAACCGGCCGCCTGTTTTGCCATCGCCGGTCCCGGGGCCACCAATATGTTTACCGGCATGTGGGACGCCCATGTTGACCGCGCCCCTTTGCTGGCCCTGAGCGGACAGGTGGCCACACAGGTGGTGGGTACCGGTAATTTTCAGGAGGTGGATCTGGTGCAGGCCTTCAGCTCCGTGGCCGCCTTTAACCACCGCGTGCAAAAGGACAGCCGCCATGCCGAGCTGATGAGTCTGGCCATCAAACATGCCCTGCTGGGACGGAATGTCTCCCATCTCACCTTTCCCGACGAGGTGCAAACCGTAGCCGTGGAGGAGCACTCCCGGGCGGGCTCCCCCCGGGGCCGGCTGACCACGCAGACTATCGCTCCGCCCGAAGAGGCCCTGAACCGGGCCGTTGAACTTATTAAAAAAGCGGAACGTCCGGTCATCATCGCCGGTTATGGCGCGCGTTACAGCATGCCCGCCGTTATCCGGCTGGCCGAAAGACTGAACGCTCCGGTGCTGACCACCTTTAAGGGCAAGGGGCTGATCTCCGACAACCATCCCCTGGGATGCGGCGTTTTGGGACGCAGCGGCACGCCCGTCGCCTCCTGGTTTATGAATGAGTCCGATCTGTTGATCGTGTTTGGCGCTTCTTTTGCCAACCATACCGGAATTACACCGAAGAAACCCATCATTCAGGTGGATTTTGATCCCCTGGCGCTGGGTAAGTTTCACCCCGTGGAATGCGCCGTTTGGGGTGAGATCGGCGTAACGGTGGCAGCCATAAGCGGGGCCCTGAAAGGAAAATTACCGGCCAAAGACCGCCGGCCGGAAATAAAAAAACGCCGCGCCATCTGGATGGAGGAAAAGAGACGCCGCCTGGGTGATGATCGCGGGCGGGGCGTCAGCTCCATCGCCGTGTTTGACAGCATGAACCGGCTGGTGGAGAAAGACGCGGTCATTACCGTGGATGTGGGCAACAATGCCTATTCCTTCGGGCGCTATTTTGAAACACGGGGCCAGTCCATCCTCATGTCGGGTTATCTCGGCTCCATCGGCTTTGCCCTGCCCGCCGCCCTGGGCGCCTGGGCCGCCGCACCGGAAAGACAAATCGTTTCCGTCAGCGGCGACGGCGGGTTTATGCAATATATGGCCGAAATGGCCACGGCCGTTAAATACAACATCCCCCTAAAGCATATATTGCTGAACAACAATGAACTGGGTAAAATATCCAAGGAGCAGCGCGCGGGGCATTTTGAGGTCTGGAAAACCGCCCTGCACAATCCCGGCTTTGCCGCCTATGCCGAAAACTGCGGCGCCTTGGGCATACGGGTTACAAAACGGGAAGAGCTGGAAGGGGCCATGAAAAAGGTGCTTTCCCACAGGGGGCCGGCCCTGTTGGAGGTGATGACGGACGTCGATCTGCTCTAAACCTTCCCACAAGGGATTTTTCAAATTCCGGCAAAAAACAATAAAGCCCGCGCGTGGCGGGCCTTACTCCGGTTTTATTTTTTCCTATTCTTCAAGGGTACTTAAATCACCCTCATCCTGACCCAGGGCACGGGCCTTTAAAACCCGACGCATAATTTTGCCGCTACGGGTTTTGGGCAGACCGTCTACAAAGGTAACCGCTTCCGGCTTGGCGATGGGCCCCATCTCCCTGGCCACGTGATCACGCAGCTCCTCGGACAGTTCCTTTGTGCCGGAAACGCCGGATTTGAGAATGACAAAGGTGTGGATGGCGTTGCCCTTTAGCTCGTGGGGCAGGGCTATGGCCGCCGCCTCCGAAACCGCCGGATGGCTGACCAGAGCGCTTTCGATCTCTGCCGTGCCCAGGCGGTAACCGCTTACCTTAATCACATCGTCTATGCGACCGATAACCCACACATAACCGTCCTTGTCGATCCGCGCGGAATCGCCCGCCTTGTACCAGCCCTTATCGGCATAATCTTTCCAATAAGTGTTTACATAGCGTTCTTCATCCTTATAGATGGTGCGGGCCATGCCCGGCCAGGGGTTCTTAATAACCAGCTTACCCTCTTCACCGGCGGCCACTTCACGGCCCTCGTCATCCACCACGGCCACCTCGTTGCCGAAAAAAGGCTTTGTGGCCGAACCGGGCTTAAGGGGCAGCGCGGGTATGGGGGTAATCATAAAACCGCCGGTTTCCGTTTGCCACCAGGTATCCATGATGGGGCACTTTTCCCCGCCGATGATTTTATAATACCATTTCCAGGCCTCGGGGTTGATCGGCTCGCCCACCGAGCCCAGCAGACGCAGGCTGCTCAGATCATGTCGGGCCGGCCAGGCATCGCCAAAGCGCATCAGACCGCGCACGGCCGTGGGCGAGGTGTAGAGAATGGTCACCCCGTATTTTTCTATCATCTGCCACCAGCGGTTGGGATAGGGGTGATTGGGCGCGCCCTCGTACATCATCACCGTGGCTCCGTTTATCAGGGGAGCGTAAACAATATAACTGTGTCCGGTTATCCAGCCCGGATCGGCGGCGCACCACCAGCGGTCTTCTTCCTTGATATCAAAAACCATGCGGTGGGTGGTGGAGGTATACACACTGTACCCGCCGTGGGTATGCAACTGTCCCTTGGGCCGGCCGGTGGTTCCGGAGGTGTACAGGATAAAAAGCATATCCTCGGCGTCCATCTTTTCCGTCTCGCATACGGGGCTGGCCACCGGCAGGGCCATCAGATCATGCCACCAAAAGTCGCGGTCGTTTTCCATGTAGCACTCTTCGCCGGTGCGTTTTACGGTGATGCACACTTCGATGGTAGGCGAGCGGCGCATGGCATCGTTGGCAATCGCCTTTAGATCGGTAGGTTTACCCCGGCGATAGCCGCCATCGGCCGTGATCAATACACGGCTGTCGGCGTCGGCGATGCGTTCGGCCAGGGCTTCCACGCTAAAACCGCCGTAAACCACGCTGTGGGCGGCGCCGATCTTGGCGCAGGCCAGCATGGCGATCACCAATTCCGGTATTTGCGGCATGTAAATAGTAACGATGTCGCCCTTGCGCACACCCATGCTTTTCAGAACATTGCCAAATTTGGAGACTTCGCGATTGAGGGCATGATAGGAGTAGGTTTTCACATCGCCCGGCTCACCTTCCCAGATCAGGGCCAGCTTGTTCCGGCGCCAGGTTTTCAGGTGGCGGTCGATGGCATTGAGAATGATATTGGTTTGCGCGCCGGTAAACCATTTATAAAACGGCTTATTGGAATCATCCAGCACCTTGTCCCATTTTTTATACCATTCCAGTTGTTCCGCCTGTTCTGCCCAAAAACCTTCACGGTCTTCTATGGATTTTTTATAGAGTGTATCATAATCCGGAACATTGGCCTGCTTAACCACCTCTTCGGATGGATAATACACTTCGCCTTCGAGCGCCTTTTTCTCTGCCATCGTATGCCTCCCTGATTTATTAAGGTAATCTCTGCTGCTTTAATGGCAAAATGTAAGGGAAAAATGCAATTCAACCAACAAAAATATGTTTTTGGATTTCTCTCTTTTATTTGTAGCAACGGATTTGCACGGCTTTGCGCCGGGCAGAAACATAAACACAACCCCATATGCTGTTCGAAAATTATACAAACAGATGCTTCCGGTTAAATATTCGCCACTCCATTTTAATTATTTTCTCATCGGACGCTAACACAATACTCATAATTGGAGGATAATATCGTTTCTGGATTCAACGCTTTCATCTGTAATATATTTTGTAAAATAAATCCGGTTTTGTATCTTATGAAATTTATGATTAAGGAGTGATATTAATATGAGCATTCTTGAAAGTCTTTTTGCTAAATCCCCGTTTGGCTTGCTGCAAACGCACATGGATAAGGTAACCCGTTGTGCCGACAAGCTTAATGATCTCTTCGACGCTCACCGTCAAAATGACTTTGAGAAGGTTTCCCAAATTGCCGAGGAAATATCCAAGCTGGAGCATTCGGCGGATATGACTAAAAACGATATCCGTAACAACTTACCGCGAGGCCTGCTGCTGGCCATAAACCGGATGGACCTGCTGACCATTTTATCCATGCAGGATGGCATTGCCGACAAGGCCGAGGATATTGCCGTGCTTCTGACCCTGAAAAATGTAAAACCCATCAAATCCATCGAAAAAGAGTTCGAGGCTTTTCTGGCCAAAAATCTGGAAGCGGTTCATGCCAGCCATCAACTTATTTTAGGCCTGCAGGAATTGATAAAGTATTCCTTTACGGGCAGCGAGGCCCAAAAGGTGATTAAGGAGAGCTACAACATTTCCGTTCTGGAACACGAAGCGGATCTGTTGCAACACAGCATACTAAAAAAACTGTATAACATGGAAAAGGAAATTGATTACACCTGTTTTCATTTATGGATGAACGTGATGCAAAATATGGCCTCGATGAGCAATATCGCCGAGAGGCTGGCGCACCGCGTGGCAATGCTAATTGAAAATGCATAAGGAAAATCGAGACTAATATGGATTATTCAACTATTCTTTTGATCTTTGCTCTCTTGTCCGGTTTTTACATGGCCTGGAGCATCGGCGCCAATGATGTGGCCAATGCCATGGGTACCTCGGTGGGTTCGGGAGCGTTAACGGTAAAACGGGCGGTGATCATCGCCGCGGTTCTGGAGTTTGCCGGCGCCTTTTTTGCCGGCAGCCATGTATCTCAAACCATCCGCAAGGGCATTATAAACCCCAACCTGTTTGCCGGGCATGAAATGGACCTGGTATTTGGTATGATCGGGGCTTTGCTGGCAGCGGCCATCTGGCTGCAAATCGCCTCCTATAACGGCTGGCCCGTATCAACAACCCACTCCATCGTGGGTGCGGTTCTGGGCTTTGGCGTGGCCTATGGCGGTATAAACGCGGCCGATTGGGCCAAGGTTGGCTCCATCGTGGCCAGCTGGGTGGTATCGCCGTTGCTTTCCGGCAGCATTGCCTTTGCCCTGTTCTCCCTGTTAAGAAATCTGATTTATAAAAATCCCAATCCTATCCGGGCGGCGAAAAAGGTAACACCCTTTATCGTTTTTGTGGTTTTTCTGGTTTTAACATTGGCCATGGTTTTTAAAGGACTGAAGAACCTGCATCTCGATCTGGATTTTGGCGGTGCTTTTCTGGTGGGTATTATCATCGGCCTGCTGGCGGCGGGAATCAGTATTCTTTTGTTACGCCGTATCGATGAGAATGAATTGACCGACGCCAAAAAGGAACGCCCGGACTCACAGGCGCCCAATATCGGCAAAAGGGTGGATAAAGCCATCACCCAAATTGAAAAAGCACTGGCCCGGGTGGAGGACCCCTCGGCGCAAACCCGGCTGGAATCGATAAAAGCCGAGTTGCAGGCATTTGAAAAAGACCTGGATATTGAGTCTGGCATGGACAGGGACAGCCAGGAATTTAAAACCGTTGAACGTATTTTCATCTATCTGCAAATACTTAGCGCCTCATTTGTGGCTTTTGCCCACGGCGCCAATGACGTGGCCAATTCCGTTGGTCCGCTGGCCGCCGTGGTCACCATTTTGCAAACCGGCGAAATCGCCATGAAATCCGCCGTTCCCGTATGGATATTGGTTCTGGGCGGCGTGGGTATCGTTATCGGTCTGGCCACCTGGGGCTGGCGCGTGATGCTGACCATCGGCAAAAAAATCACAGAACTGACCCCCACGCGCGGTTTTTCCGCCGAGTTTGCCACGGCCACCACACTGGTTTTAGCCACCAAGCTGGGGCTGCCGGTCAGCACCACCCATACTCTGGTAGGCGGCGTGCTGGGCGTTGGCTTTGCCCGGGGCATCAAGGCCCTTAACCTTCAGGTTGTCAATAATATCATCATTTCCTGGGTGGTTACCATTCCGGCGGGCGCCTTTGGCGCGCTGATCATCTATTATCTGTTAAAAGCGGTATTCGGATAAAAGATATTTTAACACATCAACGCCCCGTAACGGGGCGTTTTTTGTTTAGGGGCTGTCGTCATCCATTTTGATTTCCGGAAAACGGGCCCCATAATTTTTTATCCATTCCGCCGCCGCCGTTTTCCATTCCATGGGCCGGCCGCTCTCTTTTTCCCGTTTTCGCTTATAACTTTCAATATAACAGACCTGTTCAATCATACGGGCGCGGAATGCGGACGCTTTGTTGGTAAACTTGACCCCTATCTCATGTTGGCCGCTCTTTTCCCGGCACCATACAACCAGGCACTCTTCCCTAAAGGGGTGTTTGAGATGTGGTATTTCCAGCCTGATACGGGTTCCGGCAGGCAGGCAACGATCGGTAATAAAGCACAAACCGCCATGACTGACGTCTTTCAGGGCCTTAACGGGCGCGGGCGTATCATCGGTCTCGTAATTGATCGGTACATCGATGGGGTGACGGATATAGGCGCGCATCGGAACTCTCCTGCTTTACGCCTATTCTCGGCGGGAGAAGATAAATAGTTAGCCCGTCACGGTAACCAATCGCACGCGATCAATATTGGGAGCAGGAAAAATAAATCCCGGCTACCGCAAAGGTTACCGGGATTTAT
>JALXBH010000007.1 GCA_026991535.1 Calditrichia bacterium | reverse complement strand
CTTCCCCAGGTAAGGGCAGCGCCGGGCGCCTTCCTCCCGCCGTCCCGGCGGAGCCCATTCAGTGTCATGAGAACATCTCCCGGCGGGAAATGTTTCACTCCTCCCGCCAGCGAACTGTATCGCCCACCTTTAAGGTGCCGTCGTTTAAAATACGGCCGTAAACGCCGCCGCGCCATTCGGGCTTCATCGCCTCGCGCAAGCCGGGCAGGGCCTCATCCATGCGCTCGCAGGGACGGGTTTCGCCTTCGATGCGGATGGAAATCTCGCCCAGTTGCAGAACGCGGCCCTTGCTCTCCTTCAGGGGGAAGCCGGAAACCATCACATTGGCCCGCCGTTGCCACGGGGCCAGGTCGGCCCCCAGTTCATCCATCATCGCCTGCCAGTTTTCCTCTTCGATGATGGTGATTTGACGCTTGCCACCCTGGTTGGCGTTGCCCTCCAGGCCCGCGTCCGTGATACAACGTACCCGGGAACTCGCCTTCATGGCTCCCCGCCGGGCTGTTTTTATCCAGATGGCCTTAACCATAACGCTCCTCTGTTGTTGACAGCGCTAACTTACTGAATTGACCGGATTAATTAAACCGCCCCGGCCATTAAAAGAAGATTCCCTGAGCTTATCGCCCCGCGCCTCCGTTGCGAAAAGGGCGGCGCTTGCCGTTAAATTGCCCGCGTTTTAGTTTAAAACGTGCGCCCGCTCATTGCCCGGGGCTGTTATTTTACGGATTTTGCCCTGAAACCGCCCGTGGCGTATTATGACGTAACCGGCGGAATGTGTAAAGCCCCGCGGCCTTACGCCGACATTAAATATAAAACAGGACGGATTTATGAAAAAGCTTTTACCCCTGATCATCGCGCTGATGAGTTTCTCATGCAGCTTTGATGAACCCTATCTGCCTGCCTGGAATACCCAGGTAACCGTTCACTTCAGCCCCTACACCGTGGAGGCGGCCGATCTGGTCACCAGCAGCTATCTGGCCGATACCCTGCTCAGCGGCGCGACGGATACGGTTTTCTTTTTTTCCGTGGAAGACAGCACCGGCCCCCAAAGCATCGATCCGGCCGAACTGGCTTTTAAACCGGAAGACAAAAGTATTGTTGAAACGGTCGGCTTGATAGAGCTGGATGCGCCGGCGCCGGTTTCCACCGACACGGTCACCCTTGTCGACCTGTTCCCCGATCTGAATATATCCGCCGGGGCGGTGCTGCCGCCCTTGCCGCAAACCACTCTTTCGCCGCCGGACGAGGTGGTCTCCTTTGATGAGTTTGTCTCCATCACCGTGGATTCCGCGGAAATGTATCTTGTTTTTGACAATCAACTCATCTTATCCGTTGAAGCGGGCATGGAGATTATCCTTTTTGACGAAGCGCGGATCAATGACCCCGACAGCGGCCTGATAGGCACAATCCTGTTTACGGATCCCATACCGGCCGGTGGCAGCGGCACCAGTGAAAAGCTGGCCCTGAACGATGTGACCTTGCACAACAGCTTTCGCCTGCGCTACCGTATACCCATCGCCGCCGTGGATACGGCCACCACGCTGACCCAGGAAGATGTGGACAGCTACTTTTTGACCACCGTGCATATGGGGGCCATGCGGGTGAGCAGCGCCGAGGCCGAGATACCGGCTCAGTCGGTTACCCGGGAAGATGTTACCGCCCTTGATACCGAGGATAAATCGCTGACCCTGGCGCGCATCGACAAGGGGGCCCTGTATATCGATATTAACAACCATCTTAATGTGGGCGCCGATTTTGACATTGTTTTGCTCAACCTGGTGGATGAAAACGATCAGCCCAGACATATACCCCTGGCCGTTAATGAAAATCAGACCAGCAATACCAGCATCGATCTGAGCGGCCTGAGCCTGCGCAACCATGTCAGCCCGGGTGATCCGGTAACGGATATCGCCTACCGCCTGGAGGCGGTGACCCGGGCCAGCAACGGCGCGGTGCGTATCAGTTCCACGGACTCCATTGAGGTGTCGGTAAGGATGGACTCCGTTTATATCGGCTATTTTGAAGGCGATGTGGGCACCGTTGAGCTGACCATCGACCCCATTGAGCAAAATGATGTGCTGGACGGCGCGGATATCGACGGCTCCTTTTCTTTCCCCGATGTGCGGCTGGTGTTTGATTTTTATAATGAGATTAACTTTCCCATCAGCACAAGTTTGAAAATATCCGGTTATGTCCGTGACGCGGCCGGTGGGCAAATTACCGACTCCGTAACCGTTAATGTGCAAAAAACCATCGCTGCCGGACAAAGCGGCCGGCCGGTAAAAACAACCCTGGTGCTGGACGCCAACAGCAGCGCGCCCAGTATCGTCGACCTGATGTCCATTTTTCCCAAGGACATCGTTGTTTCCGGCAAAAGCGTGGTCAGCGGCAGCGGCAGTGTTGCGGCCGATGACGTCATCCGGGCAAAATACCGCATCGAGTCGCCCCTGACGCTGCAAATCGATCAACCCATTCGCTTCGAATCTTCCAAGGGCGAAATTACCGAAAGCGACCTGGACGCCGATACCCGCGGGCGGATTACCCGGGACGTGTCCGCCCTGAACATGGCTTTGAATATCGAAAACGGCTGGCCCGTGGGCGCCGACGTCACCTTTTATCTGGCCGCCGATTCCGCCGCCCTGTTTGACAGTACCATCATCGATCCGCGGCAAAAACTGATTATTCCGCTAAAAATCAACGCCGGTTCGGTGGACGGCGATGGCTATGTGACGGAGGAAACGGTCTCCTCCGTACCGGTCAGTCTGGACAGCACGCAACTGAAGATATTCAA
>JALXBH010000006.1 GCA_026991535.1 Calditrichia bacterium | reverse complement strand
GGCTAAAATGTGGGATGAATTTAATATAGTTGAAAAAAAAATAAGGAAACTTGAGAATATAGATGACAGCGGTAAAGTAAGCTATCTGGAACCAATTCGCGAATATATTATAGATTTACAAAAAATCAGTCGTGGGCTCACATGATCGCGGGCACTTTTTTTAAAGTAGACAGGGACTCTATTCCCGAGAAAGGGCAGGTGTTATTTCGTTACTTACGTGTAAGTTGGAAGGATAAAGCTAAAAACACGGATGATGAGCACCATTATCCGGTTTATGCCGTTTTAACTGTTCACGCCATTGATTTTTATTATCATGGGCCGGATAAGTCGGGTTCTCATCATCAACATAATCGTCTTCTTCACCTCCCCCTCTCCCTGAACCTTGCGGTAAAGGATAACCTAACCTCACGTTTGCGTAATGCTTATAAAGCGAATGCTGATATAAATGAAAACTATAAAATGGCCAAATCTCCCGGTTTGTGTTATGCATCGCTCTCCTGCTTTAAAGTAAATGACACCGGGAATATCGGTTCCGGTAAGCTGTTTTTACGATATCTTATTTTAGATTTTTTATATGATTTGGAACATAGCCAGGTTTTTAATGCCAGCCCGCATATTGAAGATATAGAAGTACGTCTAAGGGAAAACTTCTTCTTTAGTGCAATTGCGGCAAAAGCTTCATATTTTTACAACAGAGTTTACTATTCTGAAAAATATACGAGCGATATAGAGCAGGAACTATACGGCCACAATTTGATAGAGGCCGAGGTAAGCTGGCTTAAAATTATTCGCGATGAGAGAGCGGTTGAGGCTTTTTGGGGTTCCGATTGGTTCCGGAAGGTGGAAAAGGAATATCAGGACGTTCTGTTTTCAGATTTTGACAGGGCAAAATGGCGCGAGCATATTTGTGGAGAAATGTCCAAAGACAAGGATTCTCAGAACATTCGCATACTCAGGGAGTCAACACGTTGGTTTCTGCGGCGCTATGATATGCTAAGTAGTTTTCGGTCGGTACTGCAATATAAAAACAACCGGAAATATGGGCTGTGGGTGGCTGCTGTTTTTTCATTTTTATTTTTTCCCTTGTATTTACAGGAAATCGCACCCAAGGAAGATGGTCTGAATATTGTCGCCTTGGCTATATATCTACTTTTGGGCTTCATTCCATTTTTACTGTTATTTCTTGTGTTGTTATACCGGAGGATGTTTCTGCCCATAATCGGCGCCATGCTGCCCAGGCTGTTGATGGCTACGGCCTCATCCTGGCTCTTCTTTACAACCACGGAAGAGTTATGGAAGTCGGATTTTGATCTTAAATTAAATGAGATATTCTGGATTTTTATATTATTGTTGCTCCCTATCGTATCCTTCATGGCCGTGGAAATTCGTAATCAGGCTCCGGATATTCCATCCACGGCTCTTGGTGGGCGTATTAGCCAGGTTCTGTTAATTGGTTTAATATATTCATTTATAATCGGACTCTTTTTTACTAACCTGACCGGTGAAAAAATTCTTGTTCGCAGCGGCTACCTGACCGAGTTTTATAAAAAAAACTTAAATAGCGGTCTGTTTGACAGTAAAAAAAAGGTTGTCACCACGGCGCTCGCCCTGGGACTAATGAATGGATCGGATGAGACGCTAGTCAACTATATGGGGAAGGAAGAACTGCAAAAGGAGATGATGGAAAAACAATGGATGATTAATCAAAATTCCGAAAAATTTGATAATATTACCTTTCTGGCCAAGCTGGCCTATATGGATGACAAGGTTAATCCGATAGACGACTATGCGGATAATAAATGGATTGAGATTATTCTCAAGGCGGACCCGGCCGGGGCTTACGACAAACTATCACTTTTTACATATTCGCTCTTCTCCAAAAATATTCAGCTTAAATATGATGTCCCTGTTGTTCTTTGGCCGGGACAAAGCGCCGGAATGGTGGTTGTTTTCCCCGGTATGCTTATTTTTCGGGCTGTATTTGCTCTGTTTATGGGTATTTTTGTTCAGTTAATATTTGAGGATAAGCCAATAACGGAGCCTTTATAAGGAGTCTTCTACATATGATATTATGTTTGTCACTATTAGGTTTCACTATATTTATCTTTTGGATTTCCCACCGTTTTATAAACAGTTGTTTTTTATATTATAAATTTTTTGGAAGAAAACATATTTTATTTTTGGAAAAACTTGAAAGTATGTCTGCTGAAAATAAGCATTACCTGTTTTGTTATGCGGGGAAATGGATCAAAAAAGACCCCAAGAACATAGGCTATGTAAACCTGTGGCTCCCCGCGCGGCGAGTTTGTAATGTTAAGATATTCTTGTTGGGAGAAGATAAGTGCCAGTATATAAAGTCACTCCGCCTAACCCCTCAATCGGATGTTGAGCAGATAGTCTCATTCTCTTCAGAAGAAGAAAAGGAAATGGTTTATTTCGATCCCCCTCGTTTTGGCACTTTCACAAGTGACAGTGAACTAAATATCAGTTAGTCCCGGATGTTTTTCCCGAATTAATTGATGAAAAATTTTATATCACAATGCTATTTCTGGCTTATAAAAAATAAATGGTAGCTTACACTTACTGTTCCTGGAGTATTCATTTACTGCTGTTAGTCTCCCCGCATTGCTAAAATGCGTTTAATCTATTATCTTCTGTGCTTATTTCATACTCTTATCCTTGGATGTAGCTGTGTCCTTTTTAAAACGTTTGCTGGAGCAAGCATCAAACACCCTCAATGCCTGGCTGGATCGCGCCAAGTTGACCGAACACACTTTTGTGATCGTGGTGGCGGTGATCATCGGTCTGTTGGGCGGTTATGGCGCCGTGGTCATTCAGTTTGCCATAAAAATGTTTAAAAGCCTGCTGTGGCAGGGGAATATCTCCCTGGAAGCCATCAGCGCCATTCCCTGGTACTGGAAAATAGCCATCCCCACCGCCGGCGGTATCGTTGTGGGGCTGATTATCCGCTTTGTGGCCCAGGAAGCTAAGGGGCATGGCGTGCCGGAAGTGATGGAAGCCATCGCTCTTAAAAACGGCGTTATCCGGCCGAGGGTGGTGGTGGCCAAGCTTTTTGCCAGCGCCTTTTATATCGCCTCCGGCGGTTCGGTGGGCCGGGAAGGGCCGGTGATTCAGATCGGTTCCGCCGTGGGTTCGTCCATCGGTCAGTTTTTAAAAGAGAATCCCAAACGTATGCGTACCTTTGTGGCCTGTGGGGCTGCTTCGGGGATTGCCGCGGCCTTTAATGCCCCCGTGGCCGGGGCACTGTTTGCCGTGGAGATCATCCTGGGTGATTTTGCCGTGGCCCAGTTCAGTCCCATCGTAATCTCCTCGGTGATGGCTACCGTAGTTTCCCGTCACTTTTTGGGCGACTTCCCCGCCTTTGTGGTACCGGCTTACAGCGTGGTTTCTCCCTTTGAGCTGATCAACTACGTTGTGTTGGGTTTCCTGACCGGCTTTGTGGCCGTGGCCTTTATCAAAACTCTTTATGCCTCGGAAGATTTCTTTGACCGCCTGAAAATGCCCGACTATGTAAAAGGGGCCATCGGTGGTATTGCCATCGGTTTGATCGGTATCTTTTTCCCGGAAATATTCGGCGTGGGCTATGAATCCATGGACAGCGCCATGGCCGGCGATATCGTCTGGAAATTTGCCCTGGCCCTGGTGGCCCTTAAAATTATCGGTACATCCATCAGTCTGGGTTCCGGAGGTTCCGGGGGTATTTTCGCCCCATCCCTGTTTCTCGGCGCCATGACCGGCGCCTTCTTCGGCGGAGTGATGCACCAGTTTTTCCCGACCTGGACGGCAGACCCCGGCGCTTACGCCCTGGTTGCCATGGGCGGCGTGGTGGGCGCCGCCACCCACGGCCCCATTGCCGCCATCCTGATCATTTTTGAACTGACCACCGAGTATCAAATCATTCTGCCGCTGATGATCACCACCATCATTGCCACTCTGCTGGCTTCACGCCTGCAAAAGGAGTCGATCTATACGCTTAAACTGGTGCGCAAGGGCATCGATATCTTTGCCGGGCGGGAGATGAACGTGCTGCGCTCGCTCAAGGTTTCCGATGTGGTGAAACAGTCCATTGAGGTGATGGAGGAAAACAGTCGCTTTACCGACGTGCTGGAACGGATGGTCAATGCCAATAATAATAACATCTATGTTACCAACCATGACGGTGAATTGACCGGTTATATCTCCATTCATGAGATACGTCAGTCTCTGTTGGATTTTGAGGATGTGAAAGAGCTGCTGATTGCCGCCGATGTGCTCAACCCCAAGCTGGTGATCATCGATGAAAATGACAATCTGGACTATGTGATGAAACAATTCGGCCGCCATGAAATGGAAGAATTGCCCGTGGTTTCACGGATGAACGGCCGGCAACAGATCGTCGGTGTTATCCGCCAGCGGGATGTGATTGAGGCCTATAACCACCAGGTTTTCCTGCGCGATATGTCCGGCGAGGTAGGCCAGAGTTTTGCCAGCCTGAAAAAGATGAAGGTGGTACATGTGGTGGATCAATACCATTTCAGCGAGATCGAGCCGCCGGGAATCTTTATCAATAAAACCCTGCGGGAACTGGAATTGCGCAACCGTTTTAACCTGGAGCTGTTGCTGATACGGCGCCAGAAAAAGAAAGACGGTGTGATGAGCAGTGTTTACATCCAGCCCGGCGCCAATACAAAAATTGAGATGAACGACCATCTGCTGATCTTTGGCGAAAAGGAGAAACTGGACCGTCTCAACCGTCTTTAACTTTGGGCAGACCCGGCCTCTTCCACACATAACACATTTTTAATATGACAGAAGCCAACACTTCCGCAACAACATACGACGTGGCCATTATCGGCGGCGGGATAAACGGCGTGGGCATCGCTCAGGATCTGGCCCTGCGCGGGCTAAGTGTTCTTCTTGTGGAAAAAGACGATTTTGCCAGCCATACTACAGGCGCTTCCACCAAACTTATACATGGCGGTTTACGCTATCTGGAATATATGGAATTCTCCCTGGTCAGGGAGTCCCTGCGCGAGCGGGAAACCCTGCTGCGAAACGCGCCCCACCTTGTACAGCCCCTGCGCATGGATATACCGGTTTATAAAAGCAGTAAAAGAAGTTTTCCCGTCGTGGAAGCGGGAATGATTCTCTACGATATGCTCTCCTATGATAAAAGTTTGCCCCGTCATCATTTTGTGTATGGCGCGGAAAAACTGAAACGCCGCCTGCCTTCCCTTAAGCATGAGGGGTTAAAAGCGCTTACCGCTTACTACGATTGCCAGGCCCTGTTGCCGGAGCGTCTTTGCCTGGAAGTGGCCCTTAGCGCCGCCGAGGCCGGCGCGCGCCTGCTAAACGGTCACGCCCTGATCGCTTGCCGGTTGCGGGAGGGGCTGTTAAATGAACTGACCGTGTTGAACCGCGCCACGGGCGGTAAGGAGCGGTACCGCGTCCGGCTGGTGGTGAACGCCGCCGGTATTTTTGTGGATAAAGTTCTGGGGTTGGTGGGGGATGACTTCCCGCGTAAGATGGGCGGCACCAAAGGCAGCCATCTGTTGTTGCCCCGTTTTGAAGGCGGCCCGGAAAGCGCCCTCTATATCGAGGCCATTCAGGACGGACGCCCCTTTTTTATCATTCCCTGGTATAACTTTTACCTGGTAGGCACCACCGATATCTTTTATGACGGGGATCTGGACGAGGTGTCCGCTTCCGAAGCCGAGGTGGATTATCTATTGTATGAATTGAACCATTGGCTGAAGCGGGGAGGTTTTACCCGCGAGGAGGTGATATACAGCTACTCCGGAATCCGGCCCCTGCCCTACGAGCCGGGGAAGAAGGCGAGCAGGGTGACCCGGCGGCATATTATTTTTGATCACGCCCGGCATGGCGGACCCGACAACCTTATTTCGATTATCGGAGGTAAATTAACCAGCTATCGCAGCCTGGCTGAAGAGTGCGGCGATCTGGTATGTGACAAATTGAATCATAGGGCCTCCTGCGGAACGGAGCGTCTGCCCCTGCCCGGAGCGGCCGGGGTGAAGGATTTTAAGGCCTACAGGGAAAGCCGGAGTGTGCTGCTGGCGGAACGCTACGGCGTGGAACTTCCGGTTGCGCGGGCCCTGTTGGATATATATGGCGCGCGGGCGGAAAAGGTACTTATCCTTACCCGTGAGCGGCCGGAGTGGAAAGAGAGGTTGAACGCGCAACCGCTTACAATAAAAGCCCAGGTGGCCTTTGCCGTCAAACGGGAGTTTGCCCGTGATATAACGGATGTGCTTTGGCGTCGCTTGGGCATGGGGCGTGATGAATGCCTGGGCTTACGGGCCCTGGAGCAAACCGCGGAAATAATGTCGGAACTGTTGGGCTGGCCGGCGGAAACGAAAGAGAAGCATATACAGCTCTATCGCCGCTATATCCAAAATCATTTTAAGCCCCGGCGTAGGGACGCCTGCCGCGCAAAAGGAGAAGGCTAAGCCGTTTGTTCCTTTTTAAACAAGCCGTACTTGCGGATTATATCGGCCACGGAACGCAGATATTTTTTGGACTCGATGCGCAGCAAACCGAAGTTGGAGCTTTGATCGGCCAGCAGCATCAGATAGGAGCGGGTTTCCGGCATCCAGGTCAGCTTTAGCAATCCGTTCTGGAATTCCAGGGAATACTCCTTGCGCCCGCTGATATTAAAGGTACTCATGAGTTTATCGCCATCATTCAAAAAATCATGCAGCTTTACGCTGACGGCCACTAGGTCAAACTCTCCGGTGCAGCTTTCCGAACGGGCCTGCACAAAGGCGCTGCCGTCGGGTTTAAAAAAGATCGCCAGCCTCACCCCCTTGGTGCCAACCAGGCCATCCACAACCTTTTGCATTTCACCGCGGGCCTTTTCTTCGCTCAGTTCGGCGTTGCCGGCCTCATCCTTGCGGCGCAGGCCCTCCAATAACAGGCTTTGCCATCCTTTAAGGATGGTTTCCTTTTCCGCGCGCAGGGATTTGTTAAGGGTAAACTTACCGCCGGGCCAGGAGATGATCTCATAAAAAGCTTCTTCACCCACCAAATCGCCCAGTTGGGCATGGATGATATTTCCATCCTCGAAAAAGATGATCCCCTCCCGGGCGCCGGAAGTGACGCGGATGGAGTTGCTCAGCCGGCCCAGGCAATTCATTTGAATCAGGTCGCCCAGTTGGAAATCTTCCAGGCTGCCGCGAAAACCTTTTTTCTCCTCCAGCGTGTCGCGGATCAGTTCGCGCAGTTCCCTGATCTCAAAGGGTTTTTCAATATAACGGAAACAGCCCCGCTCATTGGCCTGTTCCTGCACCTCGGAGTTGCCATAGGCCGTCATGATGATCACCTTGATATGGGGATAGAGCTCGCCGATTTTCAGCAAAAGGTCAAGCCCGGAAATTTCCGGCATGCGGATATCGGTAATAACCATATCTATGGGATGCTTTTTCAGGATGGCCAGGGCCTCCGCCCCGGAATTACAGGTCATATGCCGGTAATATTCCCGGTCCTTTTCCAGGTGTTTACCGATGGACCAAGTCAGATCCTCTTCATCGTCAACTATCAGAACGGTTTTATCAGTCACTTTGTTCTCCGAAAATCTCATCCGGGGCGGGGTCTATCCACCAGTCCCGGGGATTGTTTAAATAGCCCGAAGCGTCAATCTTAACATTTTTAAGACGTTTCGAGATCAGGGTGGCGATCCGCTTGCTAAACAGAACCGTCACCGGCATATCGCGGATAATGGCGCGCTGAAAACGGTACCAGGCCATGCGCCGTGCCTTCCGCCGGGCGACGGTTAATGCCGCCATAAGGGCATTATCGACCTCATCGTTGCGATAGTACATAAAATTATTACCTTTTTTTATGCCGCCGCTGCCGAAAAGGTCGGTGGGATTGAAAACGTCGTTCTGAACCCAGGAGATGAGGGCGGCGTCGTAACGCCCCTTTTGCAGGGCGGCTAAAAACCTGTCCCAGGGCAGGCTGCGGATTTCGGTGGTCACCCCCAGCAAATCCCAGTAGGATTTAATATTTTGCGCCAGTTGGAGGCGCAGGGCGTTCTCGGAATTTACCAGCAGGATGATGCTGTGGCGGCTACCGGTCTGATCTAACAGGCGGCGGGCCGCTTCCGGTTGATAGCGATAGGCTGTTGTGTCCAGAAAGTCGCGAAAACCGGGATAGGTGGGGGCGTCGTGAACCACGGCCAGATTGCCCAGCAGACCGTCGGCAATGGTGGGGCGATCCAGTCCCAGGGTTAGTGCCTTGCGCAGACGGAGATCAACAACCCGCCTGGAGCGCAAATTCCAGGCGATAAAGGTGAAGCCGCGTTCCCCGCTATACTCGGTGCGATAGGCCTTTTCCTTTTTAAAGGCGCGGCTGACGTCCTCGCTGACATCCGGAGCCAGATCGACCAGACGTTTGCTTAACAGTTCCCTCAGGTGCTCCGCGCCGTCATAAAAGCGGATATCAAGCCCCGCCAGCAGGGCCGTTCCGGCGGGATTTCGTTTTAAAGAGAGTTTCCGCGCTTCCCGGGCCGCCAAAATAAATGGGCCGCAACCGGTAAAGGCGTTGCCGTAGGCCGCATTTACGCTGTCCCAATTTAGGCTGTGCAATATACGCCCGGGGAATATGGGGAAACGGGTCAGTTGCGCGGGCCGGGCCACGGGACTGTTAAACTTAAAAATAACTGTCAGACTGTCCCGGATGATACAGGTGTCAATCCGGGAAAAACGGTATTGCGGATTGACCTTGTCCCGGTGGAGGCGGATAAAACGCCAACTGCGCCAAACATCTTCTGCCCGAAGAGGGCGCCCGTCGCTCCAGCGGCGCTTCTTATCCAGATAGTAGATAATGCGCTGCTGTTCATTGTCCGTCTGCCAGCCTTTAACAAGCACCGGCACGATGTCCCCTTCCTCGCTGCTACGGGTGAGGGCGGGACTGAGCAGGTGGGCGCTTATTTCCTGCATGTCGTAGCTTTTGATGGTCAGGGGGAACAGGGGGCCGACCGTGCCGGGAAGGGCTATCACCGCCGTGCCCTCCCCGGGGGTCCGCGTGGTTTGTTCTCCGGAACGGCAACCGGCGGCGGTTATCAATAAAAGAGCCGCCAGCGCCCAGGGGGCAAGAGTACTTTTTTGTAGATACATATTTATCTGATCGTATTTTTAATGACCGCTCCACATCGGGTGGCTAACGGCTTTGTTTTAAGCCCCTGCAACCGATGGGCCGCGGGGCGCTATGGTTACTGTTATTTTTTGATTTAGGACCACCCGTAGCGGGCGTGTCACCGGTTAACCGCATTCCGGCAGGCCATGAAACGCCGTCGCCAAATTTAATAAAGGCTGTAAAAAATGACCAGAAAAGGGGCCACAAACAACAGGCTGTCAAAGCGATCCAGTATACCGCCATGTGCCGCTAAAATCTGTGATGAATCCTTCAGTCCGCTGTCCCGCTTAAACCAGGATTCCACCAGGTCACCCAGGGGGCCGGCCAGTCCGACAATCAGGCTGTTGAACAGGGCCTCGCTTCCGCCGAGGGAATACCATTGAAAGAAGTAGACGGTGAAAAAGACCAGAAAGGTGCCGGCAATGCCGCCCAGCAGCCCTTCGATGCTCTTTTTCGGTGAAACCCTTTCGAATAGTTTGCGGCGGCCCAGGGATTTGCCCGTGAAATAGGCGAAGGTATCGTTGGCCCAGATGGCCACGAAAACGGTAAGGATATAGGCGGCGGGATGACTGACGCCGTTGTTGCCGCCCTCTGTGCGCAACCACAACAGCGCCGCGGCCAAAAGGCCGGGATAGAGTATGCCATTAAGGGTGGCGCCCAGGTTGAGAATGGCCGAGGCCGTGTTGCGGAACATCTCCGCCAAAAGGATAAACTGGAACAGCAGTAAAATGGTTGTGGGTATCCACGGATGCGGATGCATAACATAAAGCATGGCCAACAGGGTGATCAGATAGCCGGGTGCCTGAAAGGCGCGGGCCCCTTTTTCGGCGCTCATGCGATACATTTCCCATTGCCCGGCCAGGCCGATGGCGGCGCTTAGCACAAAAAAATACCAGCCGCCCTGCCAGATTAGGAAGATGAGCGCGGGAATACCCGCCACGGCCACAAGTACGCGACTGAGGAGTTCCTTCATGATCCGCTCTCCAATACCTTATAGCCGATATCCCGGCGGTAATACATATCCTTGAAGGAAATGCCCCTGATGGCCGCGTAGGCCTTCTTCGCCGCGCCGGAAAAAGTATCGTCCAGGGCAACAAGGTTTAAAACCCGTCCTCCGGCGGTAACGGTTTGCCCCTGCTTAATCGCGGTACCCGCGTGAAAGCACAGAATGTCTTCGGGGAGGCCGTCCAGCCCGCTGATGACATGGCCGCGGGTATATCCGGCGGGGTAGCCTCCCGAGGCGATGACCACGTCAAAGGCGCGGCGTCCGGAAACTTTCAGGCGCTCTGTTTCCAGCCGGCCCCGGGCGATCTGCATAAAAACGGGAGCCAGGTCGTCTTCTATCAGGGGCAGTACCGCCTGGGTTTCGGGATCGCCAAAACGGCAGTTATACTCCAGCACAAAGGGCTTGCCCTCACGAATGATCAGTCCCACATACAGTAAGCCGCGATAGGGATGGCCGATGGCGCGCATGGCCTCCAGGGTGGGCTCAACCACCTGTGTGGCTACTTTGTCCAAAAGGGCCCGGTCTCCCAGCGGGGCCGGCGCATAGGCGCCCATGCCGCCGGTGTTGGCTCCCGTGTCGCCCTCGCCTATTTTTTTATGATCCTGCGCCGCCGGGAGCATCAGATAGCGTTCGCCGTCGGTCAGCACAAACAGCGAGAGTTCATCGCCCCGGATAAATTGTTCGATAAGCAGTGTGTTGCCGGCATTGCCAAAGGTTTTATCCGCCAGGATGCTGTCCACGCCGCGCAAGGCCTGGTCGCGATCGTGGCAGATCAGTACGCCTTTGCCCGCGGCCAGACCGTCGGCCTTAAGCACCACGGGGAAATCCCGGCAGGCCTCGATAAAGTTGCGGGCGGAACCGGCTTCGTTAAAAACGGCAAAGTCCGCCGTGGGGATGCCTTTTTCCCGCATCAGCTTTTTGGAAAAGGCCTTGCTGCCTTCCAGCAGGGCCGCGCCCGCTTCCGGGCCAAAAACAGGCAGCCCCTTTTTGGTAAACAGATCAGCGATGCCCATCACCAGGGGAACTTCCGGCCCCACAACGGTCAGGTCGATTTTCTCCTTTTGGGCCAGGCCGGCCAGACCGTTTAAGTCATCCGCGGCAATGGGCCGGCACTCGGCCAGGGCGGCCATACCGGGGTTACCCGGCGCGCAATAGATTTTTTTTACCAGCGGGCTTTGGCTCAGCTTCCAAACCAGGGCATGCTCGCGCCCGCCGCCTCCTATCACTAAAACCTTCATTGATTCTGTTCGCTTTCCTCTTGTATGCGTTTGATTTCATCCCGCAGCACGGCGGCTTTTTCAAATTCCAGATTCATGGCCGCCGCGCGCATATCTTTTTCCAGACGGGAGATCAACTCCTCATTGCTTAGTCCGGCATTGTAACTGACCTTAACGTCGGCTACGCGGGCCGGGTTTTTCAGCACATCGGCCACGGCCGTGCTGCGCATAATCTCCTCGGCCGTTTTCATAACCGATTCCGGAGTGATGCCGTGTGTCCTGTTCCAGGCTATCTGTTTTTCGCGTCTGCGCCGGGATTCTTCCATGGTGCGTTTCATGGAGTCGGTGATGCGGTCGGCGTAAAAGATAACCTTACCGCCGATGTTACGCGCCGCCCGTCCCGCCGTTTGCATAAGCGAAACATAGGAACGCAAAAAGCCCTCCTTGTCGGCATCCAGTATGGCCACCAGGGTCACTTCCGGCAGATCGAGCCCCTCGCGCAGCAGGTTTATGCCTACCAGGGCGTCAAACTCGGCCAGGCGCAGTTCGCGCAGAATGCTTACCCGCTCCAGGGAATCTATTTCGGAGTGAATGTAGCGCACGCGGATGCCGGCGGCGTTGAGATAGTCGGCCAGGTCTTCAGACATGCGCTTGGTCAGGGTGGTGATCAGCGCCCGCTCACCCCGTTCCACGCAGCCCTTCACCTCCCCGATCAGATCGTCGATTTGGGTGGCGATGGGCCGTACCTCTATTTCCGGGTCCACCAGTCCCGTGGGGCGGATCACCTGCTCCACAATCACGCCCCGACTCTGCTCCAGCTCAAAATCGGCCGGTGTGGCCGAAACGGCGATGGTTTGTCCCATATGTTGTTGGAATTCCTCAAATTTGAGCGGGCGGTTATCCAGAGCGCTGGGTAGGCGGAAACCGTAGTCCACCAACACCTCCTTGCGCGAACGGTCTCCGTTGTACATGGCGCGGATTTGGGGAAAACTTTGGTGCGATTCATCGACAAACAACAGGTAGTCATCGGGAAAAAAATCCAGCAGGGTGTAGGGCGGTTGGCCCGGTTTACGCCCGGAAAGGAAGCGGGAATAGTTTTCTATGCCGCTGCAATAGCCGATCTCTTCCATCATTTCCAGATCAAAGTTGGTGCGCATTTCGATGCGCTGGGCTTCCAGAAGCTTACCCTGGGCGCGGAATCTTTGCAACTGTTGTTCCAGCTCGCGGCGTATTTCGGCCCGGGCCCGTTCCATCTTTTCCGGCGTGGTTACAAAGTGCTTGGCCGGGAATATCGCCGCGCGATCCACCGCCTGCCTGCTTTTTCCCGTCAGCGGGTCGATGACGGCGATACGGTCGATCTCGTTGCCAAAGAACTCCAAACGATAGGCAAACTCCTCATAGGCGGGAAAGATATCTATCACATCGCCGCGCACGCGAAAGGTGCCGCGCTGGAAGTCAAAATCATTACGTGTATACTGGATATCCACCAGTTTCATTAAAAAGTCACGGCGGTTGATGATCTGGCCTGTTTTAAAAAAGACCAGCATATCCTGATAGTCCGAGGGATTACCGATACCGTAAATGCAGCTGACGCTGGCCACCACAATTACATCGCGCCGGGAAAGCAGGGAACTGGTGGCCCGCAGCCTCAGGCGGTCTATCTCATCGTTAATGGAAGAGTCTTTTTCGATATAGGTGTCGGTGGTCGGTATATAGGCTTCCGGCTGGTAGTAGTCGTAATAGCTGATAAAAAATTCCACGGCATTTTCTGGGAAAAATTGTTTAAACTCACCATAAAGCTGGGCGGCCAGGGTTTTATTGTGGGAAATGATCAGCGTGGGCCGGTTCATGCGGGCGATGACGTTGGCCATGGTAAAGGTTTTCCCGCTGCCGGTAACGCCCATCAGGGTTTGAAAAGGGTCTTTACGTTCCAGCCCCTTAATTAGCTGCTCTATGGCTTCGGGCTGGTCGCCCCGGGGTTCGTATGCGGAAACGAGTTTAAATGTGTTCATAGGGGTGTTTTTTTTCGCCGGCCTGGTTAAAACTGCAAAGCACAAAGCTAAAGAAATGGGGGCGGATTTGCTAATTTTATTATGGTATAGCTCTCTTTATTCCCACCGCCGTCTTTTCCCCTTTGGGGGGGGGGGATGGAAAATAAAAAAGGCGGACGCTGATATGCGCCCGCCTGAAATTATTCCGGTAACAGGACTATTCGATAAGGCTTTTGATGTGATGTTGCGCTTTTAACTCGTCAAAGAATTTTTGAACCACGCCGTTGCCTTTTTTGGAACGCAGTTCATCCATAATCACGCTATCCGGGCGGGAATCCTTTTTGCGGTTTTCCACCTTAAGGATATGATAGCCGTAGGCCGTTTCCACGATGTCGCTGATACCGCCGACGGGCACGGAAAAGGCGGCGTCTTCAAAAGGTTTTACCATTTGGCCGCGTTTAAAATCTTCGTACAGACCGCCTTTTTTGTTGGAGCCGGGGTCTTCGGAATATTTATTGGCCAGGCCGGCGAAATCCTCGCCTTTTTTGGCCCGCTTTAAAATTTTTTCCATTTTTTTACGCACTTCCATTTTTTTAAGAGAATCCATACCCTGGGTTTTTAACAGGATATGGCGCACGGAAGCGGTATAGTCTATCTTCTTGAGAGAATCCAGCGTGGCCGGATCAACGGTGGTTTCCTTTTCCACAAGGTTTTTTAGAAAACGGTTAACGGTTTCCCGCTTTTTGATATTGACCTTGAAGGCGGCTATGTCCACAAAGTTATCGGCCAGGCGTTTTTTAAAGGCTTCCTCTCCGCCGGAACGGGTGGCAAAAGAGTTGAAAATGGAATCCACCTGGGCGTCGCTAATGACGATGCCTTGTTTGGCGGCCTCTTCCATGATGTACTTGTCCGTGGCATAACCCGTGGCAAACTCGGTAACAATGCGGGCGATCTGGCTTTCGGGCTGCTTGTCCAGCATGTCGGCCTGCTTGCCAAAATTCAGGCGGATAATGGGCACCACATCGGAGGCGTATACCTTAAAATCATCGCTGGAGGCCAGGGCATTATCTTCATCCGGGTTGAGTATTTGCATTTTCGCGGAAAGCTTTTGGGCCAGTGTATAGCTGTCGCTTCCCTTTTCAAAACCATTTTGATGGGAGCAGCCCCACAATACGGCCGTTAAAAGAACCAAACTTATAAAACGCATCATATCTCCTGTAAACATTAAATGAACAAAAAAAGTAAGATAAACAATTTGTCCTCCTAATCATAAAAAATATAATACCCCGGCCGGCCCTCTTTCCCAAAACGGGATCAAACTGTTTTTATTTATTCTGCTTTTTTGCTATTTTGTTTATTGTTTTTAAATCCGCAAATAAAGGAGAGCCTTATGGGGGAGAGCAGGGTAAGCGGCCGGGGCATGGTTGAAGAGCGCAATCGTTTTATATACAGCATGCTGCGCGATATAAAGGCCCTGGAGATAATGCTGGAACGCGGGCTGTTTGAACAGGGCGTTGAGCGGATAGGCGCCGAGCAGGAGATGTGCCTTGTAGACCGGCACTGGAAACCCGCTCCCGTGAATATGTCCATCCTTTCGGAATTGAATGATAAACATTTTACCACGGAACTGGCCCGTTTTAATATGGAAATGAACCTGGACCCCCTGCCTTTTAGCGGAAACTGCCTGAGCACGCTGGAAGGGCAAATCCGCGATTTGATAACCCGCGTGGATGACGTTGCCGCCAAATTTAACGCGCATCCCATTTTGACCGGTATTTTACCCACTATTCATAAATCCGATCTGGTTATGGAAAACATCACGCCCAACCCGCGGTATAAGATTCTTTCGGATTTACTGGTGGAATTTCGCGGCGGTTCCTTTGAGCTGCATATCAGCGGCACCGATGAGTTGATCACCAAGCACCAGAACATACTTTTCGAAGCCTGTAACACCAGTTTTCAGGTGCATTACCAGATAGACGCCGATGAGTTTGTCGATAAATACAACTGGGCCCAGGCCATCAGTGGTCCTCTTTTAGCCCAGGCTACCAATTCGCCCCTGCTATTGGGCAAAAGATTGTGGCGGGAAACGCGCATCGCTCTTTTCCAGCAATCGATCGATATCCGGAAATCTTCCAAGGTCCTGCGCGACCGTATTCCGCGTGTTTTTTTTGGCACAGGCTGGGTGCGCCATTCCATACTGGAGCTCTTTCAGGAAGATATTGCCCGGCATGAAATCATCTTCTCCTCGGATGTTCAGGAAGACGCGCTGCGCATGCTGGAAGAGGGCAAAATACCCAAGCTGAACGCCCTGTTGTTGCACAACGGCTCCATTTACAAGTGGAATCGCCCCGTTTACGGCATTACCGGCGGCAAGCCGCACCTGCGCATAGAAAACCGCCTGATACCTTCCGGGCCCACCGTGGTGGATGAGATGGCCAATACAGCCTTTTGGCTGGGACTGATGAAGGGCATGCCCGATGATTTCCGCGGCCTGGAAAGCAAGATGGATTTTGACGACGCCAAAACCAACTTTATCAAGGCGGCGCGCATGGGGCTGGGCGCGCAGTTCCGCTGGATTAACCACGACAAGCTGATACCCTCGGATGAACTGATCACAAAGGAGCTTATACCCATCGCCCGGGAAGGGTTGAAAAAAGCAAAAATCGATAAGACGGATATTTCAAAATATCTCGGTATAATCCAGGAGCGCGTGGAGACGCAGCGCACCGGATCGCAATGGGTGGTCGATTCCTTTTCGCGCTTTAAAAAGGACGTCACCATCGATGAAGCCCTGGTCGCTACCACGGCCGGGATATATTATCGCCAGAAAGAAGGCAAGCCGGTACACACCTGGTCCAGGGGCCAGCTAAAAGAAGGGGGCAGTTGGGTGAATCGTTATAAAAGAATTCGTCAGATTATGTCCACCGATCTGTTTACGGTACGCGAGGATGATTTGATCAATTTGGTTACAAACATCATGGATTGGAGAAACTTCCACCATATACCGGTCGAGAATTCCAAAGGTGAACTAAAAGGGTTGATATCCTCCGATTTGTTAATCCATCATTATGGATCGAATTTTGACAAGGAAATTAGTAAATTAACGGTCAAGGATATTATGATAAAGAATCCCACCACCGTCAGGCCGGACACGCTTACCGTGAATGCCCTGCGAATGATGCGGAAGAATGATCTGAAATATCTGTTGGTAACGGAGGAACGGAAACTGGTCGGCATTGTTACGGAATACGATTTTGTGCGTATATGCCAGGGCCTGTTTGAGGAACTTGAAAGCAGCAGCGATAACACATGATTACAGTACACAGCAAGGCGTTGGATAAGGAAATCGCCATAGAAAGGGAAATCGGTCGCTTTGGTAAATCCCACCGGGGGCCGACGGTTATTTTTTTTGGCGGCATACATGGTAATGAACCTTCCGGAGTTTTTGCCCTGCACAGGGTATTTAAGGTGCTTTACAGGGAAAATCCGGATGTACGGGGGCTGGTGATCGGTCTTTCCGGTAATATGGCCGCCCTGGCCCGCAGTGAGCGTTTTATTGAGCGCGACCTGAACCGCCTATGGAACAGGGAACAGGTGAGCCTTTTGCAAAACGGCGGCTTGAACGGTCAAAGCCAGGTGCCCGATGTGGTGGAACAGATGGATATTTTTCATTCGATCCAGCGCATTTTTCGCGAGGAGACCGGGCCCTTTTTCTTTATAGACCTCCACACAACCTCGGCGCCCAGTCCGCCCTTTATCACCCTGAATGACAATCTGCGCAACCGGGAATTTGCCACAAAAATACCCGTACCCATAATTTTGGGCATAGAGGAGTTTTTAAGCGGACCGCTGATGAGCTATATTAATGAATTGGGTCATATTGCCCTGGGTTTTGAGGCCGGCAGCCACGACGAGGCGCGCTCGATTGAGAATCATGAATCCTGCATCTGGCTGATGCTCAAGGCCACGGGTCTGCTGCACAAGGCGGAGATTCCATCCTTTCAGGCGCACTATGACAATCTTGCCCGGCAAAGCAACGATGGTAAGCATGTGTTTGAAATTCGCTTCCGCTACCATCGCAGCGAGCATGAAAACTTTATTATGCGTCCGGGTTTTGAGAATTTTCAAAAGATAAAAAAGGGCGATATTTTGGCGGAAAACGATAAAGGCCCCATCCATGCCTGTGAAGGGGGGCGTATTTTTCTGCCCCTGTATCAAAAGCAGGGCGAGGACGGCTTCTTTATCATTCGGGAAATCAATCCCTTTTGGCTTAAGGTGTCGGCCCGCCTGCGCCGCTATAATGTGGATCGCCTGTTGAAATATCTGCCGGGAATAACCATAGACCCGGAACGGCCGAAACGTTTCCGCATCAACAGGAGTATTGCGCGTTGGAAGGTGGTGGATATTTTTCACCTGCTGGGTTACCGCCGGGAAAAAACCACGGAACGTTATCACTATTTCTCGCGCCGTAAGTTTGATACCCAGGCCCCGGATTAACGTTTATATCCCCTTTGCGGCCGGGCGTGTTTTTTTCTAGCACAAAGACACCAAGGCCTAAAGATTTTAATAAAGTCTTTTCTACGGGGGATTTTCTGTTTATCCGGAGGCAGTATGATATTCGGTTTTAAGCGCTTTCCCTTAGCCCTTTCCCGGATGAAGACGGGGAAAATTAGCAAAATATAGAATTGATGCGGATACTTCAGTCCTGTAATATTTTCTTAATCTTATTGATCAGATCCCGCGGCTTGTAGGGTTTTTGTAAAAAGCCCAAAAGGCCCCTTTCGTTGATGCGCTCCGTCGCTTCCTGCTCGGAGTAGCCGCTGGAAAGAATAACCTTTACATTCTTGTTGATCTCCCGCATTTTTATAAAAGCTTCCCGTCCGTTTAGGCTGGGCATAGTCATATCCATCAAAACCAGCTTGATATCGTTTTTACGGGTTTGATAAATATGCACCGCTTCTTCGCCGTCTCCGGCGGTTATCACCTTTAAGCCGGCCTGTTCCAGTGTTTGCCTGCCCACCTCGCGGATGGAATCGTCGTCATCCACCAGCAACACCGTACCCCGGCCATGCCAGGGATTTTCATTTGTTTCCCTTGGTAGTGTTTCTTTATCGCCGCCCTGCAATTTGTGGGGAGGGAAAATAAAGGAAAATGTGGTGCCTGCGCCGGGTCGTGAGCTGATTTTAACCGAGGCCTCATGGGAACGCAGTATGCCCAGCACCGCCGCCAGGCCCAGGCCCCGTCCGGTGAACTTGGTTGTAAAAAAGGGATCGAATATTTTCTCCATGGTCTCTTCATCCATCCCGCTGCCACTGTCGGTTACTTCTATCAGGATGTAGCGACCCTCGTCCAACAGTTCCCCCATGTAATAAGCGGAAAGGCCCTCCCTGTCCAGATCGATCACATCCGTTTTTACCACAATAGACCCCGTTTGGTCGCCAATAGCTTCGGAAGCGTTGGTGATCACATTCATAATCACCTGCTGCATCTGGGCTACGTCCGCCTTGATGTAGGGCAGGGACTCGTTGAATTGCAGATGAATGCTGACCTTTTTTGAGATGGAAACATTAAGCAGGTGCATCATTTCGCGGATTACGTCATTAAGATTAATAGCCTGAACGACAAACTTGCCCTTTCCCGAATAAGCCAGAAGCTGCTGACAGAGTTCCGCCGCCTTTAGCGAGGCTTTTTCTATTTTTATCAGGTGACTGCTTGTCCGCGACGTTTGGGGAACCTGCATTTTGGCCAGCCCGCAATTGCCCATAATGGCCGTAAGCAGATTGTTGAAATCATGGGCGATCCCTCCGGCCAGCACTCCCAGGCTTTCCAGTTTTGCGGCATTGCGGATTTGCTCCTCCAGCTTTTGACGCTCTTCCTCCGCCTGTTTTTGCTGGGTAATATCCTTAGCCACACCGATAAGAACAATTGTTCCCTGCTGATTGATTTCCCGTGTCAGCGTGGTGGCATGCCAATATAAGGTGTTGTTTTCACCGGGCACGGAGTACTCCAGACGGGCAATTTCTTCTTTTCCCCGGATGACCTTATCCAGGGATTTTTGGACGCTCTCCTGAAATTCCGCGGAAAGGCAATCGATAAATGAGCCTTGCTCGATCTCTTTTCTTTTCAGGGCAAAAAGCGTATGTACGGAAGGCGACATAAAGACAAAACGGCCCTTGTCATTTAAAGTGAAAATAGCGTCGGTTACATTGTCGAGAATGAAGCTGAGCCTGTCTTCGTTTTCCTTGAGGGCTTTTTCAATTTTCTTACGGTTATTAACCTCTATGAGCAGCTCCTTGTTCAGCGTGGCCAGCTCCGAGGTGCGTTTGGCCACCCTTTTTTCCAGGCTTTCGCTCACTTCGCGCATCTGTTCCTGAACATGGCGCCTTTCCTGAACGGCGGCCGTGGTTACCAGGGCCACCACCGTAACCACGGAGAGGTATAGTTGCAGGACGATAAGTGCGAAATCGGTGTTGGAGGAAGCGAAAGGGCCAAAACCGTGAGTGCCGCTCCAGGTGGCCAGGATGGCGATTAGCGCGGCGGCCATTACCGCCTCTCTTTCCGTAAAACGGAAGGCGATCCACATCAGCAGGGGGATGACCAAAAAAGGCAGTGAACTGAAAAGCTCGCTACGCAGGGTTTCTCCAAAGAGAAGCGAAACAAAAACAGAAAGGAGTGTAAACAGGGAGCTTAGCTCCAGAAAACCGCCCAGGCTATAGTCAATTTTATGATTGTGATAGATACTGAAAATGAGAGGCGTTATAAAAAGCAGACCCAACAGGTCGCCAAAAAGCCATTTGAAAAAAATGATGGTCCCGATTTCCGGGGAAAAGTTGTAAAAGAGCAACCGGCTGAGCACCCCCAGGGTGGCGGAGAGGGCCGAGATGGCAAACATACTGCTTATAAAGCGAAAAGTAAGGAGGACATTTTTATAAAAATCAAAACGCTTTATATATTGTCTAAACAGGTAGTCGCCGGATAAAACGGCTATGGGTGAAATAATGGCACTGGAAACGGCCGCCGCCCAGGCTGTTTCTCCCTTTAGCCAGGAAAACAGCAGAACGGAAGTAAGCGGAGCCAGGATGAGGGATATGCGTATGCGCCGGCCGTAAAAAAGATAAGCGGAAAACAACAGGCCCAAAGGCAGCCAAATAGCAATCTGGCCGAATTCCCTGAAAGTAAAAAATTGCCCCAGTGCCGTTAGGGCCAGATTGAACAGGATGAGTCCCAGGTTTAAGGCCATATCCTTAAAAGAGATCAGACGGTTTCGCATAATTTTTTTATAAATGTGCTCCTTAACCTTAGCTTTCGGTAATTTAAGCGGAATATTTACCGCGAGGTCTCTTTTTTAACGGAAGCCTATGACGGAAAAACGGGGATTATCCCCGGGTAATTTGTCTGAAATCCGCGCCGGCGGGATGTTGGAAAATACACAGATCAAAGGCCCCGGCAATGGACAACAGATGGTCAAAAATGTCGGCCTGGATGTGTTCGTAACGTATCCATTCCACCGTGGAGGTAAAGGCGTACACTTCCAGTGGCAGACCGTCGGGCGTCGGCGTGAGCTGGCGCACCATGCAGGTCAGGTCGCTGCGGATATCGGCCCGGGTGCTTACATAACGCTCGGCATAGATGCGGAAAGTACCCACATTGGTCATGCGGCGCTGGTTCAGGGGATGTCGTCCGGCCTCTCTTTCGCGGGCGTTCCAGGCTTCGATTTCCCGCTCTTTTTCGCGGATATAATCTTGCAGAAGATGGATATCCCTGAAACGCTCCAACTGCTCCGGGGTCACAAAGGCGATACTGTTCATGTCGATGACCAGGGAGCGTTTTATGCGCCGGGCGCCGCTGTCGGCCATGCCGCGCCAGTTTTTAAAGCTCTCCTCGATCAGTTTATAGGTGGGGATGTAGCTGATGGTTTTATCCCAGTTTTGCACCTGAACCGTATGCAGCGCTATGTCGATCACATCGCCGTCGGCGCCGAATTTAGGCATCTCCACCCAGTCGCCGACATGGATCATGTCATTGCCGGCAATTTGTACGCTGGCCACCAGGCCCAAAATGGTATTGCGGAAGATAAGCAGCAAGACGGCGGTCAGGGCGCCCAAACCGGCGATCAGTTCCCAGGGGGAGCGACCGGTCAGCAGGCCGATGGCCACCAGCACGGCCAGGATGTATATGACCAGATTGACCACCTGCACATAACCCTTTATGGGGTGTGTTTTGGCGGCGGGCAAGGTGGCGTAGTAGTCGGACAGACTGCGCATAAAGGCGGTCAGCGTTCTGCTGAGGATGATCACGATTAAGATGTTGGCGATCAGTTGAATCGCTTCGGCCCGGTTGGGCCACAGGGCCCGCCCGGCGCTGATGATCAGCACGGGAATAAGCGGAAAAATCCGTTCGAACACACGGTGTTCAAACAAAAAGTCGTCAAACTTAATGCGCGTCCGCTTAACCAGGGAGCTGAACAGGCGCAGCAACAGGCGCCGGCTTATAAAATATATCAGCAGGGCCACGGCCACCAAAGCCATAAAACCCAGCAACCCCTTTTCCGATGACAGCAGTTGTCCCGTATCCTGTAAAACAGAGTCCAACATAAAATTATCCCCTTTTAAGGTGCCACGGCCTGCATCAGCAAACCGCAGATGTAAGCGCCGTAAGTTCCCAGGGCATAGCCCAGTACCGCCAGCAGTACTCCTACCGGGGCCAGCGCCGGATGAAAAGCGGAGGCGACGATGGGGGCCGAGGCGGCGCCGCCCACATTGGCCTGGCTGCCCACGGCCAAAAAGAAGAAGGGCGCCTTGATCCATTTACCGACGGCGATCAGCAACAGGGCATGGAAGGATATCCAGACCAGACCGATCACAAACAGTCCCGGTGTATCGGCGATGGCGGTGATGTCCATCTTCATGCCGATGGTGGCCACCAGAATGTATAAAAACAGACTGCCCATGGTCGAAGCCCCCGCCCCTTCCATATTGCGCGCACGGGTGAAGGAAAGCCCCAGTCCGATGGTGGTGGCGATAACCACGATCCAGAAAAAGCTGGAGGTCAGGCTGTACCTGGCCAGCGCGGGGTAATTTTCGGCAATCCACGGCGCCAGGCTGTCACCGATGAGGTGGGCCAGCCCGGTGGCGCCAAATCCCAGGGCCATGATGATGGTGACTTCCGCCAGCCTGGGTACATGGGCCACCTGTTTTTTAAAGTTTTCCACCTTGTCGCGCACTTCGTTGATGGCGCTGCTGTCGGCCTGCAGCCATTTGTCAATTTTTTCATGCCGCCCGGCGCCAAACAATAAAATCGCCAGCCATAAATTGGAAAATACAATATCCACAGGCAATACGGCGGTAAAAAGGTTGTCGCTGACGTTAAACACTTCCTTCATGGCGGTCTGGTTGGCGCCCCCGCCGATCCAACTGCCGGCGATGGTGGTCAGTCCCCGCCAGACGGCGTCCGGCCCGTGGCCGCCCACCACATCCGGAGCAAAAAACGATATCAGTAAAATGGCCAGCGGCCCGCCGATGATGATACCCGCCGATCCCGTAAGGAACATGATCAGGGCCTTCGGGCCAAGGTGCAGGATGGACTTCATGTCGATGCTCAGGGTGAACAGAACCAGGCTGGCCGGCAGCAGATAGCGCGAGGCCACATAGTAAAGCCGGGATTCCGCTCCGGAGACAATACCGAAGGTGTTCAGCAGCGAGGGAATAAAATAGGCCAGCAACACCGATGGCAAAAAGGTATAAAACTTTTTCCAGAAAGGCGTTGTTAAGGATGAAGTATGAAAGATAAGCGCTAAAATGCTGATCAGAATACCGAATACAACGGCGTCATTGCTTATCAGGGGCATGGTTTCTCCCGGTTAAATGACGAAAAGTACATAGCCCCTGTTTAGGAATCAAGCATCAATCATCGGCGGCGCCGTTATCGATCCATTGTTTGATGATGTTACGGGTGTCGGCCGGCAGCTTGCCGGAAGGGGGCATAAAGGTGGTGCCCTCTCCGTTAAGCTTGAACATGATATAGCTTAGTCCGCTGTTGCCCGGTTGAACCCGTTTCAGGGAGGGATTTTGGGTGGCGTTAACATTGACCAGATTTTGGTAGGCAACGCCCTCTTCCAGACTCAGACCGGCGTTGGCGCTGCCGCCGCCATGGCATCCGGACAAGGCGCAGTTTCTTTGAAAAACCTGGCTGTTAATACTGCTGAAGGTTGGTTCCAGCGTGGCGTCCGTTTCCAGGGTGGATTTTTCCGAACACCGGCTAAGTATTAGCCCGCAGATAAAAAAGACGGCGATTGTTTTTTTCTTCATGGTATTTTTCCCCGGTTGGAAAACATTTCCTCATTGGCGGCCGACATTATAGGCCATTTTCATGTATCTGTCTCCGGCGGCCAGTTCATCCAGCATCTGTTGCAGCCGTTTTTGCCGGGTCTCTTCTCTTTTAGCCCTTGTAATCCAGCCGATATAATCATTCTGCTGATAGGCCGGCCGTTGATAATAGGCCTTTTCCAGACCATGTTTGCGCAGGGCTTTTTCGACGTCATCCGGCATGGGATGACGGGGACGTTTTAACGGGGCCATATTTCCTCCCTTTTTCCTGAAAACGTCCTTTGCGGCAGAATCATTCCCGTTTACCGCAGCAACACCATCTTGCGGGTGGCAATCTGTTGCCCGCTTTTTATCCGGTAATAATAGACGCCGCTGCTTAGCCCGCTCATATCGACTTTTAGGGCATATACGCCGCTTAGCTGAAAATGATCAACCAGGGTTTTCACCAGGCGGCCGGTCTGGTCGTACAGAGTGATGGTTACCTGTCCGGCAAGGGGCAGGCGGTAACGGATGGTGGTGGCCGGGTTAAAGGGGTTGGGGTAGTTCTGTTCCAGTTCAAAGCGCTCCGGCCGCGGGCCGGAAAGACGTTCCAGTTTTGTCGGCGTCAGTCCCGCCTCCGGCGTTTCCAGTTTTTTGTCCGTATAGATGTGAAACTCGCCGGGCTTGAGGGAAATGGGCGCATTGGGATCATCCACCTGTATGCTGTCGCCGGTAAAGTAGTCGTACCAGATACCGCTGTTTTTAAATTTTGGATCGATGCTGCCGTCCCGCACGCCGAAGTTGCCGATGATCGAGGCGTTCAGGTCCCAGTTTTTTATGGTGATGCGTTTACGGGTACTGGCCAGGGCATACTCCACGTTGGCGCCGGGGGAACGGAAGGCATGATGATTGTTGCGCAGTTTTAACAGCGCGGCAAAGGTTTTATACAGCTTTTGGCGCTCCGGCTGGTAAAGATAGTCCCAGCGTACCGGCTTGTTGCCGGTGCGCCCGTTATAGTCGATGCTGTAATCGTAGCCCAACTCGCCGAACTGCCAGATCATTTTGGGGCCGGGCAGGGTTAAAAAGAAGGCCGCGGCCAGCTTCACGCGGTCCAGGGCCGTAGCCAGCTCCGTGATGTCATAACCGTTGTAGCTGTTGCCATATTGCAGGTTTTTATACATCAGGCGCTCTTCGTCGTGGCTTTCCATGTAGGTCATCAAGCCCGCCTTGCTCCAGCCCCGTTCCTTGTAATATCCCCAGCTTAAATCGGAGGAGTAGCCCATGGTAGCTTCGTTGTAGCTGTAATTTAAATTACCCCACAGCAACATGCCGTCACCGGCCAGGATGGTTTCCTCGCTGTTATCGGCGAAATGCTCCAGAATCACATAGGCATCGGGATGCTTTTCCCACATCTTGTTGGCCATGCGCCGCAACAGGGCGATGCGACTGCCGTCAAAGGCGCTCCAGGCGGCCACATCGTCACCGGTATATTTTTGGGTGAAACCCTTGGAAAGATCAAAGCGAAAGCCGTCCACATGGTATTCGCTCATCCAGTAGTCGAGAACGCGATCCACCAGTTCCTGGGTTAAAATACTTTCATGATTAAAATCGTAGCCCACATTAAAAGGGTGGCGGGCGGTAACGTTAAACCAGGGATTATCTTCGGAAGGGGGGCCGTAGGTACCGTCCGCGTAAAGGCGCACCATGGGCGACTGACCGAAGGAGTGGTTAAGCACAATATCCTGAATAACGGCGATGCCGCGGGCATGGCAGGAATCGACAAAAGCCTTGAAATCATTTTTGGTGCCGTAATATTTATCCACAGCAAAATAAAAGGAGGGGTTGTAGCCCCAGCTTTCATTGCCTTCAAACTCACTGAAGGGCATAACATGGATGGCGTTGATGCCCATATTCTGCAAATAGTCGAGCGAGTCGATAACGGTTTTAAAACGGTGATCGGCCACAAAATCGCGCACCAGTAGTTCATACACGACCAGTTCTTCCTTTGGCGGTGGTTGATATCCGGCGTCGTTCCAGATATAGGCGGTTTGTGCCGTTTGCAGCACGGCCACGGCCTGTTCCGTTTTTCCGGTGGGATAGGGCTTTAAATTGGGGTAAACCGATTCGGGAATATAAGAGTCGTTCCACGGGTCGAGGATTTTATCCGTATAAGGGTCGGCGATACGTATCTCGCCATCCACCAGATACTGGAAGGCGTATTCCGTTCCCGGGGAGAGGTTGGCAACCTCCAGCCACCAGTGCACGTGCAACGCGTCCACGCTGTCCTTTTTCAGGGCATAAGCCTCGTCAACCATCCAGTCGTTAAAATCGCCCAGAAGATAGACATGCTTTTTTCCGGGGGCCAGCAGGGATAGAATGGCGGTAGTGGCGTCCTTGTAATTTATACCGTCAATAGTTCCCTGGGGGCGGGCGCTGTTTTCCACGGGAGCGTTAACCATCAGGGCGGTACGGGCGGTATCTTTAGCGCCGCTGCTGTCGGTGCCGATTACGGTAAAAACAGCCATCCCTTCCGTGGGGGTAAAGGTGTAGCTGAGGGTATCACGGGAGGTGGAGTCAACGGCCTGATCATTTAAGTAAAGAACCTGCCGGGCCAGACCGTCCGCTTTGGTAAAGGCCGTGCTTTGCACCGTATAGGGTGTTCCGCCTTCGGTAAAAGCGGGGGAGCGGCGGGGATCGCCAAACGTGTTATCGGCGCGCGGGGCGATAAAACTAACGCTGATATTGCCTTCCGCCATGTCCAGAAAAATATCGGCGCCGCCGTTATCCCGGCCGGTTTTGGAACCGTCGCTGTTACGAAAGACGAAACTGAGCTGGGTGATTTTTTTAGACTGGGGCACGCCGTAATAAGCATAGGGATTGCCGATATTCAGTTCCCACAGATCAGTGCCTATTTTACTCAGCTTGGCCTTGCTCAGGTTAACATTCCAGTCGGCGATGACATATTGCCATGTCCCTTCGCCCTCGATGGTTACGCCGGTATGGGCGTAAACGTCATCACCGTTGTAACCCTTGAGTCCGGCGTCGCCCTGGCTGGCGTCAAAAATGACCTTAAAGGTGTCGTCGGCGCCGGCATAGGGCGGGTCTGTTTGTACAACCTGGGAGTAGCTCAGGCCGGTGAAAAGGGCCAATAGAAAAAATAAACGCATCTAAAGTCCAATCTTTTTTAATGATGAGGGCTCGATCCGTAAAGCGATTCAGGCCCGGGACTGGTGAATATACTGAGATTTACAGGCGCAACGCAATTTTAGTGACTCTTTTCATAGTGACGTAAAACAAAAAAGTTCCCTTTCATTATGATTTGTATGGATAATTCCGACAAAGTAACTTGCGCGGGCTAAAGCTAAAACTATAACACAGAGGGATTTTTATGCCAAAAGCGATAGGAATTTTGACATCCGGCGGAGATACACCGGGATTAAACGCGGCCATCCGCGGATTGGGTAAGGCGGCCTTGTATGAATATGATATGGAAGTGATCGGTTTCCGCGACGGTTTTCGCGGTCTGATGGAAAACCGTATCATGCGGCTGGATAACCGTACCCTTTCGGGCATTCTTTCCCTGGGCGGCACCATACTCGGCACCAGCCGCGATAAGCCCCATCGCATGCCTATCGGCGATAAGGTGCAGGATATGACGGACATGATTTATCATAACTATCAAAAACATCACCTGGACGCCCTGGTATGCATCGGCGGGGGAGGTACGCAAAAGAACGCCCTTAAGCTGGCGGAAAAGGGCATGAATGTGATCACCCTGCCCAAAACCATCGACAACGATGTGGTTAAAACGGACGTTACCTTCGGTTTTGACACCGCCCTGGGCATTGCCACCAACGCCATCGACCGTCTGCACACCACGGCGCACAGCCACCATCGCATCATTGTGGTGGAGATCATGGGGCATAAGGTGGGCTGGCTGGCCCTGGGCGCCGGTTTGGCCGGCGGCGCGGATGTGATCCTCGTGCCGGAGATCCCCTATGATGTGGAAACCATCGCCGAGGCCATTATGCAACGCAGCCGCAGCGGCAAAAGTTTTAGCATTGTAGCCGTGGCCGAGGGGGCGATCAATAAAAAGGATTTGGAATCCGCCGAGAAAAAGGAAGGGCGGAAAAAGCAAAGCGAGGCTTGTCTTGAATCAGGCACCCTGAAACTGGCCCAGGAACTGGAAAAACTGACCCGCCTGGAATCACGTGTGACCATTTTGGGGCATCTGCAACGGGGCGGCACCCCCAGTGCCCGCGACCGGGTGCTGGCCTCACACCTGGGTACGGCCTGCGCCCGTTATATAAAAGAAAAAAACTTTGGCAAAATGGTGGCCATTCGCGGCGAAAGCACGGAAGTGGTGGCGCTGGAAGAGGTCGCCGGGCAAAGGAAATATATTCCCCTGGATCATCCCTGGCTGGACGCGGCCCGTAAGGTGGGCACCTGTCTGGGGGACAACGGGTAACAGGTTTAGTTATAAGGGATTTTTAGAATAACCCGCGTACCGTGGCGCTCCGTGTTCTCATCGATGCTTTCGCTTTCAATGTGGATGGAGCCGCCCTGGGCCTCGGTGAATTTTTTGGCCAGCGGCATGCCAAAGCCCGTTCCTTCCTCGCCCGAGGTGCCGGGGCGGTGGGTGCGTTTATTTTCATCCCAGATGTTCCGCCGCAGTTCTTCGGGAATGCCCATGCCGTGATCTTCGATTTCAATGCGCACAAATTTTTCACTTTCCACCCGGGAGCGGATTTGAATGGATTCTCCGGGAAAAGAAAATTTTATGGCATTGCTGATCAGGTTGCCGAGAACATTCTGATTGAAGCTCAGCGGGTCTACCAACAGATGATGACCGTTAAGCCCGTTGTCAATCTCCAGGGAGAGTTTTTTTTGCTCAAGCCGTTCGGCAAAGATATCCCGCACCTCTTGCAGCAGGGCCTCTATTTTAACTTCACGGATATCCAGCTGCAGTTTGCCGCTTTCCAGGGCCACCTGGCGGCTGACATTGCTTATCAACTCCGTTTGTCTGTCTACGGATTCACGAATCTTTTTTAGCCTTTTAGTCAGGGACGCGCTAAGGTCCGTTTCCATCAGGGCCAGTTCGGTTTGTCCCAATATACGCGTCAGATAGTTCTTCAGATCGTGGCTGAGAACGCGCACCAACGTTTCCCTTTGCCGTGAAATTTTTTGAATCTTATCGTTTTTCTCTTTCAGGCGCGCGGCCAGCCCGGCGGTTTCCCCCAAATTGTCGGTGGCCCACAATGCCAATCCCTGCATAACCAAAATGAGCAGCACGACTATCTGCAACCTCTGCAAATGGTGGCTTTCCCGCGTGGGGAAATATGAGGCCAGCTTAATCAGAGGTTGATTGTTGACGTCGGTCAACAGCAGCTCCTTTATTTCGTAACCCTCCCGTTGCGGGGCCGGATCATTGACGCCCATAAAGCCCACCGGGATGCCGGTCAGGGCTTCCATCTCCCGTGCGAGGCTGTCATTTACCGCCCGGTAAAAGATAATGTTGTAGATTTTATGATTGATCTCCCGTTTCAGATAGCTGTAAAGAACCGTGTTTTTATAGATAGGGCAGGTGTAAACCCCTTCCGAGCTGGCGTCGGTAAGCAGGCAAAAGCCCAGGCTGTCCGTAAACAGCCTGGGGCCGCGCTCATAAAGCACGTCCAGATTGTCATCCAGGATCAGGGCGCCTTCTATGGCCCGGGAGGGCCGCCCTTTCAGTCCCGAGGGAAGCAGGTCGTTTTTTAGCGAGCCGGTGGCCGGATCGGTAAGCTGCTTCTCCATTTGGGTAAAGTCATCTATCTCCTGCTGCAGGTGTTCGAGGATATTGTTCAGGTAATTTTTGTGAATGGTCTGCAGGACCAGCTGTTTTTGGATAAAGGCCTGCTCGGTTTGCCGGTACATCCATATATAACCGATCAAACCGGCCAGAAGCAGCGTGAGGGAAATTATGCGTAAATTTTTAACAGACATAGTCATCCATGCTTTTTACAGGCTTAGTATATAACATGCTCGTTCCATAGTCAGCTCAAGATTATAAAAAAAGGATCACAGGACAGAAAAAGGGTGAAAAAGCAGAGGGGCTCTCTGATAAACGGTGTCTTAGCCCCACCTCCGGCCCCTCTCCGGGCTTTGGGGAGGGGGCAGGGGAGGGCAATGGCCTTAACCCCCGGATTCATCCGGGTGGGTGAAAGGGACACGAAATGCCCCCCAATCCGTTTCAACGGATTGTCCTTGCCGGACATCCCGGCGAAACCATTGCTTACAGCCGTCTTCCTTGTAGAACCATCATTTTAGGCACATATTCAATAATAAGGTTGTTTGATTTTGGGTAGGTTTTTCTACTAAGGTTGAAAGAGAAGAATAAGGTTTTTGAACAGCCCTGTTTTTTCTTTTGCTAACAAAGGCATTAGGCGCTTTTGATGCCCCTGATGGATAAGGGAGTATCAGATTTCTCGTCGCTGAGCTTCCCGGAATGACGGATGGCCCGGAATGTGTCATGCCGAACGAAGAGAGGCATCTTCGGTGCGGGAAGTTTTACCGTTGTCCATTGGTGTCCGGCCCGGGTTGGGAACTCATCCCCCGGCCCCTTCTCTTGCGAAGAGAAGGGGTGCGGTCCTGGGTCGGGTATAGATATTTTATCAAATAAAGTAACGTACCTTAGTTTATATGGCGAACAAACTAAGATGGGCGATGAAGGCTATAGTGGCAAGGACTTGTGTAGTTATTACACTACGATAATAATAACAAAAAAAAGTTTGCTAACCGTTTTTTTTTTTTTAGTATATTGCCACAGCTTCACGGAAGATACCCGCCAAACGGACTTACCTTAACGGCGCCCGAAAGGGTTAATACAAAATACAAAATACAAAATACAAAATAAGGGCAAATACAAAATAACGGCCTTTGGCGAATCCGCCGATGACCTATTTGTTTACTCCCGCCTGAGGCGGGCAAGCTGCCTCCGGCGGGTCATTTGCCTGCCCGGCTTCGTCGGGTCATTTGTCATTTGTCATTTGTCATAATTCATTTGCCTGCCCGGCTTCGTCGGGTCATTTGTCATTTGCCCGCCCCCCTCCGGCGGGTAATAAAAAAGGAGCTGCCATGAACAAAACACTTTTCCTTCTCCTGTCCCTGGCCCTGTTATGGGGCTGCATGGACGACCCCTTTGAAAACCACAGCCTGCAACTGGAAGCCGAAGCGGGCGTGACCGAGGCCTGGCTTAGCCTGCATGTGCAGGGTTTGAAAAGCGACGCTGTGTATACCCTGCAACGAGACGACACAATTCTTTTTAACAACCGACTCGATGTGGCGGATACGGTGATTTACGACAGCCTGCTGACCCCGGCCACCAGCTACCGCTACCGCTTTTTCGCCACG
>JALXBH010000005.1 GCA_026991535.1 Calditrichia bacterium | reverse complement strand
CGTTCAACCGTGCTGGATACCACCACGCGGGATGCCTCGGGTGATCATTCCTCATATTCCTTTCACATGGCCGATCAGGGTACGGACGCCATGGAGCGTGAGAAAGCCTTTATGTTTGCCGCGCGTGATGAAAAATACCTGAAACAGATCGATGAAGCTCTGGAGCGTATCGAGAACGGTACCTATGGCATCTGTCGTGAAACCGGAAAGCTTATTTCCCGCGAGCGCCTTAAGGCGGTGCCAACCACGACCATAAGCGTGGAAGCAAAGCTGGCCGAGAAAAAGTCCTGATATATGGATAGGCATTTAAGCTGGCGGCAGTCGTCGCTGATCATATTTATACTGTTGCTACTGGATCAGATAACCAAGTACATAGCGCGCACCTCACTGGATATGGGCGTACCGGTTAAAATTATCGGTAGCTTTTTCCAGTTGACCTATGTGGAAAACCCGGGAATGGCCTTTGGTATTACGGTAGATAATACCATGCTTTTTCTGGGCTTGTCCCTTGTGGCCGCCGCGCTTGTTTTTTATTACATGTATAAGCTGCGCAACGAGGCCATGCCCCTGCAACTGGCCATTACCATGATCGCCGCCGGGGCCATAGGCAATCTCTCCGACCGCTTTATCCGCGGCAGCGTGGTTGATTTTCTCGACTTTGAATTTTGGGATATTCATATACCCGCCTTTAGCATCTTAGGCCTAAACTTTGCCGGTTACAATCAAACGAGGTGGCCGGTCTTTAACGTGGCCGACATGGCTGTCAGCGGCGGTATGATTATTATTTTCGCCTATATACTGTTTCACGGCGATCCCCTTTCCCAAAAGGATGAAACCTCTCCCTCATCCCCAAATGCCTCCAGGCATGCGGAATCTTAACTTTTCCATCGAAGGGGAAAACGAGGGCCTCCGGCTGGATAAGTTCCTTACGGGCGTAACTCCCGGAAAGACCCGCTCCTATTTTACCCGTCACATTCACGCCGGACACATTCTGGTAAACGGACGCCGGGAAAAGCCGGGCTATGTGCTAAAAAGCGGCGACCGCGTAAGCGTGGACATTCCATCGGAAAAACGCTCTCTGGAAGCCGTCGATATCCCTTTGGAGATAATTCATGAGGATGACGCGCTTCTGGTTGTAAACAAACCCGCCGGCATGACGGTGCATCCGGGAAACGGCACGGAAAACGACACGCTGGTGAACGCTCTGTTGCATCATACCCAAAATCTGGCTTTTCTGGGAGAAAGCGACCGTCCCGGTATTGTTCACCGTCTGGATAAAAATACATCCGGCCTTCTGGTAGTGGCCAAAACCGACGCCGCCCATCGTTTTATACAACAGCAATTCGATACCCGTGAGATACACCGTACCTACACTGCCCTGGCCTGGGGCATACCCAAGGAGAACGCGGGAACGGTACATACCTTTATCAATCGTAGCCGTAAGGACCCCACTAAAATGAAGGTTACCGCATCCACAGGCAAAGAAGCCATCACCCATTGGCGCGTTTTGGAAGAATTTCATTTTTTTAGCCTGCTGGAACTGCGCCTGGATACGGGGCGCACCCATCAAATCCGCGTACATATGGCCTCCATACACCACCCGCTGGTGGGAGACCCGGAATATAACGGCCGGGAAAAACAACTAATGCGCCTGCCCGATAATTTGCGCAGGCGGGGTCACCATCTTCTTAAGAATCTTAACCGTCAGTTCCTTCATGCCTCCAGGCTGGAGTTTATCCATCCGGGTAGCGGACAACGGGTGCGTTTTGAATGCGAATTGCCGGCCGACCTGAGCCACGCCCGGACCAATTTGCGGGAATGGTTTCTGTTGTAGCCTCCCATCCTAAGATGATGCTTTTGGCCGGTATCCCCCTTTTTCTGGTAATCCTTTTTACATTATTCCAATAAAAGTACTTTTCCATATGATAGTGCCGATATAGTTTTAAAATATGGGAATTCTATGGCATTATTTGAACCGAACATCGAACGTTTAAAGGAAAAGCGTAATATACAGGGACTGATCAAGGCGCTGAGCTATAAATCCAGCAAAATTCAAATTGAGGCTGCCGGAGTCCTTGGAACGCTACACGCCCGTGAAGCGGTGGATGCTCTGATTATAGCCCTCACTGACTGGAATTACGATCTGCAGATCGCCGCGGCGCGGGCCCTGGGGCAGATAGGACATAACCGGGCCATTAAGCCCCTGCTTTTTGCCATGCGCGAAAAGAATGAAAACGTCCGGCGGGCGGCCCTGGACGCTTTGGTGGCGATAGGCAGCGATTCCATTTACGATCTGCTCGATATGTTAAAGGATGGTGATGAAAAACAGCAAAAGCTGGTTGTTGAGGCCATTGTTCAAATGGGCAGCCCGGCCTTTAAAATTATTAAAGAACTGATTGCGAATCACTCAACGCCGCATCGCGTGCTTCTGGTACGGATTATTTATGAAAAGAAAGATCAGGAAGCCGTGGATATCCTGTTGGATCTGCTCAACGATCCGGAGTATGAGGTGCGCCAGAACGCGGCCGGTTTTTTAGTTAAGCTGGGAAGCCTGGCTGTCCCGAAATTACTGGAAACCGCCAGGTCTCCCGATAGTGATTTGCTGACCTATCTGAATCTGCTGGCATATATAGGTGACAAGCGCTGCTGGAGTTTTTACTTTAATTATCTTGACGATTCCGATTGGCGCATCCGCCAGATGGCGGCCCGGGGACTGGAAAAGTCAAACTGGGCGCCGGCGCAGGATGAGCGCGGCGTTTGGTATCATATCGCGCGCCAGGAGTGGAACTATGTTGTGGCCATGGGGCCGGTGGCCATCCGCCCCCTGAGTACCGTTCTGGAGGACCGGAACGAACGGATTCGGAATGCCGCCCTGGAAGCCATGGGACGTATCGGATCATCGGGGCTGGAGGCCCTTGTGGTTGCCCTGAAGGATAAAAACAGCCAGAACCGTCTGCATGCCGCCGCCGCCCTGGGAAAACTGGATGATATACGGGCGGTGGAGCCCCTGATGCGCTGCCTCAGGGACCCCGATGTGCGTGTGCGTCGTTCCGCCGTGGCCTCCCTGGGGCTCATAAATAAACAGGAGTGCGTCAATCCGCTGATTATGGCCCTGAAGGATGAAGACGCCTCCGTGCGCACGGACGCCATAAAACATTTAAGTCTTCTGAATGATCCGCGTAAAAAGGATCTTTTTCTGGCAATGCTGGAGGATCGTTCCCAAAGGGTGATCCGTGAACTGGTGGCAGCCATGAGGATGCAGGCGGATAACTATTTTGATGATATTGTTTTATTGCTGGATAGTCAGAATCCCGTTGTTAAACGTAATGCCGCTTATGCCCTGGGTATTTTCCGGGATACCCGGGCCGTGCCCGCCTTGCTGCTATTGCTCAGTTCGCAAAACAGCGCCATCCGCAAGGCAACGTGTACCTCCCTGGGCCAGTTGGGAGATCGTCGCGCCATTAACAGCCTGATCACGTCCCTTAGCGATCCCGAGGAAGAAGTTTGTCTGGCTGCTTCCAATGCCCTGGCCCGGATAGGCAAAGTGGCTATTCCCGCCATTCTGAACCAGATGATTGGGCGGAAGAAAAATAAATATGCCGAACTGGCCCTTAAGGAAATGGGCAATGAAGCTATCGATGCCCTGGTGCATCTTTTGCAGCATGAGGACATCAATATCCGCAAGGCGGTTGTAAAGGTTTTGGATATTTTGGAATGGAAACCGGGGCAGGATGAAAGAAGCGCCGCCTATTGGATTGCCAAGCAAGCCTGGGAAAAAGGGGCGGAAATAGGAGAACATGCCGTTCAGCCATTGATAGATGTGCTGGATGACCCGGAGTCCTGGAATAGGATGGAAGCGGCCCGGCAACTGGGTAAGCTGGGTGATAAAAAAGCGGTTGACTCATTGATAAAGCTTCTGGATGACAAATATTGGAATGTACGCGATGCGGCGGCGGAGGCCCTGATTAAGCTGGGCCGGCCTGCGGTGGAGCCTTTAATAAACCATATGCTGGCGGGTAAAAAGGATACCTTTAAGGCTATCGCGGGCATCCTTGGCGAAATCGGCGATACCCGGGCCCGGCAACCGCTGGAGTATGTTCTTAGAGACAAGCGACCCTTTGTGCGCGAAGCGGCCGCGCAGGCTCTGAAAAAACTGGGTGCCTTTGATGGCGGTCTGCGTTGCACACACTGTGGAAATGTCCTCCATAGCTCCTTCCAAAATGGCGAGAGATGCCCCTTCTGCAATCATGATGTGATTCTGCAATCAGCCGAAAGCTGAATTTAAATCCACAATTTATTAACCTTCATTTTTTTAACTGCTTAAAACAAAGCGCTTTTCTGTTTTATTGCTATGCACATTTTGTTAACTTAGGGGCTGAAAATAAATCGCATTTATCCCGAAAAACAGGAGAATACCATGGACTTTTTGAAAGAACTGGGCATCAAAGATAAGAATTACGGCTGTTCCACCGGTCTGGAATGGCAGCAAACCACCGATCAGGGTGAATTGAAAATCTATTCGCCGGCGACAGGTGAATATATCGCTTCCGTTTATCAGGCCTCGGAAAAAGATTATGAACATCTGATGGGCAAGGCCCAGGAAGCCTTTATTAAGTGGCGCCAGATTCCCGCTCCGCAACGGGGGGAAATTGTCCGTCAGATCGGACTGAAGCTGCGTGAATACAAAGACCCGCTGGGCCGGCTGGTTTCCTTTGAGATGGGAAAGTCTCTTCAGGAAGGCTGGGGCGAGGTACAGGAGATGATCGATATCTGCGACTTTGCCGTGGGGCAATCCCGCCAGTTGTACGGCTTTACCATGCAGTCGGAACGCCCCCATCACCGCATGTATGATCAATACCATCCCCTGGGCACGGTGGGCATAATTACGGCCTTTAACTTTCCCGTGGCGGTGTGGGCCTGGAATGCCATGATCGCTTCGGTATGCGGTGACGTCAATGTCTGGAAGCCGGCCTCCAAGGTGCCGCTTACCGCGGTGGCCTGCCAGAATATCATTGCCGGTGTTTTAAAGGAAAACGATGTTCCCGAAGGGGTTTTTAACCTGATCGTGGGCAAGGGCTCCACCATCGGTCAGCGCATGCTGGAAGACAAGCGTGTGCCGTTGATCAGCCTGACCGGCTCCACCAAGGTGGGCAAGCGCGCCGCGCAGGTCATTGCCGGCCGTCTGGGCAAGTTCATTCTGGAACTGGGTGGTAACAACGCCGTTATCCTTACCCCGGACGCCGATCTGCAAATGGCCATCCCGACCATCGTTTTCGGCGCCGTGGGCACCTGCGGCCAGCGCTGCACCTCCACCCGCCGGGTGATTGTGCATGAGTCGATCTACGATAGGGTTAAGGAATCGCTGATCAAAGCCTATTCCCATCTGAAAATCGGCAACCCTCTGGATGAAAACAATCATGTCGGACCGCTGATCGATAAATATGCCGTGGAAGATATGCAGGCGGCCATACAGCAGGCCAAAAGGGAAGGCGGCACGGTGCTGTTCGGCGGCGAAGTGCTGGAAGGCGAAGGCTATGAAAACGGCCTTTACGTGCGTCCGGCCATTATCGAAGCGGAAAACCATTTCGAAATCGTTCAGGAAGAAACCTTTGCTCCCGTTCTTTATCTGATAAAGTACAGCGGCGATATTGAGGAGGCCATAAAGCTGCATAACGGCGTGGTGCAGGGGCTCTCTTCTTCCATCTTTACCACCAACATGCGCGAGGCGGAGACCTTCCTTTCGCCCTGGGGTAGTGATTGCGGTATTGCCAACGTCAATGTCGGTACTTCCGGTGCGGAAATCGGCGGCGCCTTTGGCGGAGAGAAAGAAACGGGAGGCGGACGCGAATCGGGTTCCGACGCCTGGAAAGCCTATATGCGCCGGCAGACCAATACCATCAACTTTGGTAAAACATTGCCGCTGGCGCAGGGTATTAAATTCGAAATTTAACTTTTTCAACGGTAAGAAAAGCGGAGCATGTCTCCGCTTTTTTTGTTTATGAAATTGTCGGACAGGAATAGAATCTTTTTAAAGAGGAGGTAATATGGCACGTCTTAAGATCGAACGCCCGTCGAAAGCGGATTACAGTTGTTTGCTGGAGGTACGCATAACGGATATGAATTACGGCGGGCATGTGGGCAATGACCGTTTCCTTTCGTATCTGCATGAGGCCCGGGTATGCTGGCTTACTTCCCTGGGTTACAGTGAACTGGATATCGAAGGGGTCGGTCTGGTGATGAATGAGGCCATGTTGCAATATAAAAACCAGCTCTTTTACCCGGATAAGATCCGCTGCGATATAAGCGTAAGCGAAGTAAGCCGCATGGGTTTTGAACTGGTTTACCACCTATGGTCCGAAGGGCAGCAAAAAACCATCCTTTTGGGACAGACGGGACAGGTATTCTATAATTACCGGGAAAAAAAACTGGCCCGTACACCCGAGGGCTTTCGCCGCCGTTTTGCCTAAGCCCGGGTTAGCAGTCTGCTTTTATGACTAAAACGTCCCAGAAGCATAAGCGCGGCGGAACCGAGCCCCAGAACAAAGGCGTACCATACCCCTTCCACTCCTAGGTTAAAAATAAATCCGAACAGGTATCCCAGGGGGATGTTGATAATCCAATAGGCCACAAAGGTAATGGCAGTGGGGATTTTTACATCCTGTATGCCGCGTAATATGCCGACGGCCACGGCTTGTATGCCATCAAAAATTTGAAAGGCGGCGGCAATGATCAGTAGCTGCTCCGCGATATGCTGCACCGGAGCGTCATCGATAAACAGGGCCACCAGTTCCTTGCGGAAAAGGACAAACAACAGACCGTTAACCGCCATAATACCCGCACCCAGCCAGACGGAGCTAAAACCCGCCGCGCGGATATCCCCGTGACCCGGCCGGCCAAACTCCGCGCCCACGCGAATGGAGGCCGCCGAGGAGATGCCCAGCACCAGCATAAAGGTTATGGCGGCCAGGCTCAGGGCAATCTGATGGGCAGCCAGGGCTTCGGCGCCCAGCCAGCCGATGATGACAGCCATGGCGCTAAAGGCGGCAATTTCGAAAAAAGCCTGAAAGCCGGAGGGTATCCCCAGGCGTAAAAGCTTTTTTATTTTTTCCCGGTGTAACTTTAAACGGATGTGTGTCGGCCTGAAAGCCCTGTAGGCCCGGCGGGTGCCTACAAAAATAAAAAGCGAGAGTGAAAGAAAGATTCGCGTTATCAATGTGGACAGGGCCGCGCCGTCCAGTTCCAGGGCGGGAAATCCCCAATGACCGTATATCAATACCCAGTTAAAAAGGATATTGACACCATTGGCCAAAAGCAGCATATACATGGCCGGCCGTGTGTGGGAAAGGCCGTCGGTAAATTGTCGATAGGTCTGGAACAGCATGAGCGGTAGCATGGACCAGGAGACGATATGCAGATAGGATGCGGCCAGCAGGGCCACCTCCTCTTCCTGCCCCATAAAGGGGATAAGCGCTTCCGCGCCCCAAAGCATAAACATGATCAGTATGGCCATGGCTGAAAAAAGCCACACGCCGTTATGCAGCAGGATAGAGCACTCCTCCCTGTTGCCGGCGGAAAAGGCGGCGGCAATCAGAGGGGAGAGGGCAAAAGTGGCGCCCAGCCCCAATATCATCAGCAGGCTGAACAGGGCGTTGCCCAGAGAGGCCGCCGCCAGCCAGGTGGCGCCCAGGCGGCCAATCATGATATTATCCACTATGCCCATGCTCATGATACCCAAATGTCCAATTACGATGGGCATGGCCAGGGGAATGATCTTTTTTATATGTGCCTTGTAGCTCATGATTTATATGTGCCCTGTGTAAATTTTGCCGGGATACATCCTTTATTATTCCGACCCCGTCGGATAGAGAAAAGTAATATATCATAAAAGGCTGATTTAAAAAACGGGTACGGAGCATGAAATAAAAAAAATGATGAGATGCCCGGTCAATCCTTGCCGGTGGAAGGGTGGTGTTGCCCCGGCGAGATCGACTCCGCGGCTTTGTCTACGCCAAACCAGTCCAGTATCCTGTCCAGAAAAGCAACCGGCAGTATGCGCAGCAAGGGAATGGTATAAAGAAGCGGCGGCATATAAAGCCGCGGCCGGTTTTTTAGAATGGCCCGGATGGTTTTACGGGCCACGTCGTTCGCTTCAAGGATGGGTAACAGCAGGGGACGCGCGCTTTTAACCTGCGGAACCATTGCCGTCCGGATATACCAGGGGCACACCAGCGTCGTTTTAACCGGGCTTTTTTGCCGTCGCAACTCCCGGCGCAGGGTTTCGTGAAAGCCGACGGCGGCGAACTTGGAGGCACTATAGGCTCCCAAACCGGCAGAGGCTATAAGGCCACCGGCGGAGGCAATGGTTGCAATGTGTCCCGTTCCTGATTCCATCATGGCGGTGATGAAGGGCCTGGTGAGCCAAAAAAGAGCGGCGGCATTGACCTGAAAGGTGTGCTCTATCTCTTCATCCGTACACTCCCTGAAAGATTTGGAGGAAAGAATGCCGGCATTGTGGATGAGAATATGCGGCTGTTTATTGGCGGCAAGCAGTCTTCCGCTTAGCTTGCTACATTGTCTGTGGTCACTAAGGTCACAGTGATAGGTGAGAATGGTGGTCTCTTTTCCGGAAAGTCCGGATTTCACATCCTCCAGCCCTCGCGGGTTTTTATCCACAAGCATTAAAACAGCCGGGTTTTGGGTGAGCAGCTCCCGGCAGAGTGCCCGTCCCAGGTCCCCCGCCGCTCCCGTGATCAGTACGGTTTTCCCGCGGATGTCACTCATCTGTTATTTTATCTCCCGCCCGGCGTGAAGAAGGGATTGGAAATGGGTGGTGTACTGGGCGAGAAACGGTTTCCGGCCGTCCAGAGAGAGCCGCTTCAGGGTCGATAACATCTCATGATCTTTTTCGCCCATGCTCCATTTAAATGAGGTGGGACGGCAGGTGGTAAAAAGGGACTTTACGGTGACATGAGTCCGCAATTGCCGCTGGCCATGTCTGGAATAAAGAAGCAGATCGAAACCCGTAACGGGCATGCCTGCGCTAAAATCAGTTTCTATTGAAAACAGCTTCCCACCTTCGGGGTGTTCAACGCCGGCCGCGAAATGCTTACCGGAAAGATGAAAAGGCAGGGCGGTTGTGAATTTGGGAAAACCCCATATCTCTTTTCCCGCCACACAGGCCCGCTCTGTTGTGACCGGAAGATGGTGGATATAAAAACCGACTCTTCTTTTGGCAACGGGCTTCAAAAAATCGGCCAATAAATAGCGGGGACGCTTTTCATCCCTGTGATGCACGGCGGTGGCCAAGGCCACCTCGTTATAAGCGCCGATATCGGAAT
>JALXBH010000004.1 GCA_026991535.1 Calditrichia bacterium | reverse complement strand
AAGGAAAGCGCGCGGGACAAGGGGAATGGCCGTTGGCTGAAACGTTATGAACTGGAAAGCTACCCCATTCACAAGGCGCACCTGAAGGCACTGGAATGGTTTGACAAACAATGCTGCTCTTAAAGGGCTTTGTGCTGAAAAGAGTATAAAAACATTGTCCTACAGGCCGCTTCCCCGGGGCTTAGTAACTGAAGCCCCAGGAAAGATAAAACTGTTTCCGGCCGAAGGCATTTTGCCCCCAGGCGATATTCAACGGGCCTAAAAGAGTTTCCCAACCCACAGAGACACCCGATGCGGCAAGAAGCTCGGAAGTTCTCAGGGACAGGGAGGGTTGCTGCCAGACGTTACCCAGATCATAGCGTACGCCGAGATAAACGGGAGTGATTATTCTAAAGGGCAATCGCCAACGGTAACCGGCGCTGAGTATCATCATCTGCCGGCCGGAACGCTCCTTTTCCAGCAAGCCGTAAAATTGACGGAAGCCGCCGATGCGGAAATATTCCGAGAAGGGCGTGGAAATATCGGCCAAACCGCCGTCAAATTTTAAATGCAGCACATGATTGGCATTAAACAGGTGCGAATAGGTTTCCAGATGGAGGCGGATTTTACTGTACCCCTGCTGGCTTTGCAGCAAAACGGTATTACCGCTTTCCCATTCCCAGTAATTGTACTCACCGCGGGTGGGAAAATCTATGCGGTCGCGCTTATCGGTAACGGAACGCAGGGCAAAGGAACGCAGTTGCAGGGTGCGCTCCGGGATAAGCAGCCCTTCCTCAACCGAATTGCGCACACGTTGCGCCTTAATTTCCGCGGAGACCAGACCAAAGCGTTCTACCTGTCGGCCCAGCAAAAGCCGAATACCGGCCCGTTCTTCCCGGTAACGCCCCTGATACGGTGTATGCCAAAAACGGGGGTTTACCTCCCAGGAATAAAACAAAATACCACGAAAGGTGAACAGAGAGGTGAATATCCTTTCCGAGCGGAATCGCAGCCCCAGCCAGCCGTCGCGGTTCCCCACCCGTGCCTGGGCCTTAGCCTTTACCCCGCGCCCCAAAAGGTTTTCATCGGAAAGTTCAAGATAGGCCTGAAAAAGACGGTCATTGTCCCCTTTCCCGCCAAACTGCAGGCGGACGGAGGGTTTTTCATCCACATGAATCTCCACATCCGCGGTTTGTCCATGCCTTTGTACGTCGGCCGTAACGCGGTTGAACAGTTGTGTACCATACAGATTGGCCAGACGTTTTTTTACGTCAAGCCAGTTAAAAATGGCTCCGGGCCTGATCTGAAACTCACGGCTGATAACATAAGGCCGGGTATTTTTATTGCCTGTCACCGTCACCTTGCCAAAAACCCCCTCGTTGATAAAAATTTTCAGGATGCGGTTAGTGAACTCCACCTTTTCTATCTCCATCAAGGTATAGCCCCGGGCGTGGTAAAGCTTGCGCAGACGATCGAAGTCATCGTTCAGGATACGGGCAATGGGCACCTGCCCCACTTTGCTGCGCATGGAATCCATCAGTTCATGATGGGTAATATGGACATTGCCGCGAAAAATAATGGTATCCATGGGCGCCAGGGATTCAAAAAAGTAGTGCAACTCCCGGCGTCCGGCCATATAACGGGCCGTAACCTTTTTATATCCGCCGTCCAAAACCCACCTTTCCATACGCCGTGACAAGGTCAGCACGGAAAGGCTGTCCGTTTTCTCTCCGCCCGGCAGCACTCTTTCCAAAAAACGCCCTGCTTTTTTTTCAAAGGATTTTAGTCTCTTATGGATATTTTCCAGCTTTATGTGCGCCTCGCGTTCCCCGGCGCGGATCAGGGCTTCCACCTGACTGAAATCCGTATTGGTCGATCGCGGCAGATCTGGAGTTAATAAAACATCCACATCTCCGTATTCCTTAACATTATTACGATCGGTCATAATGGTCGTAACCTGGTCGGCCACCTCCCAGGGGGCGTTCAACTCATCGCGGGAACGCAACTCGGCACTGACATCGGCGGCGATAACGATATCCGCGCCCCACTCCCGGGCCACGGAAGCGGGCAGATTGGCCTTCACGCCCCCATCCACCAACAGCAGGGTATCCCAGCTAACGGGAGAAAAAAGCAGGGGCACCGCCAGAGAGCCGTTTAGAGCGGCGGCAATATTCCCCCGGTCCAGCACAATTTTACGCCCATGAACAATATCGGTGGCTACCGCCCGGAAGGGGATTTTAAGATCGTCAAAACTTTCCTTAACCTGGTACGGCGCCAGCATAAACAGATCGGACAGAACGTTAAGCACCTTTTGTCCCGGCGTAACGGCATTGGGGATATAGGGCTTCCAATCCTGCAAACGTATGGAAGCGATGTAGCGGTCCTGTTCCTTTTTTTGTTCCAAAAACAGATTAGAGCGCGAGGCTGTGTCGCGGAACATATCGCCCCAGTCAATGGTATGGAAAAAGCTTTCAATCTCCCGGGCGGAGTAGCCCGCCGCGTACAGACCGCCCACCACCCCGCCGATACTGGTACCCACGATGAGGTCGGGCTGAATGCCGGCCTTTTCCAAAACCTTCAGTACCCCGATGTGACTGATACCCCGCGAGCCGCCGCCGCTGAGAACCAGGGCTATTTTAGGCGAAGGGGGGAAGTTCTCCGAAGAGACTACCCGGATATGACCGTTATGGAAGTATGTTTCCTTTATAAAAACCTCCTGAGCCAAGGTAAAACAGACGGCCATAAGCACCAACGGCAGAACCAGGCGCGGATCGGGTCTCATTTTTCCGGGTCGCTTATTTCTGTTCATTAGAGGTCTCACCGTTACCCTGTTGTTTTTCGCGGATCAATTTATGAATATAGGTTTCTATGGAACGCTGATATTCCGGGGCGTATCCTTCCCGGTAGGAGTTTCGCAGCGCCTCCTGCAACTGTTTCAGATAGGCGTTTTCCGCCGGAGAAAGACGCCCGGGGTCCACGGCCTGATATCTTTTTGCTTTTTGTGCTTTTCGTTTTTTGGAATACTCGCGCTCCCTGGCCGACTTTTGGGCGTCCAGCATACGTGAGAGAATACGTTGCTGCCGCTCCACCGTTTTTCGTGAAATGCCTTTTTTCAACAAATCCTGAACCACCTTTTCCATTTCTTCGCTCAACTGCCCCAACCTGCCCAGCACATCGCCGCGGTTGCCCATTTCATCAGCAATTTCCCGCATGGCCTGTTGCAGGGCCTGCTGACGGGCGGCCAGCCGTTTTTGCAAACCCTGTTGCGCCGGGGAAAGACGCCCACGGTTACCCTGTTGTGCATTAAAAAGCCCCATGGTTTCGCCATTCAGGCCGCCCTGCATACCGGCCATTTGCTTTAACTGCTCCATTAGCTGCTCAAAGCCCGTACCACCGGGAGATTTCCCCAGGCGATCCAGGGAGCGTTGCATCCCCTGAACACCGCGGTTGAGGGCCTCCATGGCCTGACGCTGACTTTGAGCCGCGGGCATGGCCCGCCGCTCGCTTAAATCATCCATGCTTTTCCGCATCAGACTCTGGGCCCGGGCCATGTCCCTGTTCAGACTTTGCTCCATAAAAAATGTCTGCTTGGAAAGCTCAATCATTTCACCAATGGTTTTTTGCAGATTTTGCTGAACGCGTGACTGTTTGCGGGCAATCTCGCGTAGCTGATCATCCACACGCGAGGCATTCCTGCTTTGGCGCTGCAAACGTTCCTGCTCAAAAGACAGCTTCAGCAAGTCCCGCGTTACGGCCAGCATTTTCGATTGCACCTTTTGCTTATGACTTTGACGCATTTTGTCTAAACTGCCTTGAAGGCGCTCCTGCATGGATCGCATATTTTGTTGTAATTCCCCGGATTGTTGTGCGGCCTGCTCCCGTTTGCCCTGCTGAAGTGCTTTTTTTATATCCTCGCTTTGTGCCGCCATCCGCCTGCGGGCCATCTCCTTACGCGCTTCGCTTAATCCTTGCATAGACTCCTTAAAGGATTGCAGACGCGGGTTTTGCAACATCTCATCCAGCGAGCGCTCCATGTTTTTAAGCTGCCGGGTTTGCTGCTCTTGCATCCCGGCCGTACCTTCCTCCTTTTTATCCAGCCGCTCGCCTATCTGCTGCTGCTTTTCCACCAGTTCTCTGGCCTGTTGGGCCAGGCGGTCCAGTTGCTGCTCCATCTGTATCTGTTTGAACAATTCCAGGGTGCGTTCCAGGTTCTGCTTAAAATTCTCCTGATTCTCCTTAAAGGAGCGCAGGGCTTTCTCCACCTCCTCCGGATTGGATTTTTCCATGGCCTGTTGCAATTTTTGCATAGCTTCCATCAACTCCGGCGGCGCGATCTGGCGGAACATATCCTGCAACTGTTGATATTTACGCAACATCTCCTCGCTTAATATCTCCCTGTCTTCCAGCTGCTCAACCATTTTTTGCAGTTCCTGCTCTATTTTTTCCACCTTTTCCCGCAATCTCTTTTGCTCGTCTAGAGTGTGTTCGATACGTTTTTTGGTTTTCCAGTCCATCTTTTCCGTTCGTTTCAAATCGCGATGGATTTCTTCCAGTGTTTTCTTTAAATCTTCCGACCGGCGGGCCATATCCTCCATGTCATCGTTACGCTCTTCCGTCTTTTCCGCAAAATCCTCAAACAGGTCATCCAGACTGGGAAAAAGCACCTTGTATCGGGCGCTGCGGGCCACACCCGGTCCGCTTACGTTATTGCCATCCATTGCCTGGGCAAAGTATTCTATCTGATCGCCATAAGCGATCGCTTTTTCAGAAAAATCAAATAAAATGCGGCCATGGCTTTGTCCCTCATTCTCTTTTATGGAAAAAGGCTTTTTTTGCCAAATTCCCGTATCTCCGGAGGCGATATGTCGATAATACAATACAATACCGGCAACGCCGAAATCATCGCCGGCCAACACCTCTATCGGCAGAATATCCTCGGGCTGAGCCTCAATATCCATTCCCGGCGCGGTGATTTCCACATAGGGAGGACGGTCATCCAGCACTTCCACTTTATAACGTAGCGGGCCGCGATTGACCAGGGAATCCATGGACAACAGGGAAAAGCGGTATTGCCCGCCCCGCATAAAAACCCGCCGACCCTCGGCGCTAAAATTGTGCACCTGCAAATTAAAACGGGAGGAATCGTCAAAAACCATACCGGCCGCGCGCAGAGCCTTGTTGGCCGTTAGCTGAATATAAACCTCGCTGCCGGGCAAAAGGCTAAACCGGGTATCGTTAATTCCATGGGCCTGCCGGGACAGTTTACTGTAAGGAGGCGGAATAACCTCCATGCGTAAATTCTTTACAAAGGGTGGTTCCAGGATATTGACCCGGAATGTATCCGAGACAATCCGTCCCTCATAATCATCATTTTCCATATCCGCCGCCTGCACCCAATAGCGAAAGTCGTTGAGGTTGTTTTTCAAAACCGCCGTATAACTGCTGTTTTCCTTTTTTATCAGCGGAAAGGAGCGGACTTCCTTTCCCTCCCGGCGCCAAAGCAGCAGGCCCCCCGCCCGCGGCCCCCGGTAAACGGCCCGGATCGTCAAATCCTCACCCCTGTACACCGTGGCCGTTCCCGGTTTAACATCCATTGTGTAGGCGGGTATCTCGAAAAAAGCAGCCCAGGGTGCCACCATGCGCAGCGCCGAAACACCAAGTGGCCGACCGATCAATCCCGTTAGCAGGGCCGTGCTGAACAGAAAAACGAGGGGAAAAACGGTTGCGGGCATATACCGTTTCAGGGGCAGGGCTCTTTGCAGGGCGTTAAAATCACAACGGGGAATCAGCCGGCCGATGGCCGCTTCCCGGTAAGGATCGGCGTCGCCTTCTTTGTTATGCTGTTCACTCAATTCCACCGTATTCAGCCACAGGTCAACGCTGCCCGTAAGCTTATCCGCCAGACGGGCAAAAGTTTTTAATGAGGCCGACTTTTTCCGGAGTCGCTCATCGCGCCAGGCGGGGTAAATACGACAGGCAATAAGGTAAAACATAAAGGAGAGCTGCAACGAAAAGAAACCCCAGCGGCTAACACGGGAAAAATGAACGATGCTGTCCAGCAGGGCCATGGCCAGCCAGGAAAACAGAACCAGCAAAGAAGCCGTAAACAGAACACCCCACAGGCGCAGCCTGTAATGCCGGACAGCCTGACGATATAATTTATCAATAAAAGATGTATGGTTCATGACATTAGTTCGTCAGCGCGTAAACAAGTATATTTAAGGCCATCTTTAAAGCCTGCCCGCGCACACTCTCCGGGTCCTTATGAATTTGAGCATCCTCGCAACCGTCTGAAATATCCGTATTAAAAGAATAAAAGCATACCAGGCGACCCTCATAAATCAGCCCCAGCCCCTGTGGCGGGCCGCCGGCATGTTCATGAACCTTGGGCAGGCCGTTATTAAAATCATATACCGCATGGTATATGGGATGACTGAAAGGCAAAGGCGTAAAGTCCAGTTCGGGGAAAACTTTTTTCATGGCCCGGCGGAATGAGCGATCCATGCCATAGTCGTCATCGGCAAACAGAAATCCGCCCCGGGTTAAATAGCGCCTTAGTATGGCGGCCTCCTGGTCATCGAACACCACATTGCCATGTCCCGCCAGATAGGCAATGGGCGATTGGGAGAACTCCGGGTCCTCTATTTTTGCCGAAGTTTCCCTTGGCGCCGTCGGCATCCCCAGCCGCTTCCGTGCCTCGGCAAGAATATTTTTCCAGGTGGTTTTGTTTCCGTACCAGTCACCGCCGCCCTGATAATGTATGCGCACCGGAGCGATAACCTGGGCCGGAACATCGGTAAATATAAGAAAGCTTGCGATAAGTATGGCTTTATACATAAAAATCCCGTTGTAATAACGGGATTTTACATTAAAACAGGGAAACAGTTCAAATAAAAATATAATCAGGCGGATGTGGCGAACTCGTAGCGTTTGTTACGCTTGTTTAGCTTCAGTTTTGCCAGCTCGGAGCGAACGGCAAACCATCCGATGCGTGTAAACCCGTATCGGGCGGTATTTAACTCACGCTTTATTTTAAGGCTGCCGAATTCGGGATTCTCCTTGACGATGTTTTTTATCTTATCCTGCAGGGTCATATCGTTAAGGCTGATCTGCTGGGTGGTTTCCACCACGTCGTTGCTCACCGGCTCCGCTACCGGGGTGGAAGTCTGCTGCGGCGCCTTTTCCATCGGTTTTTCCTCGGCCTTGGGCAGGGAAATCTCCTTGGCCACCGGTTCTCCGGCCGCCTCGGAACTTTCAAATTTATTCACGGCGTCTTCCACCTTGTCATAAACATCCAGAATGTGGTGAAATTCCAATAATTCAAAGATTTCATACACATCCGGCACCATGCGCACCAGCTTTAAATCTCCGCCGTTTTCACGGATGGATTTAATCTCGCTGATAAAGATACCCCAGCCGGCGGAACTGATATAATCCACATTGCCCAGATCGACAATGATATAGAATCGCCCCTGCTTTAACAGGGAATTGAGGGCGCGCTCCAGCTCGGACGATGTTGTCGTGTCAATATAGCCCCCAACCTTTATTATCGAAATATGATTTCTTCCACCACTGACTTCAGTTGAAACCTGAATGCCTTCCATTCAATCCTCCTTAAGGGAATGCGCGTTACTTCTTTGATTTGCCATCCGGTTTTTCTTTTAAGAGCGCCGTGTTTTTTACTATCTGTTTTCGAGCAATCTTTTTGCGTACATCCGCCAGTGACCCCGACGTTGCGGCCGAACCCGGATTGGATTCCCATTTTTTGTGTAAAAGCGCCAAAGTGTTGACCTGTTCCAGTATGCTTTGGCCATCTTTTAATATATTTTCTTTTTCCAAGAATTTCAATACACTTTCTGTGCGCTGCCTCAACGCTTTATTGTCCATTGACGAAGAGTGCTTCTGCAAGGACTCAATGGACAACTGCCCCTGATGCATTAGCTGCGAAAGCTCGGGCATTTTTTTCAGTATCGGGTTTTTTGTAACAATTTTCAGGATTAAATTCATTTTTCTTAAGGTATCTGTATTGTTGGAATGTTCCAGCAAATCTGCCTGATGCTTTCTCAAGGCGGCAAAGTCGTCCCCACAGGCGGTAAAGAAACTTTCGATAAGTGACTGTTCTTTATTCTCGGCCGCTTTTTCACTTAACTCCGCAGGGGTGGGCGTGCTTTTTTTCGCCGGGATCGCCTTCGGCTCAGGCTCTTTTTCCCTGACGGGAGCGGGGGGCGGCGGGGCCGTTTCCACCACGGTAGCCGTTTCTTTCTTTTTCTCCTCGGCCGTCACGCTTTTTATTATGCGCACAAAGGGCTTCTTTTCTTCCTGATTAGACTGTGCCGGAGCAGTGGGCAGCGGCTTCGATTCACCTCCGCTTCTTTTTTGTATTTCACCCTCGGAAGACTCAAAATCAAGAATAACCTTTCCGTCCAAGGTAAGCAGAGGGGTGCCGGGCTGCTTAAGCCGCTTATTTTTCCCTTTTTCCAAAAAGCGTTTACGCAGAGCATAGGTATTGAGCCGCAGCTTTATCAGCTCGTTATAGATACGTCGTTCCTCGATCTCCACAAAGCCGTACTTCTCGCTGTTTAAAAGCCTGGCGATGCTTTTAGGCCCCAGCTTGGGATTGTTACGGATGATATCGAATATTTTCGCCTTCACCTCGATGGAAAGGTGTTTCTTCTCGATATAGTCCTGACCATCCAAAAAGGTTCTCAGGGCTTCCAGGCCGCCCTCGTCCACAATGCTCTTGTATTTGTAATACTGGTACTGGGAAATATTCAGTTTCTCGCAAGCATCCTTAACACGGTAACCCTGCTCGATCAGCTCCACCATCTGCTTATGGGTTTTGTAGATCACCTCGCCGGACATCATCTTCTCTTTAATGGCCACAAAGGTGATGTCGTCATTTTGCTGGGCGCCGCCGGTAAAGTTTTTCAGGTCATCTTTTATACTTTTAACAAACTCCGAAACATCCAGGTGGCCGTTATTGCGAATGGACTCCAGAAAGCGTTCCTCACGATATAACTCGCGTTGGTGGTTCATCGCTTCGGTGATACCGTCCGTGTACAGAACCAGGATATCATCCTCGCGCAGCCGTATGGAATCGGTCTGAATCTTGTTGTCAAAAAGCTTCAGATCGGGCAGTTGAATACCAACGGGAAAACCCGAAGGATTCAAATAATAGGTCTGCCGGGCCGAGGAACGGAATAAGATCATCGGGTTATGACCGGCGCTGGCATAATGGATTACCCGGTTGCGTGAATCCAGAATCACATAAAACATGGTCACAAACATGCCCCGTTTCATGTCGTCGGTTACAAAACGGTTTACCTTGGCCAGCACATCGGCGGGATTTTTATTGCCCCG
>JALXBH010000003.1 GCA_026991535.1 Calditrichia bacterium | reverse complement strand
CCAGGCTTTCGGCCATCTGCTTTACCCGCGCCCGGGTGGCCGGACTGATATCAGGATGGTCGCGCAGCGCCTTGGAGACGGCCACCTTGGATATCCCGAGCCTGAGGGCAATATCGTTCAATGTTATGCGTTTCGGACTGTTCATTACTTAACCGATAAAGTTATCGTTTAAGGCAACATAACATTCGCGTTTATGTGATGCAAGAGGCCGGCTATTTTTTTTTTACTATCCACCCGGAAGCTGCCTGGAGAACTGTTATTTTTTTTGGGGGGGGAATTTCCCGCTTTTTTAGAGAAATACTGATCAAAAAACACAATTTTTACATGTATTGGTTATTTTTTTTGGTAAATTAGTAAGTCAGATTTTGACCGTTCGTATTAATACAAGGATTCTAAAATGAACTACCATGATGAAGCATTAAAATACCACACCACCGGACGTCCGGGAAAGATTGAGGTGAATACCACCAAACCCTGTATCACCCAAAAAGACCTTTCACTGGCCTATACGCCCGGCGTGGCCGTTCCCTGTCTGGAAATCAAGGAAAATGTGGACGATGTTTTTAAATACACCGCCCGCGGCAACCTGGTGGCCGTGGTCAGCAACGGCACCGCCGTATTGGGTCTGGGCAATATCGGCCCGGAAGCGGGCAAGCCGGTTATGGAAGGCAAGGGGGTTTTGTTTAAACGCTTTGCCGATATCGACGTCTTTGACCTGGAGCTGCGCACTCAGGATGCCCGGGAGATCATCCAAACCGTAAAACTGCTGGAACCCACCTTTGGCGGCATCAACCTGGAGGATATCAAGGCCCCGGAATGTTTTGAGATCGAAGAAACTCTTAAAAAGGAAATGAACATTCCCGTTTTTCATGACGACCAGCATGGCACGGCCATCATATCGGGCGCGGCCCTGTTGAATGCCTCCGAGCTGATCGGCAAGCCGCTGGAAAAGATGAAGGTGGTCTTCAGCGGGGCGGGAGCCGCCGGCATTGCCTGTGCCAAGTTCTACATCTCCCTGGGGGTAAAGAAGGAAAATGTGATCATGTGCGACAGCAAGGGGGTTATCTACAAGGGACGCACGGCGGGCATGAACAAGTATAAGGAAGAACTGGCCGCCGATACCAACGCCCGCACCATCGAGGAGGCCCTGGTGGGCGCCGACGCCTTTTTCGGCGTATCCGTGGCCAACCTGCTGACCAAGGAAATGGTTCAATCCATGGGCGATCATCCCATCATCTTTGCCATGGCCAATCCCGATCCGGAAATCACCTATGAAAACGCCCGGGCCTGGCGCGACGACGTCATCATCGCCACCGGACGCAGCGATTATCCCAATCAGGTAAACAATGTGCTGGGTTTCCCCTTTATTTTCCGCGGGGCGCTGGATGTGCACGCCACCAGCATCAATGAGGAGATGAAGGTGGCTGCCGCGCGCGCCCTGGCCGATCTGGCCAAGGAACCGGTCCCCTTTTCGGTGATGCAGGCCTATGGCGACACCCAGTTGAAGTTCGGCCTGGACTATCTGATCCCCAAGCCCTTTGACCCCCGTGTGCTGATATGGGAAGCTTCCGCCGTGGCCCGGGCGGCCATGGAAACGGGAGTGGCGCGACGCACCATCGACATCGAAAAGTACAAGGAAGAACTGGAAGACCGTCTGGGCATTGGCCGGCACATCACCCGCGTTTTCATCAACAAGGCCAAAAAGGCGCCCAAGCGCATTGTTTATCCCGAGGGCGACTCGCCGACCATCCTCAAGGCTTGTGAAATCATCGTGGCCGAGGGCATGGCCAGGCCGGTGCTACTGGGCAATGTGGAAAAAATACGGGCGGCCATGGCTGAAATGGAGATTGCCCATCTGGAAAAAAGCGTGACCATCATCGACCCGGAACAGAGTGACAAGCTGGAAAGTTATGCCGACACCTACTATACCCTGCGCCAGCGCAAGGGGGTACTGAAAACCGACGCCCGCCACATCATGCAGGATCCGGTCTACTTCGGCGCCATGATGGTCCATGCCGATGACGCCGACGGCATGGTTTCCGGGCTGACCCACCGCTACCGGGATACCATCAAGCCCGCCCTGGAGATTATCGGCGTGCGTGAGGAGGCCAGCCATGTGGCCGGTCTGCATATGGTCATCTATAAGGATAAGACCTACTACTTTGCCGACACAACCATCAATATCAACCCCAGCGCGCAGGAACTGGCCGATATCGCCATCCTTACCGCCCGCGAGGTTAAGCGCATGGGCGTGGAACCACGGGTGGCGCTGCTCTCCTTTTCCAACTTTGGCAGCGTAAAGCATATCGTCAACAATAAAATCCGCGAAGCCATCAAAATCGTCCATGAACGTGAACCGAACCTGATTATCGACGGCGAGATGCAGGCCAGCACGGCGGTAAGTCCGGCCATTCTGGATGAGGTGTTTCCCTTTAGCAAACTGGCAGGTAAAAACGGAGCCAATGTACTGATCTTCCCCAATATTGAATCGGGCAATATCGCCTATAAGCTTTTGGAACATCTGGGCGGCGCGGAAACCATCGGCCCCATACTGATGGGTTTGAAGAAACCGGTGCATCCGCTGCAAATAGGCGATTATGACGAGATCGGCGTGGTCAATATGACGGCCATCGCCGTAATGGACGCCCAGTCAAGGAAATAGGAACCCGGATCATCCCGGCTTCCGCAAAGAAGCCGGGATTTTTCTCCATGGCCGGTTTTCATTTCCACGGCCCTGGCCCGGTCGCAGGCTTTTTATCCACAAATCAGGCCCCCGTTAACCATTTTATTTTTCTATTTTCTATTTTTT
>JALXBH010000002.1 GCA_026991535.1 Calditrichia bacterium | reverse complement strand
TTTATAAGCAGTGTGGAGGGATAAAACTGTTCGCGGAGAATAAGCTCCCGCTTTAGCATACAATCAGCAACCTTCATCCACCTTTTTCTTTACGGATCGACGCTTTCGCTTAATCGTGCGCGGTTTTACCGGAGCCTCCCGGTTGACCGTAGCCGCGCGGGCGGTGCCCATCATTGCCGGCCCGGCCGCCAGACGGAACTGATAGCGAAAGACCTCATCATCGGTATAGGGCTCGACCGGTTTTTGGGGCGCGCTGAAGGCTTTTACCCAATGGTTCATCCCGCCGTGAAGCACATAAACATCATCATAGCCCTTTTCCTTTAGCAAGAGCCAGGCCTGCGAGGCCTTGGTATTGCCGTTAGAGGCCAATACCAGGGTTCCCGACGGGTCCATAAGTTCCAGCGATGATTTTTCCAGCAGTTTTTCCAGAGGTATGTTTATGGACCCGGGTATATGATATTTCCGGTAATCCCCGGCCGGGCGGATGTCTACGATAAGTACCCCCGGCTCCTTATCAATAATCCAGTGGGCTACATCTTCCGCTTCGATGTAATTGCTTTGACTGTGCAGTTGTGACAGCAGAAGTTCCCTGTCGGCCACCTTGCTGATATTCATTTTATCCACCGGACTGAAAGCCAGAATAAGACCCAGTAAAAACATTATGCCAAAACCGAGATTTCGGGATGATATCCTCATCAGACGCCCTCCTTCCCAAACTTGTTCTCCAGCCATTCACCGCCAAGAAAAAAGAGTATGGCCAATATCACAACAGCCAAGGCCACCACGCCGCTGGAAACGTTAAAAACATCGGAGAGCCTTACATCACCCATGGCGCCCCAGTTGTACAATCCTTCCAGCGAGGGGAACATCTCACCAAAAACAAACATGCCGAACATGGCTCCGCCTAAAAAGAAATAGGCGTCCACATGGCCGGTAACCGCGCCCACCACCGAGGTTCCCGGACAATAACCGCCAATGGCAAAGCCGACGCCCAAAATCAGCCCGCCAATAAGCTGGGCCCACAGATAAGTGGGATTGATGTATACCTTGGTGATATCCAGCCAGCCAAACAACGAAAAGAGCAAAAGTCCCAGCATGGCCACTACAATGGCCGTAAACATCACATTTAAAACCGTCATATCCTTAAAATAGAACTGCAGGGCCAGTTTACGGCTGTAGCCAAAGCCGGCGCGTTCCAGCCAAAAGCCGAAACTGACGCCCAAAATCAGGGCGATGATTAAGCCTGTTTGTTCCGTAAAAAATCCATATTTAAAAAATGGTGCCATGATCCCCCCTATATCCATTGTTTTCGTACAAAGTAAGCCGTGGCATAGGCCGCGGCGAAAACGGCAAACATAAACACCCAGCCGCCCACGGCCAGCGTCGCGCCGCCCGTCAGGGCCAGACCGCTGGTGCATCCCCGGGAAAGACGGGCGCCAAAGCCCATAATGGCCCCGCCAATAAAGGCATACAGCCAACGCTTATGTTTACCAATGTTCGGCCCGCGCCCGGTACGCCATTTGTTTCGCCCGGCCAGCATGCCGGAAAGAAATCCACCGATCATCACACCGAGTATTTCATAAACCAGCCAGTTGCTAAAAGGATTTTCGGCATATTTGGCAAAATAAGGATTGGCCATAACATGGTCATGGGCAAACAGATCCACCAGAGCGGTGGTAAAGCGCATCATGGCGCCGGAGGCACCCAGTCCGCGCCCCATAAGAACAAAGGCCAGCAACAAGGTAATTCCCAAACCCAGGCCGCTGGCATAGGGCGACCAGTACGGTTTCTCTTTCATAATTCCATCCTTTTTTTAAAAAACGAGTTGTTCCATAAACTTATATAACCAACGGGAAGACTGACCGGCGTCCACAACCACAAATCGCAGCATCAGACCGCCGAAGAGTACCAGGATAGCCGGAATGGCCACAGGAACCTTAACCCCCCGCAGCTCCATGATCTCAATAAACAAGGGCACGGCCAGGCCCAGGCCGACCACCAGCGTCCAGAAAACCGCCGTATACGGGCCGCCCAAAAACATCTCCGCCGCGTGGATATGTACGGATGTACTGGCCAGAAAACCCATGAACATGTGGATGATCAAAAAGATTTCCGTACCGATCAGAAAGCTGTCTATCTGGCTAAAACGGTGCCGCTCCGCCGGGGATTTACTTAACAACAAAATAAACGCCGCGCCGGTAGAAAGACCCGATACCAGAAAGAGAGGGCCCAATATGGAGGTATTCCAAAACGGACGGGCGTTAAAGGCGGAAAGCAATATACCCGTGTACATACCGAGGATGGCCGAAAAGGCAATCAGTGCCCAGGCAAAATAGGCTTTAAAGCGCGCCAGGTAATTCACGGTGTTTGCGATAAAGGAGAACTTCCAGTCCCAGCGCGGGAAAACATCCTTAACCCAAAAGGCGGCCCAGATTATGCTTAAGGGAAAAATAACCATTAAGGTCCAGGCGCCCCAGGACATGGGCGATTCCCAACGAATGGTTGTATACAAGCGCCAAAAATAGAGCTTATGGGTTAAATCCAAAAAAAGGGCCAGCAGGCCGATGGCCAGCATAAAAGGGGCAAACAACGGCGCTGTTTTTATGGCCGTCGGGAACACATCCTCGCGGCGGCGCAGATAGAAAAAGGCGCTGAAAAAAAGTATGCCGGCAACCAGACCTCCCAGATACAGGTAAAGAGGGATTTCCCAGGTCCAGGCATGCAGCACAGGATCCACGCCATGATTCATTCTGCCTGAAGTGATGGCAATGTCATTCATTTTTCAAACTCTCCAATCTTTTTATAACAGATAAAACACATGCGGCTCGGTTCCCGCCTCGGGTATCAGTGTTTTATATTTTCGGGTTCGCAAGGCCTTGGAAATGTCACTGTTCCTGTCATCCACATCGCCAAAGATCATGGCATGGGTCGGGCATACATCCACACAGGCGGGGTTTTTTCCTTCACGCACGCGATGGATGCAAAAAGTGCACTTATCCACATAGCCCTCGGGATGCACAAAACGGGCATCGTAGGGACAGGAGGCAATACAGGCCTTACAGCCGATACATTCATCATGGTTTACCAAAACCACGCCCCCTTCCTCGTAATGGCTGGCTCCGGTGGGGCAGCAACGCACGCAGGGAGAATCGGCGCAATGGTTACAGCGCTCGGAACGTATTTCCAGTTGCAACTCGGGAAAGGCGCCGATGGTCTCTTCCACAATCCAATCCCGGCAGTAACCTTCCGGTACATTATTTTCCGTTTGGCAGGCAACCACGCAGTCCGCGCACCCCACACAGCGTTTGGTATCTATAGCCATGGCATAGCGCATCAGGCCACCTCCTTTCTAAAAGTCACAAAATTAACGCGCATTCCCGTTCCGCCCATAATGGGGTCCACATTAACCCGCGAAATTAACCGGGCATCATCAGCGCCCCGCTTATAGGAGCGGCGCATCTGCTTTTGGCCGTGGCCAAAGCCGTGAACCATGTAAACACAATCATGACGAATGCGCTCGGTGACTTTTACCTTGATTTTGTTGGAGACAACCTTATCCTGATTCTCCAGGCGTATATAATCGCCGGTTTTAATTGCCCATTCCCGGGCCACTTTTGGATTTATCCAGACTTCGTTTTCCGATTTCAATTCATACAACAAGGGATTGTTGGTTGTGCGGCCGAATGAATGCATGGGGGCGCGGCCGTACAACAAGCGGTAATAGCCGTCCTCAGGCTCCTCATGGGCCGTATATACGGGAATGGGATCAAAGCCGTTTTCGGCAAGTGTTTCGGAATAGAGCTCAATTTTACCGCTGGGAGTGGCAAACTCATATTCCTCTCCGTTTAAAAAGTAAAGCTCCTGTTCCAGAGGCAGGTTTTTTACGCCCAGTTTTTTCATCTCCTCCAGACTGCTGCCCACCGCTTTTAAACGGTATTCCAGATAATCCTCTATCCTTTCATAGGGGAAATATGCCGAAAGCCCCAGGCGGCCGGCCAGTTGCACCGCCATCCAATAGGCGGGCTTGGTATTATACCTGGGTTCAAAAGCCGGGGCGCGCAAGGCTATGGAGGGCACCCGTCCCTGAGAAATGCGCAAATCGTCGTAGCGTTCCAGATAGGTGCATTCCGGTAAAACCACATCGGCCCAGCCGGTTATCTCCGAAGGCATAATATCAATCGCCACCAGCAGTTCCAGGTTCTGAATCGCCTTAATGGTTTTTTCCGGTTGCGGCAGGGTTTGTATCAGGTTTGTCCCGTAAACGATCCAGCCTTTTATGGAACAGGCATCCGTTGTACTGGGAATGGTGGCGTCGCATATACCCGAAGAGAGGGCCAGGTTGGCCAGGGGATACTTATCCGGGAAGGCGTCGCGCCACCCTTTGGACGGTTTGGGATAGGCGGGGTGTTTGGGCTTGGGTACATGGGCTTTGGAAGGCGCGTAGAATCCCCCCCGACGTCCCCAGGAACCGAGCAGAGCATTCAGTATGGCCCCGGCGCGTACCCTTTGCGTATCGTCACCGTACCAGGTTACATGGCGCCCGGGATGAATGATTACCGCCGGGGCCGCGGCGGCCATTTCCCGTGCTGTTTCCCGTATAACATGCGGCTTTATGGTGGTAATGGGGTAGGCCCATTCCGGCGTATTATGCTTTACGGCTTTTTTTAAGGCATCAAAACCATAGGTATATTTTTTTACATATTCCTTGTCGTAAAGCTCTTCCTCTATTATCACATTGATCCAGGCCAGTAACAGGGCCAGATCCGTTGAAGGTTTTATAGGCAGCCAGTATTTGGACTTGCTGGCGGCCGTGGAAAAGCGGGGGTCTACCGTTATTACCGTAGCGCCGTTCATATGGGCTTTTGTAAACTCCTGTACCTGACCGTTATGCATATTCTCCCCGATATGGGAACCGATCAGTACCAGACATTTTGTATTTTCAATATCGGTGCGCTCCGGGGAACCGACGCCCTCGCCATAGGTTAACAGATAGGCTTCCGCACGCGGTCCGCGGCATTGGGCATAGGAGGGCGCCGCAATATTGTTGGAACCATAAGCGCGTATCAGATTTTTAAAATAGCCGCCACCGGAACCGTGGGTAAACAGGGCCATGCATTCGGGGCCGTATTTTTCTTTAATGCGGTTCATTTTGTCGGTGATATAATCAAAGGCCTCGTCCCAGCTTGCTTCGCGGAAAACCTGCTTTCCGCGTTCCTCAACCCGTATAAGCGGCGTTTTCAGCCTGTCAGGATCCGTGTACGCACCCAGACCGCCGGTGCCCCGGGGACAAAAGCGTCCGTTGCTATGGGCATCGTCCGGATTGCCCACGATTTTCCAGGGTTTGCCCTCTTTTTTATGAACCCAGCCGGCACATTTCCAAAAACAAATTTCACAATAGGTGGGCGTTACCTCGCTAAAGGTAGAGGTAAGCAGCTTCTCCTTAGACAAGGGTTGCCCGAATAGCGAAACGGGTTTTAAAAAGGAAGAACCGACGGCCAGCCCCCCCGCGCCCATTCCGGCTATTTTTATAAATTCACGTCTGTTGAGTTTTTTCGCCATTGAGCTCTTTCCTCCAGAAACGGTTTAATATGGATTTAATGTTACTGCACTTATAGGACTCTTTATAAACCGCGCATTGGCGGCAGTCCTGTAAGGCACAAATTTCACCTTTGTTTTCCACCATCCAGCAGGGTACATCGGCACAACTGTAAGCGTCACAGCTTTCACGGTCGGCAAGGGTGCAGGGCTTTAGTTCCCAACATGGAATGGCCGAAAGAATCATGCGGATTCCCGCCAGATTCAACCCTTTTTCATCAATCATCTTACGGATACAGGTGATACGCTGAATATCATGATCCGAATAAAAACGATGATGTCCCTTGCTTTTTTGAGGAATGATCAACCCTTCCTGCTCATAGGCACGCAGGGTAGCCACGGAAAGATCAAACATCCGGGCTACTATTCCGATGGGATAGAGAATTTCCTCCGATCCTTTTTCCATTCTATACCTTAAACTGTAAGTATATCTATATTTTCCACTGTAGTTTCGCAAGCTTTGTGCCAAATGGCACAAAATTATATTCTCTTAAAAAACAATATGTTACAATATTTAAAACCTACGTGAATTCTATATTGTGAGAAAAAAAGGAATCCACATTCTTACTTTTGAGAAAAAAAGCCCCCGACAAAAACTCTGCCGGAGGCCCGTGGGAGGGATTTCTTTATATTAAAAGCGATAACAATAAGCGGCACAACAATAGCGCGCCATAACCGTTTAATGGCTATCTTTCTGCTTCCTGCTCTATGTTTTTACTTTCATCCACTATAAATCCGGCCATGCCAACTATTTTATCCGAAATATAGACGGGATGGGCCGTTAGGAGATGGCGCCCAGGCCGGCCGTCGCGGCCCACGCGTTCCACGATGCGGGACTCAATTTTTTGCCCGGCCAAAACCTGCTCCAACATTTCCCTAAGGGCCGGGGCGTCTTCGGGCTTACGTGTCATCGAGGAATGCCTGCCTATCACCTCTTCCGGCGAAGAATAACCATAAATTCTGAGCCAGGCCGCGTTTACATCGCGAATGTATCCATCCCGGTCTAAAAAGTAATATCCCATTTCCGAAGCACGGACCACCTTGGGATAGGCTTCTGCCCGTACTTCATCCATGGAGAGTTCCACTTCTTCCCATCCGCTAATCATCGCTTTGATATTTGATATCCAGGTGGTTCCGGTGGTAGCCAGATAGATATGCATAAAAATAAAGGCCACCAGAACAAAGGCGCCAAAGGTGTGCAGCATGGCCAATCCGGACAACGAAGCAAAATGTAAACCTACCTGCTCAGTCTGATGGTAATAGAGATATAAAAAACCCGAAATAACCTGTACGGGAATAACCAGAATCTTTAAACCAAAATAGGTAAGGCGCTGCAAGGGGTTTAACTTGCTCAAGGTTGTTTTTTTGGTTGGATGAGGCGCGTTACGAAAAATGCCGAACAGATAATAGTCCAGCTGAGCCTTTATAAAGCGGGTAGTGGGGATATACTGACGCCAGGCGCCGGTGGTAATATGCCAGAAGATGGCAAATATAATCAACACCAGAAACGCCCAGGCCGCATAATCATGCCACATAACTGCTTTTTCATAGCCAAACAGTGTATAAACGCCATGAACTTCAAAACCGGAAAGGGCCAGAAAAATAATGAGCACGGCCTGCGTCCAATGCCAAAATCTTTCAAAGCCGGCGTAAATTTTAACCTTTCGCGTATACATAGTATTGTCCTTTCACTTACTTTTGGTTATCAGGCGGATTAAACCATGGGTTATCGATCCGCCGACGGCCAGCAAAATTAAGATCATCCCCAGCATATCCAGAGTGGTGTTTCTGTCACGGCCGGGCAGGTAAAAATCCGTAAGAGCGGCCAGGCGGCTGTTTCGGGAGTGACACTCCGTACAGGTAAGCGCTTTATCAGCGGAGGTCACCATATGATTCAACGGCCAATACATCTCCGTTTGGACAAACCCGTAGTGACCGCTGTAAGGCAATCCGGCCGCTTCCATGCCTTTGGCCGCCGCGAGATTCCAGTCAAAGTTTTTCCAATAAGCACCCGACTCTTTTTTCCCGAAAAGTTTGGGAATGATAAGGGTTTTGTATTCCACGTCATAAATCTGCTTGCCACGCATAACCTTAACCGGCCAGATTTTAGCGTGTCTATCGGCATAGCTGCCCTCCAGGCGGTTGAGCTGAATTATCTTTTGCGGATTTATAGTATCCGTCACCAAAGTATGGCGGGCGGTACCGTTGAACCACACATATTCAGGCGTCACATTCTTTTCCCAGTGAAATTCACCCTTCATAAAGTTATAGTCCTGCTCGCCTTTGCTGTTGGTAATAATGATCCCTTTGCCGTTTTTGTCGAAGCGGCCGGCCTTGGACCAGTCCCACCACATCTTTGTAGGGTTGGCCCGGGCGTATGTGGGTATGTGACAGGTTTGGCAGGCCACCCGCCCCGAGTGTTCCTCCAAAACACTGTTGGCATGAACAGGCGCTGCATGGCAGCTTTCGCAATAAACATGATTGGTATCAGCCGAGGAGACGGAGTACATTTTCCCTTTGATATTGTGTTTACTGGTAACATGACAATCGATACACAACATATTTTCGCCATCCACAGCCATATGGATATCAAGATCCTTTGAGGGTTTGCTTAGCGCTTTCTCCAAATCGCCATGCTTTACATTATTGCCCCCTCCTCCAAAAAAGTGGCAGGTCCCGCAATTGTCACGGGTGGGAATCCCAACATTTTGGGCTATTTTGGTATAATCCGGCGGAAAGAACTTTTTTTTACCCATAAACAAAGTTTCTTTTGTAACCGGATATCCGGCGCCGGTCGGAAACTTTTTGTAGGTACCCGTGCGGTCATGACATACCAGACAATCCACCTTTTTCCTGTTGGAAAAATCAAAGTTCCCGTCTTTCCAGCCATAGCCGATATGACAGCTGGTACAGCGCGGCTCGTTGGAGGTAAGCGCAATACAAAAGTTGTTGATAATATTTTTTTTACCGAGATCGATCTCCTTACCATCAATCACGACAGGCCGGGACCATGTCCAGTGATTTGTTGCCATTATCTCCCTGTGCCGCTCGGTATGGCAGCTTTCGCAGGCCATGGTGACCTCCTCCGGCGAGCTGAAGCTTTTTTGCAATTCCTTAAGCTTACTGTGGTCGGTAGACGGCTTATGAGCGGCCTTCAGTTCTCTCTTACCCGTGTAGAGTATTGTTTGTCCTTCCCGGGCCGTTAGCAGGCTGCCGGTCAGAAAAAGAGACAACAGGCTAAGAAGAAATAATTTTTTCATGGGGATACTCCTTTCCTCAACAGATGTAACAAACTAGCTTTCAAAAGCCGTGCCACTGCCATACAGTTAATCTATTTATATGTTTTTTTTAGACTTATAGAATATTATACCATTTTAGTATTCTTAAAGATGAGAATCCGTAACCCCCTCCATTTTTTATTTAGGGCGACTTCTACTTTTGAGGGGATTTTGCTATATTTACTGAACCGATAAATGGAGGAAGCAACAATGAAAAGAATTAACAATTTTAACGCCGGTCCGGCCGCCCTGCCGCTGGAAGTATTGCAACAGGTACGCGAGGAGCTTTTGGATTATCAGGGTGAAGGGCTCTCGGTTATGGAGATGAGCCATCGCAGCAAAACGTTTGAGGCCATCATCCGCGGGGCGGAAGATTTGATGAAAGAGCTGATGGGCATTCCCGATGACTATCAGGTTTTATTTATGCAGGGCGGTGCCACGCTGCAATTTGCCGCCGTTCCCCTGAACCTGATGGAAGACGGCGCCACGGCCGATTATGTCAATACCGGCGCCTGGTCCGACAAGGCCATAAAGGAGGCACGCAAACTGGGTAAAAACGTACGCGTGGTTGCCGCCTCCGATGATGAAAACTACTCCTATATCCCGAGGGAGATTCCATTAAATCCGGATGCAAGGTATCTGCACATCACCTCAAACAACACCATTTTCGGCACCCAGTTTTCCCAATATCCCGATACGGGCGACATCCCTCTGGTCTGCGACATGTCTTCCGACATAAACTGCCGCCCTGTCGATGTGAGCCGCTTTGACCTGATATATGCCGGCGCTCAGAAAAATATGGGGCCCTCCGGGGTTACCATCGTAATTATTAAGAAATCCCTGCTGGAAAAAAGCCCGGCCGGCCTGCCCACCATGCTCAACTACAACATTATTGCCGGAAAAGGCTCCATGTATAACACGCCGCCAACCTTTGCCATTTACATCATAAAACTGGTTCTGGAGTGGATGAAAAAACAGGGTGGCCTTACCGCCATAGAAAAGATAAACCGCCAAAAGGCCGAAACGCTCTACAAAGCCATCGACCGCAGTGATTTTTATCGCGGCACGGTACGGCCGGACAGCCGCTCCCTTATGAATGTCACTTTCCGCCTGCCCTCGGAAGAGCTGGAGAAGCGTTTTATTACCGAGGCGCTGGAACATAACCTGCTGGGCGTTAAGGGACACCGTTCCGTGGGCGGTATTCGTGCTTCCATTTACAACGCGGTGCCCCTGAGTTCGGTCGAGGCCCTGGTAAGTTTTATGGATGCCTTTGAAAAAAAGAATGGCTGACCGTGTGATTAAAAAAAGGTCTCTTAATGTAAGAGACCTTTTTTTTTGTTCAATCTATTTCTTTCACTTCCCGCCACAAATTTTCAAAAGCCCGGGTTGCCGGCGAGGCGGGATGCGTGGCCGGCAGCGGCGCCCGCTCCAGGCCCATGCGTTCCACATCGCTGGAATAGGGAATCATACTTTTCAGGAAACGTTTCTTTTCCGCCGGCAGTATTTCAATCATCTCCCGGTGTAATTTTTTTCGCCTTTCCACCATGGAAAAGAAGGGAAACAGTTTACGGCGCTTCATTTCAATCTCCCGGAAAAAGGCCAGCAGCTTGTCATAAGTCAACCAGGAAAGAGTGGTGGGTATGAACGGTACCAGAATAATATCCGCCGCGTGAAATATATTTTCGGAAACCAGGGTGATATTCGGCGGACAATCCAGGAAAATGTAATCATATTCCTTTTTAAAGGCGGAAAGGTTTTTTTGCAGCACCTTTTCCCTCTTTTCCGTCCCGTCCAGAATAAGATCGAGATTACGATAGGACATATCTGCGGGCAGAATATCCAGATTTTCAAAATCGGTCTCCCGGATATTTTTACTGATCTTTTTACCGCCCTTTAGCAGGGTTTTGGTTCCGTGCCCGCCGCCGGGACGCACCCGGAAGTAAAAGCTGGAGGAGCCCTGGGGATCGAGGTCCACAAGAAGTGAGTGCCTGCCGTCACGGGCTGCCAGATAGGAGATATTAACCGCGGAGGCGGTTTTACCCACGCCGCCTTTCATACTGTACAGCGCGATTACTTTCATAGGTTTCCTCCAAAAAGCTTTTGGTAAAGAAGCTGGTTTTTCTCATCGGCAAAGGCCTTGTATAAGCCCGTATATTCTTTTTTCAGTTTTTCTTTTTCCCGGTGGCTTACCGCTATCAGCGCGGACAGGGTTTTTACCTGTTCCTGGTCTTTTTTCTTTTCCGCCGTCCTCAGGAATTTTTCCAGCATGTCAATTTGCACGGAATAATCATTAAAAGCCCCCAGATTATCCTGAAACATTTTTAAGCGGCGTATGGTGTCCCGGATGATATCCTCGTGGTAAAGACTGCTGAAAAACTCCAAAAGGTAGCGCAGTTTTTTTGCTTCAATTCTCAGGTCATGAAAGCGTTCATCCGCGCTGGAACGGCTCAGCTTCCCTCCTGCCTTTATAATCTTGCGGAAATGCTTTTTTAACAATGCCGCGGCCATCTCCTCCAGGTCGGGGTTGTTGATGAGATGTTTTTGCCAGCTTTTCAGACCATCCCGCCAGGTTTCTTTGACCCGCGCGTACTCTTGCGAGGACATAAAATCCTTCAGTTCCCTAAAGCGCTTTTTACGCTCCAGGGCCAGCCCGCGGAAGAAAAGATCAAAACCGTGACCGGCAAATTCTCCGGGCAACATTTTTTCAAAATCCCGGCGGGCCAGCAGGTATACATCCAGATCGCGCACGGGGCCGGTATAACGTCCCAGCTTTTTCAGGGCCAGCACCAATTCCTGCTTTATGCCCGGATGCAGAATGGGCTTGATCAGACTCAGGGCCGAACGCATTCTGCGCCCGGCAACCCGGAAGTCGTGCAAAAATTCCGTATCCCAGTCTTCAAGCAGTCCCTGTTCGTTTTGGAGCATTACATGAAATTGCGTTTCAAGTATAAGGCGCAAAGCCGGAGCCATACCCTCTTTGCTATCAAAACTCAATCGCGGTCGGGATTGGTAAAGCGCTTCCGTTGCCGGTAACAGGCTTTTAAGCATCTCCTCCACCGTGACATGGGATTCCGCCCGGGGAAGACGGTCAATATACTTTTGCACGTCACCGGCATATCCCCGCAACGGCTGAAGGACCATGGCCGTGCGCGGATTTTTTCCTCCATCCGGATATATGACCATCCACAAGGCCCGGGCGATGGTTTTGCCATCGGTATTAAGTATCGAAAAAGCGCTGCTTTCCCTGATAATTTCCGCAGAAGCCAGCACGGCCCTTACGGAAATAATCGCCGCCAACTTCCGACGAAAGCTCCCTTCGGGGAAATCCGTTGCCTTGAGGGGCCTGCCCGGTTCCCCGCGCAGACTCACCACCCATTCACCTTCTTCCCCCTGCCGGGGACGCAGGGTAAATATCCTGTTACTGGAATAGAGGCTGAACCCCGCCTTTTTCACAAGTCCGTCAAAGGTATCCCAAAACATAAGTTTCGATGACTCCGTCTGGAACCATTTTACCGGATAGCTCTCCGGCGCGATACGCTCCGCCATTTTTTTATCATGCTCCTTTTTAAAGAGCAATATCCGTGGCCCGTTAATACTCATTTCATTCATCTTTCATCTGTGTGGCCAGGTAGTTATAGTATTCCACCTGGGCTCTGTGTGCTTTTTCCCTTTGTTCCTGCTTGTAGTAGTTTGCTTCCTGATCATTCAGCAGGCGCGTTTTTTGATTGTCCCGTAACTGAAAACTCAGGTAGGTTCTCAGCTCATCCTTGATATCCGGGTCATATACCGGGGTGGCCACTTCAATACGGTTATCCAGGTTACGGATCATCCAATCCGCCGAGGATAAAAACATTAAATTCTGGCCGCCGGCGTAAAAATACAGAATGCGCGAATGTTCCAGGTATTTATCGACGATGGCAAAGGCCTCGATATTTTCCGACATACCCTCCACGCCGGGTATCAACGAGCATATGCCGCGTATGAGTAGCTTTATGGAAACGCCCGCCTGCGAAGCGCTGTACAGCAGGTTGATCATACCGGTATCCACCAGGTTGTTCAGCTTTAAAATAATTTCCGCCCTTTCACCAGCCTGGGCATTTTTAATTTCATTTTTGATCAGCTTTTTTAAGCGGTTACGCATAAAAAACGGCGAAACCAGCAAATGCTTATAGGTGGTGGTTTTATAGTTATTTTCCAGAAAGGAAAATACCTTGCTTACCTCATTGTTTATCTGACGGTGGGCGGTAAACAAGCCGTGATCGCTATATATCCCGGCGGTAGCCTCGTTAAAATTTCCCGTGCTGATATAGCTGTACAGCTTTTCCTTTTCATTTTCCACACGGGTTACCTGGCAAAGCTTGGCATGCACCTTTAAGCCGGGAACGCCATCCAGAATATGAGCGCCTTCGTTAGCCAGTTCACTGGCCCAGTGAATATTGGCCTCTTCGTCAAAACGGGCTTGCAATTCAAAAACGGCGGTAACATCCTTGCCGTTGCGCCGGGCATTGATCAGGGCATTGATCACACTAGAGTTTTTGGCCACCCGGTACAGCGTTATCTTAATGGACTTCACCTTCGGATCGATAGCCGCCTCGCGTAAAAAGTCGATAACAGGGCTATAGCTTTGGTATGGATAGCACAACAGAATATCCTTTTGGCGGATACTGTCGAAAATGCTTTTTCGCGGTTTTATGGCCGGATGGGGCAGGGCTTCCACCGGGGTGTAGGTCAAATGTTTCAGCCCCATATCCGGAAAGCCGATAAAATCACGCGCGTTATGATATCGTCCTCCGGAAATCAGGTTTTCCCTGGAGGTCATTTTAATGCGCTTCATGATAAACTCAAGCAAGGCTTCCGGCATCTCCCGGTCATAGACAAAACGGACAATGGCCCCTTTTTCCCGCTGTTTTATACTTTTGGCAATTTTTTCATAAAAGGATTTGGTAATATCCTCGCTGATATCGAACTCCGCGTCCCGCGTCATTTTAATGGTATAGGCGGCAAAGCGGTCATATTCCAGAATGGCAAAAATATCTCCCAGACCGATACGGATAACATCATCCAGCATGATGATACATTTTTTCAGGCCGCCGGAGGGCAAGGGGATAAATCTGGGCAGCAGGCCGGAAGGCACCTCAATAAGCGCATATCCTTCCTTTTCGCTTTTTCCGCTTCGCCACATGTGAACAGCCAGATAGATGACCTGATTTTTCAGATAGGGAAAACCGGGTTGCGAACTAAGCATAATAGGCACCAAACGGGGACGCACCTTTTCCTGAAAGTAGCGCAATACCGCCAGCGTCTGTTTTTCATCCAGTTCTTTTTCATTTAATATGTAGATATTTTCCTTTTGCAGCTCCCGCAGTACCTGCGAAAATACCTTATCAAAGCGTTCCCGCAAACGAACCACCCGTTTCTGGATCTGTTGCAGCACCTTTTTCGGGTGGCCGATTTTTTTGCTCTTTATACCCGCGGCGATCATACGCTGATGGGTGGCCACCCGCACCCGGTAAAACTCATCCAGATTATTGGAAAAAATGCCCAAAAAGCGCAAGCGTTCCAACAGGGGCACATCGGGGTCATCGGCCTCCTGCAACACACGCGCGTTAAAGGAAAGCCAGCTGAGTTCCCTGTTAATAAACCGTTCCTTCTTTTTCACACCTTCACCCCTGTTTAAGATGGTACTCTTTAAAAGCCGTCAGCGCCTCCTTCAGCACCGTTTTTTGCACAGCCGCCACGGCTTCATCAAGCTCAAACCAATGCCGTTTTCTTTCCCGCTCTTCCTCAAAATGCTTTAACAGGCCGGAAACCCTTAAGGGATAAACAGACACATGGCAAAGCCCGTCCCACTTGGGATAGCGGTAACGAAATATAACCTCGGGAATAATTTCGCCGCTAATACCGGCTTCTTCCATGGCCTCTTTCATGGCGGTATAAACAGGACTGTCTCCCGGTTCGATCAGCCCCTTGGGGAAAATCCAGTTTCCGGATTTGCGGGAGGTGATAAGCAAAATCCTTACACGCCCTTTTTCCGTTAAAAACGGCACTGCCGCCGCCTGATTGTAGATATTGTTGTCTGTACGCATGGCCTGCAATTTAGTTCGTCTCTTCTTGCGCTTCCAGCTTTATATGATAATAGTCCAATAATCGTATTCTTTTAAAGTTTAGCTTCTCTGTTCTCGAAAATCTTAATATCAAATATCAGACCAAAAAAATATGTTTTCAAAATTATCCATACGAAACAAACTGTTGTTGGCCAATATCTTACTCGGACTAATCATTCCGACCTTTATGGTCATCTATTTTCAAAGCCGGTTTATAGATAACAGCGTGGCCAACCTGAAAAAGGAAGCCTTAAACAGCGCTCTGCTGCTCAGTAACAGCGTCACCCGTTCCGTTGAATTAAAAGACCTTAATACAGCGCAAACCATTCTTGAGGGAGCCTACAACAATCCGGATATTGTTTTTGTACGGCTGTTGGATTCCTCGGGCAAGCTTTTATGCGAATACCAGTCCCAGTTTCATCAACCGGACATTCAGAAGAATATAAAAGTTGAGGTGCCCGTGGTAAACAGCAGCGGTCGTCGTCTGGGCGTGCTCACTTTGGGCATGAGCAATGCCGGCATATACGCGCAATCGGATAAAAATTTTGTTGTATTAGTGCTGACCATGGCTGTGATCTTTGTTCTTCTGGTTCTCAGTACCTTTTTAACAAGCAGGAAAATCATAAGTCCCTTGCGCAATTTGATTGAATCCGCCGACCGCATAGGACGGGGCGAATTGGATATACCCGTTAAGACCGAGGGGCAGGACGAAATAACTATGCTGGCCAGGGCCTTTGACCAGATGCGTCTCAGGCTGAAAAGCTCCATGGAAGAGGTGGAGGAACAAAAAAGCACCCTGGAAGAGGCGGTACATGCGCGCACGGCGGAACTGGAGCAACGAAACAAGGACCTGGAAGCCCAGCGCCAAAAGGCCGAGGAGGCCAACCGCCTTAAATCCGAGTTTCTGGCCAACATGAGCCATGAGATACGCACGCCGATGAACGGCATTATGGGCATGGCCGACCTGCTGATGGATACAGCCATGGAGCCCAAACAAAAGGAACTGACCAAAATCATTAACAGCAGCGCCGTTTCCCTGTTACGTATTTTAAACGACATTCTGGACATTTCTAAAATTGAAGTGGGTAAAATGGAGCTGGAAAAACTTGAGTTCCATCTTCCGGAACTGGTGGACGAGCTTTATGCCTTTTTTAAACCCCAGGCGGAAAACCGCGGGCTGGAACTGACGCTGAAAAAAGACCCCGGATTGCCGCACATCGTTAGAGGGGATAGTACCCGCCTGAAACAGATATGCATCAACTTACTCAATAACGCGCTGAAGTTTACCGAAAACGGGGGCATTGTTTTTTCCGTAAAACTGCTTAACGTGGAGAACAACCCGATACGGGTTCTTTTTGAGATCAAGGACTCCGGAATTGGAATTGAACAGGATAAGCTGCAAAGTATATTTGAAAGCTTCCGGCAGGGGGATGGCTCGATGACCCGTCGCTTTGGAGGCAGCGGACTGGGATTGACCATTACCCGCCGGCTGGTGGAGCTGATGGACGGGCAGATTGAAGTTGAAAGCGAACCCGGCATATCCAGTACTTTTAGGGTAACCCTACCCTTCGACCTTATAGAAAACACAGATCAGCCGGAAAAATATAAACCTTTGACCGAGGCCGATATAAACCTTACAGACTATAAGGTGTTAATCGCCGAAGACAATATGGTAAATCAAAAAATCATCAGGCGATTGACCGAAAAGCTCGGTATGACGCCAACCCTGGTGGATAATGGACGCGCCGCCGTGGAAAGCTGGGAAAACAATGATTACGATATTATTTTGATGGACATTCAGATGCCGGAACTGGATGGCTTACAGGCCACCAGACAAATCCGGCAAAAAGAGAGCGACCGCCACATCCCCATTATCGCCGTCACCGCAAACGCCATGCACGGCGACCGGGAAAAATGTCTGGCCGCCGGTATGGATGACTACCTTAGCAAGCCCGTGCGGCTGGAAGCCCTGCGTCAAAAAATCTACCGCCACCTTCAGCACGATCTTGTCTCTTTAAATTAATTGAGGCAGGGTCACCCGGGGCCGCTCACACATTTTCCTTTCTCCCGGCGGGAAATTATGCATACATCGGCAAGCTATCCGGAAGAGCATAAATTTTTACAGACATGCCTGAAAAAAATATTATTTTCTTACCCCAATAACAGCTTAAATTACCCTCTGTATTCCCATGCTTAAAATGACGGGAAAAGCATTGGCCGGAGTGAAATAGACCTTTCCCCATTCAAGAAGCGTCTGTTCCATCCGAATTAATATAGCACAAAAAACAGGCATACCTCTTCCCATAAAGGCGGCTGTGATGAGTGATTCATCCATCTACAAATTGGTAAACAAAAGATATCTGCTGGCCCTGTCCATCATATTTGTCTTATTGCTTGGCCACTATTTTTCCTATCAGTGGATGCTGGAAGAGGATAGTCGACTTCAAGAAGAACTGATTACCGGCTCCAGACTGCTTGACAATTGGTCCCGGGGCAGCTTTTTGCTATATTTTTGGGAATATAAAGACCGGGTTATTACACGCCAAAAGATAGAAAGGCAGATGTCGCTAATCGACAGCCTTTGCTCGGAACCGCGGGGAGACAAACCGGGCCTCTTTTCTCCAATAAAGGAACAATCCAAGCAGCTCCTCAATTCCATACACCATTTTGCCGGACAGAATTTCCCCTCGGAATGGGCCTTTAAGCTGCAAAAGCAAAACATTTTGCACAAAATAGAAGGAGTAACCGCCACCATCTCCCGGCATATTTTCAATGTCCGGTATCAAATAGAGGATCACAAAAAGAGCGCGGAAAAACTTTCACTCATTTTACTTATCGCGGAACTGATCTTTTTACAACTTATTTTGATTTTTCTGTTACGACCCGTTGCCCGAAAAACCGATGCCCTGTTTAAAAAACTGGAGAGGGAAAAAGAAGAAGCCGTTAACGCCAACAACGCCAAGTCCCTCTATCTTTCCACCATGAGCCATGAAATACGAACGCCGCTAAACGGTGTACTGGCTATGACGGACCTGCTGATGGAAACAGACCTTTCCTTTGAACAAAGAGACTACCTCGGCATTATTCAGGCCAGCGGCAAAGACCTCCTTTCGGTCATTTCAGATATTCTGGATTTCTCTCGGCTGGAATCCAACCAACTCGAATTGATGGAAATGAATTTTTCCCTAAAACAGCTTTTGGAAAAAGTTCTGGAAAACTTTGAAGATGAAGCCCGCGATAAGGGCATTCAACTTATGTACTACTCCGAGCCGGAAGTTCCCGAATACATTACGGGAGACCCCAAAAGGCTTTCCCAGATTCTGATGAACCTGCTTTCAAACGCTCTCAAATTTACAAGGGATGGTGAAATTTTTATCCGCACAAGCATTCAAAGCGGAGAAAATGACAATAGCGAAATCTTATTCGCCGTCAGCGATACAGGCATGGGTATTCCCGAAGACCGGCTGGACTCCCTTTTTCAGCCTTTTAAGCAGATACGAAATTCCATCGAAAAACGATTTGAAGGCACCGGGCTCGGCCTGGCGCTTTCGGCGCGACTTGTGGAACTCATGAGCGGTAGCATTTGGGTGGAAAGCGAGATCAACAAGGGTTCCACTTTTTATTTCAGCATCCCCCTGCGCACGGACGGACAGATGGCAAGCGCCCCGCCCCTGCCCGCCGTCGACGAAGATGTGAGCCTGCCGGAGGAACCGCTTGTCCACACGCCGGAAACAACGGCCCCCGAGGGTATGCAGATTCTGTTGGCCGAGGACAATACCATAAACCAGCGCCTTATGGAACGGCTGATGGAGCGGATCGGCTATAAACTGGATATTGCCCGGGACGGACGCGAGGCGGTGGAAATGGCCCGTAAAAAAAGATATAACATTATATTTATGGATTTGCAGATGCCTGAACTTGACGGTTTGCAGGCCACCCGCCGGATATTGAGCGAAGCCCCGGAGAACAAACCGTTTATCATCGCCATGACCGCCAATGTTTCACAGGAAGACCGTGATCTGTGTCTTCAGGCCGGCATGGTGGATTACATCGCCAAACCCATTTCCCTGGAAAAGGTAAAGGAGATGATCAGCCGCTTTGAAAAATAGCGCCCCTCACTCCCACACGGTCTTTGTACCCGCCGATCATGCTTCCCGAACATCAGGCACAAAAAAAAGGGAGCCCTCCGGGACTCCCTTTAAAATTTATTAATACCGGCGCTTAACGTTTATCCTTTACTTTATCAACAGCGCGCGCCGTGTAAATTGTTGTTGTCCGACCTTCAAACGGATAAGATAGACACCCGAGCTCAGGGAGCCCGCCTGCCAAACCAGGCTGTAGTTACCCTTTTCCTGCGTGCCCCTGGCCAAAGTGGCCACCCGCCGGCCCAGTGTGTTATAGATCGAAAGATCCACATCCGTTTTTACGGCCAGACTATAGCGTATGGTTGTGGCCGGATTAAAGGGGTTGGGATAATTGGCACTCAGGCTAAAACGTTCCGGGAAAAACTCAATCCCCGGAGCGGCCTCACGGATAAAATCCGGTTTGCCCGCCACCAGTCTAAAGTTGTGCTCCCGCTCATCCCGACTAATGAACTTAATTTCCGGGTTTTGCCGTACGTCATACACGGCGCCGCTCTCCTCATCATACACAAAGGCCGAAAAATCTTGCGGCAGGCTTTCCGCCTCCTCCAGCCGCAGGGTGGTTACTTCCTCGTCCGGATTCACCGCCACCGTAAAGGGAATAACCTCGCCCCGGCCCGACAGGGGACGGATGTCATTGGCTCTGCCCTCTTCCGTAAAGAGGATACGCACCGAACCCGGCAATGGCGGCGGGGCCACGGGGTTGTACATCTCCCAGGCCTCATCCGCGCCCTGCAATTGTCCCACGCGATGAAAAGCGCTTGCGCTTCTGCCGTCGCTGACATTTAATTTAAGCAGCCACTCCTTTTCCTTTTGCGTGGCATAAATGTTCCGGCCCTTGGAAAAACTGTCCTTTCCCGGCCGGATAATAAAGGTCGTGGCGTTGCTCACCCACAGGGCATAGCCTTTCCAGGGGCTCAGGCCGATGCTGTTTTCCACCCAGCTGCCGTTAAACTCCCACAGGCGGAAAGTTGCATTGCTGTTGCTAACCCTAAGGCTGTCATAAGGTATGCGGAAATTAAAGGGATTGCCTATCAAGGTAAAACCGGCGGGCACGTTTATCTTAAACGGCTTGGCCGTGGAAACCGTACTGGCTTCCCCGCTGTTCATAACCACCTGTTGGGCGGTAAGCAGCAGATAACCCCGACCGGGATTAAGGGGCGCGATATCGGGATATTCCCTTAGCTGGTCCGTGGCGTTATCATAGTCGTACCAGCGGAAACGGCTTGCGTCATAATCACGCAAATCGGGGTTTATGGACAAAAAATTGGTAGGCGAACTGTTTCTCAGGACCCCGGGGATGGAAAAGAGACGGTAATCCGTAACATCGCTTCCTGCCGGAGGCGGAGCGGGATTATTCAACCCGCCATCCAACACAACCGGCACGGATTGCCAGTCGGTTTGAGAACCATTTTGATAAATATCCTTGTAGCTGACATAAAAGGTAATACCGCGATCGGTGATCTGCGCGGCCGGTATGGTTGCGCTGTAGTCGTCGCCATTATTATCCATGCGCACCGTCTGAAATAAATCATCGCCCCCCTTGCGGGCATGGAGAAAAACATCGTCCACACCGCTAATGTCTGTCAGGCTGATCTGCAGGGTAAGCGGACTGTTCACCGGAATCTGGGCGGGCAGGTTAAAGGAGGTAACCCGCGGCGCCGTGCTGTCTCCGATGGTAAAGACGCCGTCTGTAACGGCAAACACCGAGGCGTCGGCCGCGTCGCTGATCCGTAGCATGGCTTTGTCCGTGGCCTGCGTGGGAACGGGAAGGGTGAAGGAACCGCTCGAGGGGTCGGCCACCTGCGCCATTTCAACAAAACTCAGCCCCTCATCCATGCTCAACTCTATTTTCAGGCTGCTTATGGCGTCACCCGTGTTCGTCCAGCGTACAATCTGTTCGCTGCCTACTTCCCAATAGTCCCCCGCTTGCGGCTGGTTTAGTGTAAGAGAAGCGGAAGATGATGGGGAAACGGAAAAAACCCCGTCCGACTGATCGGTAAGGGAGTTGTTATCCGCGTCAACGATTAACACAAGAACTTCCGCGGAATTGATATCCGGTATGATCCAGTTAAAATATTTGTCGGCAAAATTCAGGAAAGTGGCGATTTCAATCCAGTTTTGCCCGTTATTTGTGGAGTAAAAAAGATTAACCGTATTTACCCCGCTGCCCTGCCAGCGAATGGTGGCCGTATCGCCGACGGTAAAGCTTTCGCCGCCGTTGGGCGCGGTGAGCTCCAGGGTGGCCCCGCCATCTACTGTAAAAGTATTATCACTGATATCCGAAATGTTGTTGTTATCCAGATCGGTTACCCGGATCAGATAGTTGTTTGTTTGTTCCTGGGGTACTTCCCATGGTATATAAACGGTATCCTGAACATTAAAGGTATCTCGGATATTTATCCAGGACGCCGCGGCATCGCTGGTGTAATCGATGCTGAAATTCCCCGGGTAGTTGGCATAGAATTTTACATATTCGCTGGCGCCGGCGCTCAGTGTCTCCCCACCGTTGGGATAGACAACCGTCACCCGGGGCTGACCGGCAACGGTAAAACTTTGCGGCGGACTAAAGCCGGAAGCGATAAAACTGTTATCCACGGCCTGCACGGACCAATAATAGGTTCCTTCCCCAAGTCCCACAAGGGCTTTGGATGTTTGCGAACCCATGTTTCCCTTACGACCAAGCATATACTTGCCGGAAAAAGGAACCGTGTGCGAAGCCATAACATCGTCGAGGCCGCTTTCCGTGCCCACGCGCAGGTTGTAGGTCAATCCGGCAATATCGGTATTGTCATCGTTGCCGCTATCCCAGGTGATCACCCAGGCATTGCCCTCCTGCGTGGCCGAGCTGACTACCGGATAGTCGGGCGCGTTGTTTATAGCGGCCGTGCCGTTGTTATAAAGAAGGGTATAGCGCGTGGCGCCGTCCCAGCCGCTTAGCAGAAAGTCCACATCACCGTCGCCGTCATAATCCCCCACGGCCATGGCGCTGTTTTTAACCCCTTGCAGAAACAGACCGGCTTCGCTAAATCCCGCGCCGTCATTCATATACATTTTAGTGATGGACTCCGTGCCGTTATCTCCGGAAAGAAGAATATCCAGATCGCCGTCGTTGTCAAAATCGGCCCATTTAACATCACCGTAATCCACTCCGGGCAATCCGGCGTTCAGTTCGGTAAAAACACCGTTATCATTGCGGTAAATGAGCGTCAGGCGTTTTTCCGTGCTGCCGTCATTCCAGGAACCGCAAATAAGCAGGTCCTGATCGCCGTCGCCGTCAAAATCTCCCCAATCGGAGGCGCTGCGCGTCATGGGTTTAATATTTGTAGCGGTTTTGATAAAAACACCTTCATCCTGCCGGTGAATGGCCGCCTGTCGGCCGTTATCGCCATAGCCGGTAACAAAGAGATCCATGTCACCGTCACCGTCAAAATCAACCCATTCGATATCGCCGCGCTCGACGCCGTCCGGGGAAAAGAAGCTGTTATCAAAACCCACTTCCGTATTGGTGGCTATGTAGAGGGGTCTGTCAATATTGGCGTCCCGGCCGGTATAGACAAAGTCCAGGTCGCCGTCATTATCATAGTCGGCCCAATCCATGGCTCCGTCCTCCAGGCCGGTAAAATTAAAATTTTGTTCGGTAAAAATACCGTCATCGTTACGCAGTAACCGGGAAATACGCCCGAAATTACTTCCGGTAAGGAAGATATCCAGATCGCCGTCATTGTCATAGTCGGCCCATTTAGCATCGGCAATGCGCGCGGCGATGGGTAAAACAACCACCGAGTCGGCGGTAAATCCGGCATTGGTGTTTATATAGATCAGACCTATATTGGAACTGCCGTCATCTCCAAAAACAAAAAAGTCCAGATCGCCGTCGGCGTCAAAGTCGCCAAATTCCGCGGCGCCATAGGAAGAAACTTCAAAGTTTACCGGCACCACATTAAAAACATCCTGAAAAGCAAACAGCGGTCCCAAAAAGGCCAGGGCGAATATGCTCAGTACAATATGATTTAGATTTTTCACGTTTTTATCATCCTTAATTTTCTTTTGCAGATTGAATCACGACAGCAGCTTAATTCCCCGGAGGAGGCCAAATGCCATCCGCCGCGGGCAGGGCGCTGTCTTCCCCCGGAGAGGAACCCGGGCTGCTCCCACCCAGCAAAACGGCCGCCGCCGCGCCGGCGGCCACCAAAACACCGCCGCCGATCCACCACCACATACCGCTGCCGCCTTCACTGTTGTTCGCCACCTTCTTACGGGGAGCCTTCGGCCGGGTTACCTTTTTACCCGCTATTTTCTGGGCCGCCAGGGAAAGCACCCCCAACAATCCGTCCGCGCTGCCGCGATAGTCTTCGCTGACCGTGCGTAAAATGCGTCCGGTCTCCACGTCGATGATGCGCAGATCCAGGGTGTAGGTCCGGCCTATTTTGCCAATACTGCCCCCTACCATTTCCTGCACGCCGATCATGCGACCGATCTCCACCAAACATTCATCCGAAACGCAGCCGCTTTGCTGAAAGCCCTGCTCGGAAAGTATCTCATCCATCTGCTCGCGCTCCAACACGATAAAGGCGCCGGTATTCACCAGCCGCGAACGCAGCCGGTCCGTCAGGGTTTTGGCCTCGGACTTGGTGACCCCTTCGCCGCTCAAATCCAAAACCGCTATACGCTTGGGCCCCTTTTGGGCCACGGCCATATCCCATGCGGCCGGCGCAAGGACAAAATGGACAAATAAAATAAGTATAAGGATTATCCTTCCTCTGGACATTGTATCCTCCCGGGAATTCTCTTTAAAGATTAATCAAAATGTTGAAAAAGTCGATATAATACTATTATTCTATCGCAAAACTTATATCGGAAGCAGGGCGTCAATCTCAAATTTTTTGCCCTGATTTGTACGGCGGCGGCAATTTTTTTACGTTTTGATAAAAAGGAAGGATATCATATGAAGATGCCCATTTACCAGGTGGATGCCTTTACGCGGAAAATCTTCCACGGGAACCCGGCGGCGGTCTGTTTTCCGGAACAATGGCCGGATCACAGCACCATGCAGCGTATCGCCGCGGAAAACAATCTTTCGGAAACCGCTTTTCTTGTTCCCCTGGACGAGGGCTATCATCTGCGCTGGTTTACCCCTCAAATAGAGGTGGAGTTGTGCGGCCATGCCACACTGGCCTCGGCCCATGTTTTGTTTAACCACATGAACTATAAAGATGAAAAAATCGCCTTTCAGACCAAAAGCGGCATACTGACCGTTAGCCGTAAAGACGATCTGCTGTGCATGGATTTTCCGGCACGCTTTCCGCAGGCGGTGGATGTGCCCCAGGATCTGATCGACGGCCTGGGGGTAGATCCCAAACTGGTGCTAAAGGATATGAACTACCTCGTGGTACTGGATTCCGAAAAAACGGTGCGCCAGATAAAACCCCGCTTCCGTATCCTTTCGCGCATCACCTATGCCGGATTTATCTGCACCGCGCCCTCCGATGACCCGGAGTATGATTTTGTGTCGCGCTACTTTGCCCCTTACGCCGGTATTAACGAAGACCCGGTAACCGGATCGATACACACCACGCTTACCACATACTGGTCTAAAAAGCTGAATAAAAAGAAACTGACCGCCCGGCAGATTTCCAAACGGGGCGGCGTTATCTATTGCGAGGAAAAGGGCGACCGCACGGGCATATCCGGCCACGCCGTAACCTTTATGCAGGGCGAGATAGAGGTATAGTCACTGCCGACTTTCCCCGGCTGTCAACGGGGCAGATATTCGCGATAGGTTTCACGATGCTTGCTGTCGATATCAACCAGAGCGTTCAGTATATCCGCGTGATCCTGAAAAAGGGCGGCTATCTCTTTATGATGGGCCTCGAAAAAAAGCCGCAGATATTTATTATTGGGCTGCTGCTTGTATACCTCGCGGATGCCTTCATACACCTTGAGCGCCAGTTTATAGGCGGCGTCAAAGTTACCTTCCTCATATTCATACAGGGCTTCAAAAAAATCCGGTTTTACCACGCGTAAGGGGCGGGTGCGGATGGATGTGATTTTCTGGACGTCCTCGGCCCGTGCCGACCACCCGCGCGAATACTGACTCAGCAGGGCCAGGTTGGCAATATCCAGAGCCTTGTCGTAATAGGGCGTGCCCTGCAGCAGATCATAGGTATCCAGCTCGCCGGCCAGAACCATATAGGCGTAAAAATCCAAAAAGTGGGTAAGCGGGTCGAACTGACCGCTGTTATGGCTTAACCCCCGGCTGCGCTCGTAGGGGAATTCCCACACCCGGTCATAAAAATTTTCACCCGAGGAGCTGTTTATAACAAACTGCGCCTTGTACAGCTTTTCAAAGGTTTTATCGGTAACCGTCTCGATAATGATGGTTACCGAGCAGTCCACGTCCGTCTCATACTCATCGTCCACCCAGTCGTAGTTATTAAAGTAGGAATCGATCTTATCGGCCAGGCCCACCAGGTTTTGTTTTTCATCATCATTCAGATGATCATACTCCAGCTTAACGCGCACGTTAAGAACCTGGGCCTTAACGCCGGTGAGCGCCAGAAACGAAACAAACAGGAATATTAAAAATCTGTAATGCATAATTTTTTCCATATTTTATGGGTCTGATTGGATATAAGCCTAAAATAGCTATTTCCCGAACAAAAAGCCATGCCTAAAAACGGTGAATCCGGGGCACGCGTCTGGAAATGGCACAGGTAACCTCATAGGCAATGGTTCCGGCCCAGGCGGCCACATCGTTTATGGATATAAATTCATCGCCCTGCCTTCCAAACAGAACAACCTCATCACCGGTTTTTACACCGCTTAGTGGACCCAGGTCCACCACAATCTGATCCATGGTCACCGCGCCCACCACGGGCCGGGGCTTCCCACCGATCAACACCCTCGCCTTTCCGCTCAAGCCGCGCATATAGCCATCGGCATAGCCCACGGGCACCAGGGCTAAAAGGGTTTCCCTTTCCGTATACCAAAGGCGATTGTAGCTGATGGCCCGGCCCGGCGGCATTTTTTTTATCAGGCTTACATAGGATTTAAACTGCATCGCCTCCCGCAGGGGCCACTCTGTAACAAAGCCCGGCGCGGGCAGGTTCCCGTAAAGCATAATCCCCGGACGCACACAATCCGCGTAACTTTGCGGAAAGCGCATGATGGCGGCAGAGTTGGCCATGTGCAGCATCAGACCTCTTTGCGCCGCCGGACGGGCGCACAGCTCGCGAAAACGTTTCATTTGCTCCAGGCTGTAGGCGCTGTCCGTTTCATCGGCGCTGGAAAAGTGCGTATAGAGCCCTTCCGCCTTAAGGCCGGGATTTTCATCCAGCAGATCCCACACCTTTTCCAAATGCAGGGGCAGCACCCCGGCGCGACCCATACCCGTATCCACATTGATATGGCAGCGTACTTTTTTACCCAGACGGCGCGCCACCTTATCAAGCTCCGGAATAAGATTTGCATCGTTGAGGGTGATAATGATATTATTTTGTATCGCTTCGGATAACAGGGGCAGGCTGTGAGCGCCAAACAGCAAAATATCCCGTTGCGGACCACCACGCCGCAGTTCGAGGGCTTCTTCCACCGTGGCCACGGCAAACAGGCGCAGGCCCAGGTTCTCATAGGTGGTGGCAAGCTCCGCGGCGCCATGGCCGTAGGCATTGGCCTTTATTACGGCGATTATCCCGGCGGGGCTCACCCGTTGGCGGATCATCGTAACATTATGCCGGAGAGCCCGGTGATCTATTTCAACCCGCGTGGAGTGCATATCACCACTCGAACCGGTTGGCCAGCTCCCTTGGGGAGAGGGCCGGACTTATTTTTTTCACCCGGTCTCCTTCCACCAGATACTCGGCCACGATCGGGCGCAGGTTGTAAAACGAAGCCAGGGACTGACCATAGGCGCCCGCGCCGCCGATGGCTATCAGGCTGCCTTCCTTCAATTCGGGCATTTCCATCTCCCGGGCCATAAAATCTCCCGTTTCACAAACGGGCCCCACCACATCCGTTTTCCAGGTGTTCGAATCATTCCGCACCAGAGGAACGATCGGATGGTGCGCCTTGTAAAGACTCGGGCGGATCAGATTGTTCATGGCCGCGTCTACTATGGTAAAGTTTTTTGTAGGAGTTTTTTTGGTATAAATGACCCTGCTGATCAAAACGCCGGCACTGCCGATCACCGAACGTCCCACTTCCAGATAGAGCTTGAGACGCCGCCGGGCGAAAACCTTCAGATAAGACGAAAGGATCGACTTTACATAGGTGCGTTCCTCCTCGGGCCGGGCAAAAGGGCTGTTGTAGTTTATACCTATGCCGCCGCCCAGATCCACCGAAGTGATGGAGATGGCCGCCTTTTCCAGGCGATCGATAAAGGAGAGCAGAAAACGGGCCGCATCCACAAAGGGCTGTTCGCTCTCTATCTGCGAACCGATATGCATATGCACCCCTTCCGGTTCCAGCCAGGGGTCTTTTGCGGCTTCGAGATACATCTCAAAGGCCGTTTCCGCATCCACGCCAAACTTGTTGCTGTGCAATCCGGTGGAGATATATTCATGGGTATGGGCGTCTATATCGGGATTGATGCGGATGGCGATGGGTACCCTGCGCTTTTTCTCGCGCGCCACACGGCTAAGCAGATAAAGCTCCGCGCGGGATTCCACATTGATGGAGGCAATACCCGCTTCCACGGCCTGGCGCAGTTCGTTTTCCGTTTTGCCCACCCCGGCAAATACAATGCTGTCGTTTTTAAAACCGGCGCGCCGGGCAAAGTAAAGCTCCCCGCCGGATACGATATCCGCGCCGAAACCCTGTTGCAGAATAATTTTGAGCAGGGCCGGATTGAAATTGGCCTTGAGGGCATAATAGGGTTTAAAATCATATCCCCGGCCGCTATCACGGATCACGGTGCAACTGTGTTTTATTTCCGCCGCGCTGTACAGGTAAAACGGTGTTTCCAGGGTGGATGCGGTCTGCTCAAGGTCCACCTCCTCGCAGAACAGACGCCCCTCCCGGTAATGAAAAGGATAGATCATGCCGCCTTCTTTTTTCCTTCGGACAAAATGATCTCTCGCTTTTTATGGGCGGTAAAAACCTTAAACTGCCCTACTTCCAGGCTTTCATCCTTGACCATGGTTATCTTCATCCAGTATTTCCACATCAGGCGCAGACGCTTGTTATAGCGCCCCTTGTTCATATAGCTGTACACATCCGGCGTTACATGGATGATCACCCGCCGGTCGCCCCGCGAGGCGCGATAGCGTTGCAGCCAGCGCTCCATGCGTGAAACAGTGGTGGCGATGGTGGGCACCAGGCCGGTACCGCTACAGGTAGGACAAGCCTGGTAGATGGAGTGGATCACCTGAGGCCGCACGCGCTGACGCGTCATTTCAATCAGGCCGAAGCGGCTCATGGATTCTATTTTGGTGATGGCGCGATCCTTGGCAAACTCCTTGCGCAGCTCCAGAAATATCTTTTTCTTGTTCTCCTGTTCCAGCACATCGATAAAGTCGATCACGATCAATCCGCCCAAATCCCGCAGGCGGGCCTGGCGGGCAATTTCGCGGGCCGCTTCCAGATTGATTTTCAGGGAGTTGGTTTCATGATCCTTGCGGCCGATATACTTCCCGCTGTTCACATCGATGGAAACCAGAGCCTCGGTGGGATGAATGACGATATAGCCGCCATTTTTCATCCAGGCCTGCGAGTGGGTCATCTTTTCCAGTTCCTCTTCCACCTTAAAGTGGTCAAAGATGGGTTCCTTACCTTTATAGTAATTGATTTTATGCACCAGATGGGGGGCCACATCCTTAACATAGTTGGAGATATCGCGCATCATTTTTCGCGAATCCACATGCACCTGGTTAACGTCGGCGGTAAACAGATCGCGGATGATGCTGGAGGCCATGCTCAGGTCTTTATAAACAAGGGAGGGCGCTTCCGCTTCCTTAATCTGGCTTTCCATCTTTTTCCAGGTGTTCATCAAATCGCTGATGTCACGCTTCAATTCGCGCTCGCTTTTTCCCCCGGCCACGGTACGGATGATTAAACCGAAATTGGCCGGAATAATCTGACGGGCCAGGTCTTTCAGACGCTTGCGTTCCTTGGGGTCTTCTATTTTACGGGAAATACCGATATTGCGCTGATAGGGGATTAAAACCACAAAACGACCCGGCAGGGTAATTTCCGAGGTTACCCGGCAGCCTTTGCTGCTGATGGGCTCCTTGACAATCTGCACCATAATGTCCTGTCCCCGGCGCAATTCACGCGCGGGATCGAAATCGCGGTAGGAACGGCGACGCCGGGGCGGCGCTTCCTCCTTATCCGAAAAAAACTGCTTATAAAAAGAGCTGACGTCCGAGAAGTGCAGAAAGGCATTCTGTTCCAGACCTATGTCTATAAAGGCCGCCTGCATACCCGGCAGCACCCGGCTTACCTTGGCCTTGTAAATATCGCCCACCATGCGTTCATGCTCGGGGGCCTCCACAAATAACTCCACCACCTTTTCATCTTCACGTAATACAATACGCGTTTCCTCATTGGTGGAATTGATAATAATTTCTTTTGTCATTATTCTATTCCTTTTCCATTATAGTAGGATGCATCCATTCGTATGTTGATCCGGAAAAGGTTCGAAAGCGAAAGGGAAGATGTTTTAAAGGCAGGATTTATAACCTGTTATAAAAAAATCGTTTGCGGCCTTTGTAAGCCGAGTTTAATTATCAGAGAATGTAAGGCGCCTGAGGCTTACATCTGAGATAACAAACTAAAAGGATTCTAACACGATTCCGCTTTGCTGTTCGCCTGATTCCGAAAGTTAAAAAATATCTCCTGTTTTTGTTCTACCTGTCTGTTTTCATATAATCCGGTAAATATAAACGCCGGCAACCGCATTTTAATCGGATTGCCCTTTTCCCGGTGATAAGATCATCATAATGTGCCGTGAGTTTACATTGCAATCGCTTTCGACCGTTTTATACTTTCATTTAAAGCAAAATGAGAATATTTTGCGGGACAACTCGTGTAAAGTTATCAATCTTTTAACATACAAGCAAACGGGGGATTTTGATGCTGTTTAGGTTTAGCACTCTTTTGGCGCTCTTCCTGTTTATATCCTGCGGCGGAAAAGGTAACACGGAGAACAGGCCGGGCAATAGCGGGCCTTCCGCCACCCTTTCCGTTGCCCGGGGCGACAGTCTGTTACACCTGCAACTGGCGGTGCAGACACACCCCGGCGATACCGCTCTGTTTCGTCAATGGCAGTTGACGATGCGCGGGGGAGATTATCTTTTTGTGTGGGGCGTGGCCCGACGGGCACAAACCAACCGGGCCATGCTGGAGCGGGCACTGCGGACGGACGCCCGGCGTCGTCTGCTTATCGGGCAAACCTCCGCCCCGGGCAACGGCCGGACGGAAGGCAGGGTAAGCGGAACGCTTGTGGAACTGAGACGTCTTTCCCGGGGCGATTCCGTATGCGCGCTTTACAGCTATAAAATCAGGTAATCCATTACGCTTTTTTTTAAATTCCGCGGACAGACGGTATCTGTACAGGAAATATACGGATACCATAAGGACGAAAAATAAACATCAACATTCAGGATATCACCATCCTTTACCGGAGAACCATAGTATGGGAAAACAGGAATTACTCAATCAGGGCTTTCAGCATTTTGCCCGGCGGGAATACGATCAGGCTCAAAAACTGTTTGAGCAGGCCATCGGCGAAGATGAGACATTTGAGGCCGCCTACAGCGCCCTGGCCGAATGCCTGAACCGCCAGGGTGAAATTGCCCGGGCGATAGATATTGTACAGAAATGGATCGCCATCAACCCCCGCGACCCCCTGGCCCACACGGCCCTTTCCCGGCTTTATGTACAAAAGGGGATGATTCAGGAAGCCGAGGATGAGATGGCCATCTCTAACCGGCTTTCCATGGAAAACTCCGGCCTGTAAATGCGCACGGCCCATTGGCGGCAGCGCTGCCGTGTGATGGAAAATGAAGCGCGGCGGGCGCCGGCGGATGCGGTGGTTTTCCTCGGCGACTCACTGACCGAGCAGTTCGACCTGGACTATTTTTTCAAAATGGCCCATCTGGTCAATCACGGTATCTCCGGAGATCATATCGACGGCGCCAAGGAACGCCTGCCTCTAAGCCAAAAAGCGCGGCCACAACAACTTTGGCTGATGATCGGCATAAATGATCTGTTTGACGGACGTGAAGACGACCATTTATTTGCCGAATATGGGCTTTTGTTGGACGCG
>JALXBH010000001.1 GCA_026991535.1 Calditrichia bacterium | reverse complement strand
GGGGGTGGGGATAAGCTGTACATTGGAATTGAATTTTTTGCTGTAGGCGGCCAATTCCCCGTTGCCGGCCAAAACCATGTCCGCCCGGCGCAAAATAAAATTCAGCCGCTTTATGGCCGTGGCCGATCCGGGATCGACGGAGCGCGGTTTCTCCTTTTTATAACTTTCACGGGCATAGAGGGCGTCGTCAAAGTCAAACACAAGCCGGGCGCGTTTTTTTATGGCCCGGATAAAAAGGGGGTGTAACAATTTCTTTTGCAGGATGACAATGTCATACTCGCCGCAACGCAGGATATGCCTTAGTTTTTGTACCGTGGGAATCCCCACAACTGTTTGATAGCTTACCGTGTGCGGGCTTGCGGCCCAAAGGGGCTTATATTGCTCCACGCGATAGCGGTAGCTGGCCTGTCCGGCGGCGATATGCAGATATAGGATTTTCATTATTTAAAAAAGGATTTTAGATAGCGAAGAATGGTTTTGGCCTGTACGCCCCCCAGCCCCTGGTCAAAAGCCAGGGCGGCAAACCGGCGGTAAGCGGACATATTGCCCGCCGCCCAATGGTCATGGGCCAGGGTTTCGTACATAACGGTCAGCGTTTGCGGTTTTAAATGGTGGTACTCCCGGCAGGCGCTGTTGTTAAAAAACTTTTCGGCGATCTGTATGCGCGAAAGAATCTTTTTATCCAGATGCTTGGATTTGCTTTGATGATCCGCCGAAAAACGGTAGGCCGACAGGGGAGTGTGACGATATTCGATTTTGGGCCGGGTGCAAAAAAAACGAATCCAGAAATCATAATCTTCCGAATAAGCGATGGAGACATCGTAACCGCCCAGTTTGCGCCAGACCCCGGTTTTTAGCGTGGCGGCGTTGGTGGGGATATGCAGTTTTTTTAACAAGCCGTTAACAACGGGGTCTTTGTCGATGTGTGCCAGGTTCATTTCATGTTTTTTCTTTAAAAAATGTAACTGCCGGTGATCCCCGGCAAAGGTATAGCTGGGGCCGAACACCATATCCAGGGGGCGGTTTTCCAAATCACGCTTATCTTCTTCGATACGCGTGGGCAGTAAAATGTCATCACTGCCCAAAATGATGATATAGTCGCTTTGAACGACCTCAACCCCGGCGTTGCAGGCTGCCGCCGTGCCGCTATTGGTCTGGCGGATCAGGCGCAGGTTCCCCTCCGGGTAACGCTCTCTTATCCTTTCGATGATTGCCGCGGAGTCATCGGTACTACCGTCATCCACGCAAATGATCTCATCAGCCATAACCGTTTGAGTCATCAGGCTTTCCAGAACGTAGTCCAGATATTCCGCCGCGTTATATACCGGAATTACGACAGCAATGCTAACAGCCATGTTCCTGTTCCCAGATAAAGTACAATGCGATAAGCCAAAAAACCCAGCAGCCAGCCGGCCAAAATGTCGCTGGCCCAGTGGGCGCCGATATACCAGCGTCCCACACCCACCAGAACAAAGGGCAGCAACAGCCAGCCGCTGGTGGCCAGGGCGTGTTGCAGCAACAGTCCGAATGCCAAAAAATTACCCGCGTGGCTGCTGCACATGGCGCTGTGGGAATTTCGCTCATAGCCCTCGAATTTGTCAAATATTTTACGCTCGCGGAATCCCCGGCGATGGCGCATCGCGTCGTCGTCGGCATGTTCCGGCCCCAGATACCAGGAACCGGGCCGGTATCGGCGAATGCGCTTTTTTAAAAGCCAGGAGGCGCCCTGATCGCTAAGAAGAATCAAGACGATGGCGTCAATGAGCAGGGCCGCATTCCCGGAAGCGACAATATATGCCAAAAAGGCTAAAAGCGCCGGAACGTAAAACAGGGGGTATTTATCCGGGTTGGCTGTATATTTAAAAAAGAAGTCCAGCCAGGGGTGGTCTATTTTCAAACGCAGACGGGTTATCTTTTCATCCCAGCGTTGCATAAAACCCGTTTCGAACACGGCGTAGGATTTTTGCTTCATGCCGGGAACCTCAAGCATATGCGCAGCAGGTCGCGGTTAAGCGCGCGGATATTGAAGGATTCCCTTATTTTACGCTGCCCATCCCTTTGACGGCGGGCCCTTTCCTCCGCCGGTGTTTCAAGATAGGCTTTTATGGCCTTAAGCAATGCCCCGGGGGTCTCGTCGTCCATCAGCCATCCACATTCGCCGATCAGTTCCGGAATGCCTCCGCGTTTACTGCCAATAGCCAACAGACCCCGGGCAAGGGCTTCCTGCAAAACAAGGGGATTGCCGCCTTCATCGATAATGCTGGGCAGTAAAAAGAGGTGAGAATGGTCCAGGTGCCGCTTGATTTTCGGGCTGGTCAGGGCGCCCAAAAAACGGACGGAGCCGGAAAGCCCCTCTTCCCGGGCAAGAGATTTCAGCGCCTCTTTCTCCGCGCCGTCGCCGATGATGGCATATTCAAAAGCGACACCCTCTTTATGTAACAGGGCCAGGGCCCGTATAGCCAGATGAAGGCCTTTAATCTTTTCCAGGCGGGCCACGGTTATTAGCTTTAACGGTCGTGGCCTCCAATGTTTGTCCTCCGGCGGCGGCGGATTGAAAAACAGCGGATTCAGGGCCATGTTATGCACAAAGGTGGATTCTTCGGTAAAGCCGATATCACGCAGACCGCTTTTTAGATGGCTACTGGCGGCAAAAACAGGAAAACCGCTTTCGCGCAGCAGTTTGTAAAAGGCAGCGCCGTAACGGGGAACCAGCCGGTGAAAATCAAAACCATGGAAAAAGGTGGCAAAACGGGTTTTTAAACAGCCCAGCTTGTGCAGCCCCGCCGCCACATTGCCTATGTGCCCGAAGTGACAGAGTATCAAATCCTCTCCAAAGGAGTCATGAGCTTCCAGGGCCATAAGATACCAGCTTAAATAGAATTTGTGTGTCAAACGTCCGAACCGTTTTCCGTTTAAACTGTTTAAAAGTTTTTTTTTGTGGCGGGATTTAAAAAAGCCCATAAGCATGGCCCAGGCTTTTTTCAGATCGTTGGTGGGCGGCGCAATGTTCAGGGCCTGTTCAAAAACGGGATAGTTTTCGTCCCGGTACAGCGGCATTCCTTTAAGGCGGCCAAAGGCTATTATACGCAGTTCATGGCCCTGGTCGCACAAATCCCTGATCTGGGTAATCATGTATGTTTCCAGGGGGACGATAAGGTTGGGAACCCAAAGGCTTATGCGCATGGGACTCCCGCTGTTCCCCGGAAGGCGAAGGATGGGCGCGACAGGGATAAAGGTTCGGTTGCTTGTATGTCGGGAAGAAATTTATACATAGAAAAACAGGGTTTGCCATCGCTCCGGTTTTTGTAGCACGCGGGTTGGGTATCCATGGTTGAAACACTGCAAAACGTATAGACCGGCGCCATTTGTTTTTAATAAAAAGTTAATTTAGAAACAGGGCCAAAAAAATAAAAATGTTTTTATATTGCATTTTTTTTTATTCTGCTGATAATACGTAAAAGTTTAGGATACTCTATGTTAAAAAGTATGTTTATGATGCTCATGTTTATCGTAGCCTGGGCCTATCCGTCCCCGGGCCCGGCGGAGGGTGATTCCGCTTCCGTCGACACGTTAAACAGGCCGCTGCCGTTCCATGATGGCGAGAAGCTGACCTTTCGCCTGCGTTACGGCTTTATTACGGCCGGCAAGGCGGTGATGGAAGTGCATAAAACCGTGTTCCGGGATTCTATTTCCGTTTACCGTTTTAGAACCTCCGCAAAAAGCGCCAGCGGTTTTGACTGGATATATAAAGTGCGCGATGAGGTCAATTCCTATGTGGTACCCGGCGGATTTTATCCATTGCGGTTTGAAAAAAAACTGCGGGAGGGAAATTATAAGGCGGATTTGCTGACCGACTACTTTCCCAAAGATTCCCTGGCCCGGGTTGAGGAAACCCGCTATCATAATAATATGCGGGTGCGCAGTCGTAAAAAGTATGAAGTAACCGTGCCGCCCCATGCCCAGGATGTTCTTTCCTCTTTTTATTATGTGCGTCTTTTATCCCTGGAGCCGGGAAAATCCCAATATCTGGTTAATCACGAAAAGAAAAAGGTTTATAACCTGAGGGTGGTTGTACATAAACGGGAAACGATAGAAGTGGAAGCGGGTACCTTCCGCTGTATCGTGGTTGAACCGATGATAGAAGGCGAAGGTCTTTTTAAGAAAAAGGGCAGCCTGAAAATATGGTTGACCGATGACCGGCTGCGCCTTCCCGTGCAAATGACCAGTAAAATCATCGTCGGTCATATAACCTCTGAGCTGATAAAGATAGAAGGTGTGCCATTACCTGTCCCGGCGCGTGTCAAATAAGCCGGAAAGGCGCGGCCGGTCGGCCTGAATGTCAGGGCGTAAATAAGCGGGTACGGGTGTGGAACTTTTATAAGTTTCATAATTACAATAACTTATGAAGGATATTGCCCAATATGGCACGAATGTTGAATGTTTACTCCCCGGAAACAAAATATGGGAAAAAATATGGCGCGAGAAACCCATTATAAAAAACTGCCCTTAACGCTGGAACAGGCTCTTTCGGGCAAAAGCATTAAAATACGGTTGTCCGGCGGCGCCACCGTTAAGCTGAACCTGAAAAAGGGGCTGCATGACGGTCAGTTGCTCCGTCTAAAGGATATCCGCGGCGGCCGGCCGCGTGGCGGGCAAGGACGCGAGCTCATTCTTCAGGTAAGCTTGCTCGATCATCCGTTTTACCGTATTGAGGGACTGGATGTCATCGCGGAACTGCCCGTGAGTCCCGCCGAGGCCCATTCCGGCTGTGTGCGCACCTTTGCCGGGCCGGACGGAAAGCCCCTGCGTCTGCAAATTCCGCCGCGTGTAAGCGAAGGGCAGCGCCTGAGCATAAAACAGGGCGGATTGAAAAAGGAAGATCAGAGGGGCAATCTGGATTTCATTATCCACATTGATGAAAATATGGCTCTGATGGAATACATGGCCGTTGCCCCCGGAAGAAATCAGGCATCATTAATGAATTAAAGGGAAAAAATATGAGAAAGAGATATCAGGGTAATTTTTCTAATTTCGGACAATCCTTTCCCTGGATAGGGTTGGGATTGGTATTGTTCGGAATTACGGTAATTGTTTTTCCGCGGATTCTGGCGGCTTTATTTGCCATACCGGTAATAATTGCGGGAATACTTTTTTTAAGCAGATGGTTTTATAATCGTAACAACCACCGAAATGGTTTTATAGAGTTTTAAAATATTATAACAAGGAGATATTATGTCGTTTAACTTACCTGACCTGCCATACGATTTTAGCGCGCTGGAGCCGCATATTGACGCCCGTACCATGGAAATTCATCATGGAAAACATCATGCGGGATACGTGAATAATCTTAACAACGCCATTAGCGGCAACGTGGGTCTGGAGGATAAATCGCTGGATGAACTGATCGGCGCTCTTTCCGCCGTTCCCTCGGAAATACAAACCGCGGTAAGAAACAACGGGGGCGGACACTGGAACCACTCCTTTTTCTGGAAAATCATGTCCGGCAACGGCGGCGGCCGTCCCGAAGGCGATCTGGCCAAGGCCATGGATGACGCCTTTGGTTCCTTTGACGCCTTTGCCGAGGCCTTTAAAAAAGCGGGCGCCACGCGCTTTGGTTCCGGTTGGGCCTGGCTGGTGCTGGATGCCGGCGGTAACCTTAAAGTAGGCTCCACCGCTAATCAGGATAATCCGCTGATGGATATTTCCGACTTTAAAGGCACGCCGATTTTAGGCGTCGATGTTTGGGAGCATGCCTACTATCTCAATTATCAAAACCGGCGTCCCGATTATCTGAATGCCTTTTTTAATGTGATAAACTGGGAAGCCGTTTCTGAAAATTTCAAAAACGCATTATAAGCCTTCCGCATAACGCACACCCGGAGGATATCCCGGGTGTGCTTTTTTATCCCCGTCTTTCTTCCCGGAATATCCGCCTTTCCGGCCTCCCTTAATATATTGAGTAGCCTTCTAAAAATTTGCATAAGCAGGATTGGTGGCTTAAATTCAATGCTTGCTTGAAGTTATCGACTTGAAGTGGGTTCCGCCCACTTTTTTTGTTTATGGAGTAGCTATGTCCCTCCGGGAAAAAATAGTACCGCTTGTGGAAAAAGCCTGTAAAAGGCAAGGGGTAATCCTGGTGGATGTTGAAGTGAAAGGCGATCTGAAACGGCCCGTTTACATGGTCTATGCCGATACGGAAGATGGCATTACGCTGGATCAGTGTGTACAACTTTCACGCGAGTTGCAGGATGAAATCGATATAAATGAAGAGTTTCCCGTGCAATACCGGATAGACGTCTCTTCTCCGGGGCTGGACAGGCCCCTGGTTAAGGACTTTCAGTTCCGGAAAAATATCGGGAGAAACCTAAAGGTAAAATATAAGGCGGATGAGCTGACCGAAACGGTTAGCGGGAAGCTGGTGCGCTTTGATGACAATGAACTGGAACTGGCGGACAAAAAAAAACGCATGATAATAAACCGCCAGGACATTATAGAAGCAAAGATAAAGTTACAATGGTAACATGCTGGAGGTAATCGACTCTAATGAATCTTGAGATTATGGAAGCTATCACACAGATAGCAAAAGATAAAAAGATTGAAAAAGAAAATCTTCGTGATATGCTGGAAAACATTTTTATTTCCATGATTGAAAAAAAATACGGCAGCGCGGAAAATTTTGACGTTATCGTGAACATCGACAAGGGTGATATAGAAATCTATCAGGAAAAGACGGTTGTGGAAACCGTGGAAGACCCGGTAACAGAAATTACCCTGGAAGACGCCCTGAAGATAGATGAAGATGCCGAGTTAGGCGAGGAAATCGTGGAAGTGATAGACCCCGAGGAGTTCGGACGCCGCCTGATTATATCGGCAAAGCAGAACCTCAATCAGCGTATCCGTGATTTTGAACGGGAGAATATTGTAGAGGAATATGAAAACCGCATCGGTGAGATCATCATCGGCGATATTCATCAGATTCACAAGCGCGGCATCTATATCAATGTGGATAAAACCGAAGTATTTTTACCCCGGGAAGAGCAGATATACAACGAACGTCTTCGTCGCGGCAATACGGTACGTTCCATTATAAAAGAAGTGCGCAACGAAGGCCGCGGGCCGGAGATCATCGTCAGCCGCGGGGACAGTAAGTTCCTTATACGTCTGTTGGAACTGGAAGTCAATGAAATTGACGACGGTATCGTTATAATCCGCAATGTGGTGCGCGAGCCGGGAGACCGGGCCAAGGTGGCGGTGGAATCCATCGACCGCCGTGTTGATCCCGTGGGCGCCTGCGTGGGTACCAAGGGCAGCCGTATACAGGCCATCGTCCGCGAGCTGAATAATGAAAAAATCGATGTGATCAACTACTCGTCGGAGCCGGAGATTTTTATTATGCGTGCTTTGACCCCGGCCAAGCCCCTTAAGATAATTGTAAACCGCGAAGAAAAAATGGCCGTGGCCGTTTTGCCGGATGATCAGATGGCCATCGCCATAGGACGCAACGGTCAAAACCTGCGTCTGGCTTCCCGGTTGACCGGCTATCAGATCGAGCCGATCAAGGAATCGGAATATGACTCCGAAAGCGCCTCGGCTTCCCTGCCCTCTGTGGAGGAGCTGGATTTGGCGGACGCAATTAAGAATAAGCTGATCGAGGCCGGAGTAACCGATGTACGAAAAATAAAAGAATTGGAAATGGAAGGCCTGTTGGCCTTGCCGGGCATAGGGCCTAAATCAGCGGAAAAAATATGGGAAATTATTCAGGAATTCGAAACGGATGAATCCGGCGAATAATGAATATATTTGGAGAATAAATGGCGGCAGCTAAAAAATATAAACTGTTTAAAATTTGCAAAGAGTTAAACGTTGGTCATGAAACCATCAGCCAGTTTTTGGTTGAAAAAGGCGTAAAGGTCAGTGGCCCCAACTCGGCGGTCTCGGAAGAAGACTATCTGGAGATTGTTGAGCGTTTTGCCACGGATAAAGCCAAGGCGGAAAAAAGACGCGAAAAAAAGAGCCTTGAAGCGGAAGAGAAGGCCGGCGCTCCGTCGGAAGCTGCCGCGGAAAAACCCTCGGAAGCGGAATCTGACTACCTGAAAGCGATTAAGGAATCCATCGAGGTACGCGCGGAAGAGCTTTCCAAGCCCGAGCCCGAGCCCGAACCCAAGCCCAGGGCAAAAAAAACGGCCGGGAAAAAGGAACAAGCCGGGGAAGAACCCAAAACGGTTGAACCGGTTTCCCCGAAAGAGCCCGAGAAAGAACAGGCCCCGGCGCCGGAAAAGCCCGCCAGGCCGGTGATACGCAAGCAGGAGCCCTATACGGATCCTACCAAAAGACCCAAACCCGCCCCGGCGAAGATGCCCGTTGCCGAAACCCCGCCACGGCATGAATCTAAAAAGAAAAAAGAAAAGGCGCCCGAAGTTGAAAGCCTTTCCGAGAAGGAGAAAAAGCGCCAAAAAGCCCTGGAGATGATCCGCAAGGATGGTAAGAAAAAGGCTTCCAAAAAGCCCGATCTGCGTGTGCTGGGTATTGATGGCGACGGCGCGGCCCGTAAACGTAAAAGCAAAAAACAAAAACGTAAGAATGTAGATGCCAAGGCGGTTCAGGATACGCTTAAAAAGACCCTGGCCTCGCTGGATACCAAAGCCAGGAAGCCTAAGTACAAAAAGAAAGTTAAAGAGGTTGAGGGCGAGCTGATAGAGGAAAAGGTTATAGAGGTAACCGAATTTATTTCCGCCAATGACCTGGCCAACCTGATGGATGTGCCTGTTTCCGAGATACTTATGAAATGTCTGGAACTGGGACTGGTGGTTTCCATAAACCAACGCCTTGATCTGGATACAATTCAACTTCTGGCGGAAGAATACGGTTACAAGGTTGAAGAACACAAAGTGACCGAATTTGTAGACGATGAGGAGGAAGAGGAAGAGGACGATCCCGCTTTGCTGGAGCCCCGGCCGCCGATTGTAACCATTATGGGGCACGTGGATCACGGAAAAACCTCTCTTCTGGATTATCTGCGCGAGTCTAACGTGGCCGGTGGAGAAGCCGGGGGGATAACCCAGCACGTGGGCGCCTATGAAGTGGATTATCAGGGTAAAAAGATCACCTTCCTTGATACGCCCGGCCATGAGGCCTTTACCGCCATGCGCGCACGCGGCGCCCAGGTGACGGATATCGTTATTCTGATCATTGCCGCCGATGACGCGGTGATGCCGCAAACCGACGAGGCTTTGGATCATGCCAAGGCCGCCGGGGTGAAAATCGTTATCGCCATAAACAAAATCGATAAGCCCGGGGCCAACCCCGAGCGTATTAAACAGCAGCTTTCCGAGCGTAATGTACTGGTGGAAGACTGGGGCGGCACTTATCAGTGTGCCGAGATTTCGGCCAAGACCGGAAAAGGCATCCCGGA